>CALXTJ010000015.1 GCA_944391375.1 uncultured Alphaproteobacteria bacterium
AACAAAAAAATTCCCCTTTGAAAATTTTTTTCAAAGGGGATTTTCTTTTTTCCTCCACTTTCTGGGGGACAGATCAATGAAAGGTGGGTATTTTTATTGGCAACAATGTTTTTGGGGTTTGAGCCCGAGAGGGCGCGAACCGATAGAATGGTACTAATATCCATTTATTGATAATTTTTTTATATAAGCTGAAATGCGTTGCTAAATAAAGCGAACATTAATTTGCCATCCCTTACCTTGTAATAACAACTTACATTGCTCGTAAATATCGTCTAATTGCAAGTCGTTAAGACATATTTTGTTATCGGAACAGGTCGTGTCTCCGTAAATCATACCCCGCGAATCCTGACCGTCATCCTCATTATATCCGCTTCGAAGTTCCAAAAAGTTTATATTGGTACTATTGGCTTTGATAATGTTAATATAGGTGTTACATATTTCAAAATTGTCTGTGCTATCTGACATACTGCCGAAACCAGATGAAAATAAATTTAAATATCCTTCTTTGTAATAGTAAATATAGTAAGGGCGATTATATATATCGTAAATATATACGGAATTATCTTTAATCATTTCTGAAGGTATTTCACCCATTTTAATAAAATACTCAGTAATAGTTTGCGATGCAGTTAAATTGTTAAAACTTTGAGAATAACGAATACATGCACTTACTAAAGTATTCAATTGTTCGGAAAATTTATTAAGTCTATATTTGCTCATAGCCTTGGAGTAACCGGCGATTGCCCCGACGGAAAGAACTCCTATAATTGCTAAAACGCCAAGCATCTCAACCATACTTCTTCCGGCGGAAAGTTTGTATAAGGGCTCATCTAAAGCCGTTTTACGGGGTCTCAAAAAATTCATGTACTGATTATGTACACTAAAATTTTTTTCGCCCCTAGAAACGACTTTATCTAAACCCTTCTCCAAACTTTCGGTAAAAAGGGTATGTATTTTTACGAATTGGCATAAAAATTTATAGAATTTCATTTAAAACCTCCAAAAATAGTAATAAAAAGAGCTTTAAACGAAATCTTAAACCGTTTTTTTTTTTTGCAATTTTAAAGTTATCCCGGTGGATAAAATGGGTGTAATGGAAATAATCGGATACAAAAGAACTATTAAGTAATTTTAAACTATATTTATATACAACTGCTTAAAACAAATTTTTCAAACAAATTCTTCAAAAAAGGAGATTGTTTTGCAGACTTTTGAAACTCGGTATCTGCCGGCTAAATCTGATAATCGGCAATGGTTGATATTTTTGCACGGTTATAATAACACCTATGACGAGTTGTCTTCGGTGTACCGATATCTGCAAGCAAAAAATCCGTATCTGGCAATTGTTGCTCCCGAGGGTAATATTAAATCTTCAGAATCTCCCGGACGCAAAAAATGGTATAAAATATCCGGTTTTGATACCGATGGTAAAAGGCATAATCTACACACTTCAGCTTCCGAAATTATTGAAATTTACGAGGCTACCGCCGAAGAACTGTATAAAACCGCTATGGATATGAACGCTTTTATTGATGAAATGCAAAAAAAATATAACTTTACCGATGCCGATACCTTTATTGCCGGTTTTTCCCAAGGTGCCATGTTGGCTTTGTGGACTTCGCTTATTCGCCGAAAATCTTTGGCAGGGTGCTTTATGCTTTCGGGCTTAGTGGCCGGTGCCGGGTTGTTGCAAACTAAAATTGTTTCTCGTCCGCATATCTACTTACTGCACGGAACCGATGATACTCAAGTGTTGTTTAAATGTATGGATTTTACCAAAAATTGGCTGTTGCAAAACCATATAACCGCCGAGGTCAAAGCTTTTGATAATCTGAGCCACAAAGTAGATAATAATGAACTGGATTTTATTACTTCCGTATTAAAAATTAAAAAGGAGGCTTAAAACCTCCTTTTTAAAATCGTACCGCTAGGCCAACACTTAAGGTATTGGCTTGCTCAACCTCAAACCGGTTGCGGTCGGGGTTGAGTATACAGCTCCAGTTGGCTCCTATACTTAACCATTGATTAAGCGGAACTTCGCAACCGAGCTTGAACCGCATACACAGTAAATTATCCTTGACTGTGTTGAGCTTTCTGTCTATGCCAAGCCAGTTGGCGGCTCCGATAAGTCCGTATATGCGGACATAATAACCAAAGACCACGCCAAATGACGGGCTGACATAAAAATGCTGCTTTTGAACCAAATCTTGTGTCCAAAAGTAGGTCCAGCCTCCGTCAACCTCAACTCTGAACCACCAGGCATCTACCGAGGCTGTCACTCCGGCTACCGGTGTACTCTCATTACAGTTGAATCCGCCGTATGCTCCTACATTAAAGGCAACATTGCGTTGATTGAACTGGGCAAAGGATGATGTGCTTATCATCAGCATTGCCAAAATCATAACTTTTTTCATATAATAAATAATTTATTTATGCCTCAGTTTAATATATTTTTTGACAAAAAGCAATACATTATTGCAATATGCGGCAAATGTTTTTATAATAAGCCGGTAATAAAGGAGTTTGGTTGATGAAAATCTATAAGGTCGGCGGGGCCGTCAGGGACAGTTTGTTGGGGGTTGCGTGCTCGGATGTTGATTATGTGGTAGTGGGTTCAACCGTTGCGGAAATGAAACAAAACGGTTTTATGGAAGTCGGTAAAGGGTTTCCGGTTTTTTTGCATCCCGTAACCAAAGAAGAATACGCTCTGGCCAGAAAGGAAATTAAAATCGGTGATAAACATACGGATTTTAATTTTGTTTTTACTCCCGATATAACCTTAAAAGAAGATTTGGAAAGACGCGATTTTACCTGTAATGCCATTGCTTATGATCCTCTTTCGGAAGAATATATTGATTATTTTGGCGGCAGAGAGGATATTAAAAATAAAATTTTGCGTCATGTTAATGCCGGGCATTTTGTTGAAGATCCTTTAAGAGTTTTAAGATTATGTCGTTTTGCCGCTCAACTGGATTTTACTCCCGATGCTAAAACCGTAGAACTTTGTAAATTCATGGTGGCTTCCGGTATGCTGGAATATTTAACTCCCGAACGGGTTTGGAAGGAAGTGTACCGAGCCATGACAACACGGCATTTTTATCGTTTTATAGAGCTGGCTCGCAGCATAGGGGCTCTAAAGGTAATTATGCCTGAGGTTGATGCTTTATGGCAAGTGCCGGAAAAATTGCAATTTCACCCCGAGGGTAACAGCGGAGACCATACCTTAACGGCTCTGAAACGGGCTCAATCGGCATCGCCTTTGGTCAATTTTGCGATTTTGCTCCATGATGTCGGCAAAACCATGACGCCCCAAGAAGAACTTCCTTCACATAAATTGCACGAGCTCAGAGGTGGCGAACTTATTTATAAACTTTGTAATCGGCTCAAAGTTCCCAATCGTTACCGGGAATTTGCCGCTATGGCCTGCAAACAACATATGAAATTTCATTACATACCCGAAATGCGGCCGGGCAGTTTGTATAATTTGGCCGTGACCATGGTACTGGGGCATGTTTGTTATGTAAATGAATATATTCAAGTGTGTCGGGCCGATTTTTATACCACTTACGAAGCCGATAATCAGCAACTTCGGCACAATTTTGAACAATCGGCTCTTAAACTGCAAAAGGCCTGCGAAATCATCAATGCCGTTAAGGCGTCGGATATGCCGAAGTTTGACGAACTTCCCAAAGATGAAACTTTTAAAAATCGCCTGCGGGAATATAAAATAAAAATCTTGAGGGAAAAGTTGTTTTAATTGAGGTATATTTGATAAGTGTTCTTGCTAAAATAAAAATTATATGATACCGTGCAAGAGTTGTATTAACTTTGAGATTTGAAAATTATGAGCGACGGCCAACGAAAATTAGGTATTATCGCCGGCGGAGGCACAATTCCGCAACTCTTAATACAGTATTGTCAGGCAAAGCAAATTCCGTTTTTTGTGCTGGCAATTGAAGGAAATGCCGATAGGGCAATTTTTAATGATACAATTCCGCATCAATGGATAAGAATCGGGCAGGCCGGTACCGGCTTTAAACGCTTCGGCGAAGAAAAGGTACAGGATGTGGTGATGATCGGAACTATCCATCGCCCCACTTTGGCCGACTTAATGCCGGATTTGAGAACAACCGCTTTCTTTACCAAAATCGGCCTTAAAGCTTTGGGTGATGACGGAATCCTCAGAGCTTTGATAAAGGAAATTGAAGCCGAAAATATGAAAGTGGTCGGTATCCATGAAGTTATGCCAGATTTACTCGTTAAAGAAGGTCTTTTAACCAAAACCAAACCCGACAAACAAGCTAAGGCCGATATTGCCCGCGGTATTGAAGTAGGCTTGGCTTTGGGCTCTTTAGATGTGGGACAGTCGGTTGTGGTGCAACAAGGTTTAGTATTGGGCGTTGAGGGTATTGAAGGTACCGACGAACTGATTAAAAGATGCGGTGATTATAAACGTAAGGGTGCTGGCGGGGTGTTGGTAAAGCTCCGTAAACCCAATCAGGATATGCGGACCGATTTGCCGACCATCGGCACCAAAACCGTGCAGAAAGCTTATGAAAGCGGTCTTAGAGGAATTGCCGTCCATGCCGGAAATGCTCTTATCGTTGATGAACCGGAAGTTATTAAACTTGCCGATAAATATAAAATGTTTATTGTGGGTATAAACCCCGGAGATGTAGTTAAATGAAAATATATTTGATTGCCGGAGAACCTTCCGGAGATTTGTTGGGAGCCCGCTTGATGAAGGCCATAATCGCCAAACATCCCGATACCGAGTTTTGCGGGGTAGGCGGCGAAAGTATGCAAAGAGAAGGACTTAAAACTCTCTTTGATATTTCGGATTTGGCCGTTATGGGACTGGCTGAGGTTATTCCCAGTATTCCGCTGGTATTGAAAAGAATTAAACAAACCGTTGCCGACATTGAACAAAAAAAGCCCGATGCCGTTGTAACTATTGACAGCTGGAGCTTTTCGGCCAGAGTCCATAAAGCACTCCGCAAAAAAAATCTGCATATTCCGCAAATCCATTATGTGGCACCTCAGGTCTGGGCGTGGAAGAAAAAAAGAGCCAAAACCATGTATAAATATATTGACCATCTGCTTACGCTCTTTCCGTATGAGCCTAAATATTTTACTCCTTACAAGTTGAAGACTACTTTTGTCGGACATCCGGTTATTGAAAGTCCGGTGGTATGGGGCAGTCGCGAAGATTTTCGTACCCGCTATAATATTGAGGAACACCAAAAAGTTATGGCCGTGCTTCCCGGTTCCCGCAAAACCGAAGTCGCTCGTCTGTTGCCGGTCTTTTTGGAAACAGCCGAAATTTTCCATCAAAAACATCCCGAATTTAAATTCGTCATTCCGACCGTCCATACCGTTGAAGAACAAGTTCGCAGTATGGTCCAAAAAAGCAATCTGCCGATTATTATCGTTAATACCGAGAGTAATCGTCATGATGCTTTTGCCGCTTCCGATTTGGCAATGGCCGCTTCGGGGACCGTGGCTTTGGAATTGGCCATGGTTGATGTTCCCCATATTATTGCCTATAAGGTGGCTCCGGCAACCGCTTTTTTGGCCAGACACTTTTTACATATTCAGTTTGTAAATTTAAGCAATATTTTGCTGGGTAGGGAAGTAGTGCCCGAGTTGTTGCAGGATGATTGCAATCCGGAAAAGATTTTGTACTATATGGAGGAATTTTTGAAAAAAGGTTCCTTATATGAACGTCAACAGGAAGGCTTTGCCAAAGTTAAAGAAATTTTGGGCTTGGGCGAACAAACTCCCAGTGCTAATGCCTGTGATGCCATTTGGCAGGATATTGAAAGTAATAAATAAACACTTATACCAACGGGCGTTACGGCCCGTTTATGGTATGCGATAAAAATTGATGAGAAGGTTTTTAGAAAATATTAAAGAAAACTTTTGGGCCGAAAGAGAGCGTTGGGTAATTTGGATATCCGTTCTCTTTGCTTTGGGTATCGGTTTTTATTTTTCACTTGCCGTTGAGCCTAACAAATGGTGGACGGTTGCCGTTGTGGAATTGTTGCTGGTTTTGTGCTATATCCGGCGGCATAATCCGGTAAAAATATTGACTTTAAGCATTCTGCTGATAATTGCTGCCGGTTTCAGTGATGTGCAAATACAAACGCTCTATCAGGAAAGACATATTCAATACCCTAAAAATGATAATGAGGTTACCTACTTAAAAGGGCGAATCGTAACCGTCGGGAAAAATGCCAAAGGAAAAGTGCGGCTTTTATTGACCGATGCCGCCGATTTTGAAAATAGCCGTAAAGGACTTTTCAGAGTTACTTTATCTTCCAAATCAAGCTCTTTAAAAGCCGGACAGTGTGTGGAAATGGTGGCAACTTTAATGAAACCTTCGGCTCCGGCTTTGCCAGGTGGCTATCAGTTTGATCGTAAAGCCTTTTTTGAGGGTATAAGTGCGGTCGGTTATGCCAACAGCTCGGTATTTGTTATTGATTGCGAAACTAGGCCAGATTTAAGTCAAAGATTTTCGTACTTGGTAGGTAAAATGCGTTCGCATATCGTGGAACGCATCAATTCCGAGTTAAGCCCCGATGAAGCCGGTATCGTAGCTGCCATCGTGGCCGGAGAAAGAGGCGGTATATCGCCAACAATTACCGATAATTACCGTAACTCGGGTTTGGCACACTTTCTTTCCATATCCGGCTTGCATATGAGTATGATTGCGGCCATGGCTTTCTTTTTTGTAAGGCTCATGATTGCTCTTATTCCGCCTTTGGCTTTGCGTTATAATTCCAAAAAAATTGCCGCCGTATTTGCTATTTTTATGAGCTTTGTTTATTTGCTTATTTCCGGAGCGGAAATTCCGGCTCAGAGAGCTTTTATCAGCACTTTTGTCGTGCTTATAGGCGTGTTGTTTGCAAGGCAGGCTATTTCTATGCGGATGGTCAGTTTTGCCGCTTTGGTGGTTTTGATTATATCTCCCCAAGCTTTGGTCAGTGCCAGCTTTCAAATGTCTTTTGCGGCCGTTGTGGTCTTAATTGCCTTTTATGAAAGATACGCTAAGTCCATACAACACTTTTTTGCCGGCTCGGGGTTTGTTAAAATTGTAATTGCCTATATGGGCGGTCTTTTGATTTCCGATTTTGTGGCGAGCTTGGCAACTTTGCCGTTTTCCGTATATCATTTTAATCAGGTGGCCATTTATACTACTTTGGGCAATATGTTGGCCGGACCGATTATCGGCCTAATAATTATGCCCTTTGTTTTGGCGGCTTTATTCTTAATGCCGCTGGGTTGGGAGGTAATTCCGCTTAAAATCGTCGGGTTTGGGGTGATGATGGTTAATGAAATTACCGCTTATGTGGCACATCTTCCGCATGCCGGATATAAAATTATGTCTATGCCGTTTTGGGGTTTGATGCTTATGGTCTTTGGCGGATTGTGGCTCTGTATATGGCAGCGTTCATGGCGAAAATGGGGAATTGTTCCCATTGTTATCGGAATTTTAAGCATATTTACCGTGCAAAAACCCGATGTTTTATATGATACGACGGCTAAAACGATTGCTTTTAAAGATAACGAAGGCAATATGGTGGCCATGCCCGGAAGAGCCAACAATTGGATAAAGCAAATCTGGCTTGAAAAAACCGTGAGTATGCCGATTGAAAAAACCGAACAAAAAGATTTAAAGAAAATCGTTAAGGGCGATAAAACCGACTTAGACTGGATTGATTTACAATGTAAATCAGACGAGTGCATTTATAAAAATGTGGTGCGGTGGAACAAAAAAGATAAACTTTACATTAACGACAAACTTGTGGATACGCAAAGCGGCGACGGCGGTGCCATATTTATGGAAAACGGTAAAATTATTATAAAAAGCGTGCGGGAAGGTATCGGATATCGTCCGTGGAATGAGAAAAATGTGTGATATTTGTAAAAAAATACTTGATTTTATGGTTTTTTCTGTTATAGATGTTGACATCTTTCATAAAAATAGTTTGGAAGTGGGGTACAAACCCCGCTTCTTTTTTTAAGAAAAACGGAGGAATATAAATGCAAAAACATTACTTACAGGATATGTTGGAGCCGGTAATTGATAATTTGGGTTATGAAACGGTTCGCATTTTGACTATCGGACAGGTTAATCCAACCTTGCAGGTAATGATTGATGTTAAAGACGGTTCAAGGGATGTTACGGTGGACGATTGTGCCAAGGTAAGTCGTGCCCTTTCGGCCGTTTTGGATGAGAAAGACCCGATAAAAGATAAATATTCTTTGGAGGTCAGCTCGCCCGGACTTGACAGACCTTTAACCAAACCGGAGCATTTTTCCCGTTTTGTAGGTTATACCGCCAAGGTTGAAACTCTTAATGAAGTTGATAAAAGAAAACGCATTAAAGGGGAAATTTTGAGCTTGGATGAAAATAATAATGTCCATATGAATATGGACGGCAAAGAGTTTGTGATTGCTTTTGATAATATCGCCAAGGCCAAAATCGTAATTACCGATGAGTTGCTGGCTCGTTATCAGGAAGAGCAAGACGCTGTTGAACTTTAACTTTTGTTATTTGTGAGAGGAACACAATGGAAAATATTGAAAATATGCCCAGACCGGAAATCGTGTTAGTCGCCGATACGGTTGCCAGAGAAAAAAACATTGATAAAGAAGATGTTTTTACCGCCATGGAAGTCGCTATTCAAAAAGCCGGACGCTCGCGTTACGGTTTTGAACACGATATCCGTGCCCATATTGACCGTAAAACCGGTGCTATCTCTTTATCGCGTTATCGGGAAGTTGTTGCCGATGACGCCGAAGTTGAAAATGAAGCCGCTCAGTTGCGTTTGAGCGATGCTAAGGCATATGATAAAAATATTAAAGTCGGCGAGTTCATCATTGATCCGTTGCCGCCGATTGATTTTGGCCGTATTGCGGCTCAAACCGCTAAACAGGTTATTGTTCAAAAAGTTCGTGATGCCGAAAGAAATCGTCAGTACGAGGAATATAAAGAAAAAATCGGCACCATCGTCAACGGTACGGTTAAACGTATTGAGTTCGGCAATGTAATATTGGATATCGGCAAAACCGAGGCTATTTTGCGTCGCGATGAAATTATTCCCAGAGAAAAGTTCAAAAACGGCGACAGAGTTCGGGCTTATGTGTTGGATGTTCGTCGTGAAGCCAGAGGTCCGCAAATCTTTTTATCACGGACTTGCCCCGAATTTATGGCTAAACTCTTTACCTCCGAAGTTCCGGAAATTTACGACGGAATCGTACAAATTATGGGTGTGGCCCGTGATCCGGGTTCTAAAGCCAAAATTGCCGTTAAGGCTAACGATATGACGGTTGATCCGGTCGGTGCCTGCGTCGGTTTAAGAGGTATCAGAGTTCAGGCTATTGTTACCGAACTGCAAGGCGAAAAAATTGATATTGTTCCTTACTCCGAAGATAAAGCTCAGTATTTGGTTGCAGCACTGGCTCCGGCCGAGGTTACCAAGGTGGTTTTGGATGAAGAAAACGGCCGGATGGAAGCCGTTGTTCCGCAAGAACAATTTTCCATTGCCATCGGCCGCCGCGGACAAAATGTTAAGTTGGCTTCGCAGCTCTTGGGTGCCGATATTGATGTTTTGACCGAAGAACAGGAACAAGAGCGTCGGGCTAACGAAAATAAAGTTCGCTCACAACGTTTTATGGAAGCCTTGGATGTTGACGAAATGATTGCTCATTTGCTGATTGCCGAAGGCTTTTCCACCATTGATGAAATTGCCTTTGTTGACTTGAAAGAATTGGCAGATATTGAAGGCTTTGATGAAGATGTGGCTACCGAGCTGCAAAGCAGAGCCAAAGAATTTGTTGAAAAACGCAACAAAGAGTTTGCCAAGAAGAGTAAAGATTTAGGCATTGATGAGCAACTTAAGACCATTGAAGGCTTAGATCAGGATATGATTATTAAGTTGGCGGAAAACAATGTTAAAACTTTGGATGACTTGGCCGATTTGGCAGCCGATGAATTGATTGAAATTTTGGGTGCCGATACTTTGACCGAGGTTGAAGCCAACCGTATAATCATGGCTGCTCGTGAGCACTGGTTTACGGATGAAAATAAGTAATTGGTAAAGTTTAAGTGTAAAGCCATGGAAAAAGAGACAGAAAGAAAATGTATAGCAACCGGAAAAGTTAAGCCGCAAGACGAGCTTTTGCGGTTTGTGAAAACACCTGACAGCCGCCTGGTGCCGGATTTTAATAAAAAGATTCCGGGCCGGGGGCTGTATGTCTCCAATTCCAAAGAGTTGCTAAAAACCGCTTTGGAGAAAAATCTGTTTATAAAATCAATACATCAACATTTAAAAATTGATGACGATTTTGCGGACATGGTAGAACATTTATTGGCAAAAAAAGGATTAGAATCGTTGAATCTGGCACGCAAAGCCGGTGCTTTGGTAACAGGTTTTGAAAAGGTAAAAGAAAAAATACAAAATAATAAAGTGTCCTTTCTGATTGAGGCGATTGATGCCGGTCAGGACGGTAAAGAAAAAATGGCGGTCTTGGCGAAAAATATTGAGATAATTTCGCTTTATGGCACCGATGAACTGGATAAGGCTTTAGATAAGGTAAATACGGTTTATGCGGCCGTATTGAAAAGCAATATATCGGAAATGGTTTATAAAGACCTGAAAAAATATCAAACTTTTTTAGGTAAGTAAATTTTGTGGAGAAAAAAACAGATGGCAGAAGATAATGCAAAAGGAAAATTAACATTATCGGGGAAATCTACCCTTACATTGAAAAATTTGGGTAAAACCGGCGGAAGTGAGGGCCGTAAAATGGTGCAGGTTGAAGTTCGTAAAAAACGCACCATAAGTCCGTCAAACCCGTCAACGCCGCAGAAAGTTGAAATAGACGAAGCAACGGCACAAAAGTTGCGTTTGATAGCCGAGGCTAAAGAGCACGATGCCAAACGTCGTCAGGAAGAAGAGGCCAAAGAGCAAGAGCGTTTGCGTCAAAAAGAAGAGCAAGAACAGGAGCGTTTGCGTCTGGAAGCCGAGCAAAAGGCCGAACAAGCCCGTAAGGCCGAAGATGAGGCTAAAGCCCAAAAACAAGCTGAAGAAAAGGCAGCTCAGGCCAAAAAAGAAACCTCAAATAAGCCGCAAATGCAAAATAAACCATCATTTGGTGAAAATGACGACAAGTATTCATCAAAAAATAAGCACAATAAAGATTTTGATGACGATGATGAAGATGATGATTATCGTAAAGATAAAAAGTCGGCAGGTTCCGCAAAGCATTTAAGCAAGGAAGAAACCTTTGAACAAGAGCGTAAAAAAATCCAAAAACGCAGTTTTGAATCGCCGCGTCGCAATAACAAAATAAATGTTAATTCCTACATGAATGCGGATGATGATGACGATGATTACGGTTTTGGAGCACCGCGTCGCCGCTTTAAGAAAAAACAGCCCAAACCTGCGGCTCAACCGGCGGCTCCGGCTGAAAAAATTGTTAAAGAGGTAATTATACCGGAAGTTATAACAGTACAAGAGCTGGCTAACCGTATGGCCGAAAAGAGTGCCGAAGTTATTAAAAAGTTGATGTCTTTGGGAGTTATGGCCACTATTAACCAACCGATAGATGCCGATACGGCTCAGATTGTAGTTGAAGAAATGGGTCATAAGTTCAAACGCGTGGCTGACAGTGATGTGGAGGAAGGTTTGGAAGGACCGGCCGATACAGAGGCAGATTTATTACCCCGAGCTCCGGTAGTAACGGTTATGGGCCATGTTGACCATGGTAAAACCTCGTTATTGGATGCTTTGCGTGAAACTAATGTAGCAGCTAAAGAAGCCGGTGGTATTACTCAACATATCGGTGCTTATCAAATTGAAGTTGCCGGCGGTCAAAAGATTACCTTTATTGATACTCCGGGGCACGAAGCATTTTCGGAAATGCGTGCCAGAGGTGCCAAAGTTACCGATATTGTAGTTTTGGTAGTGGCAGCCAATGATGGTATTATGCCGCAAACCGTTGAGGCTATTCGTCATGCTCAGGCAGCTGAAGTTCCGATTGTGGTGGCCATTAACAAAATAGATTTACCCGGTGCTGATCCGATGCGGGTTAAAACCGAGTTGTTGCAACACGGAATTGCCGTTGAGGAAATGGGCGGTGAAAGCTTGTGTGCCGAAGTTTCTGCCAAAAAACGCATCAATATTGATAAATTGGTGGAAGCTATATTGCTGCAAGCCGAAATTTTGGATTTGAAAGCCAATCCGAATCGTAATGCCGAGGGTACGGTAATTGAAGCCAAAATGGAAAAAGGCCGCGGAAGTGTGGCTACCGTATTGGTACAAAACGGAACCTTAAAAGTCGGCGATATATTTATTGCCGGTAAGGAATGGGGACATGTCAGAGCCATGTTTAATGAATTGGGTAAAAAAGTTCATGAAGCGGCTCCGGCAACTCCGGTGGAGGTATTGGGCTTGCAGGGAACTCCTTCGGCCGGTGATAACTTTATTGTGGTTAAAGATGAAGCACAGGCCAAAGAGGTTACCGGTTATCGTATTCGTAAGGAAAGAGATGCTAAATTGGTAAAGAGTGCCAAGTCGGCAATGGAGCAGATGCTTGATAAAATTAAATCGGGTGAATCCAAGCAGTTGCCGGTCATTATTAAAGCGGATGTTCAAGGTTCTATTGAGGCCATTGAAGGTACTATCAAGAAATTTTCTAATGATGAGGTTTCTGTACAAATTTTGCATTCGGCAGTCGGCCCGATTTCCGAATCCGATATATCGTTGGCCAAAGCCTCCAATGCATTTATTATCGGCTTTAATGTTCGTGCTATTCCGCAGGCTCGTGATATGGCTCGTCGTGACGGAGTTGATATTCGCTATTATTCAATCATTTACGATGTGGTTGATGATGTTAAGAAAGGTATTGAAGGTTTATTGTCACCGGAAATCAGAGAAAAACTTTTGGGTTATGCCGAAATCAGGAATGTATTTAATATTACCGGAGTGGGCAAGGTTGGCGGTTGCATGGTAACCGAAGGTATTGTTAAACGCGGTGCCAAAGTCAGATTGCTCAGAGATAATGTGGTTATTCATGACGGTAACTTGGCACAACTCAAACGCTTTAAAGAAGATGTTAAGGAAGTCCGTGAGGGTTATGAATGCGGTATGAGTTTTGAAAACTATAATGACATTCAAGTCGGTGATTTTATTGAATGTTATGAATTGGAAACCATTGCCGCTAAGTTGTAATTGAAAAAATACCGCCGCAGGTGTGCGGCGGTTGGTATAGGTAAAGGAAAAAAACATGGCCTTAAAGGAACAATCACAGCGTCAACTGCGTGTAGGGCAGGAGATAAAAAGGGTAATTACTTCGGTAATAGAAAAAGGTGAGGTAAGAGGAGAAGAGCTTGCCGATGCCTTTATTACGGTAACCGAGGTAAGAGTTTCGCCGGATTTGAAGTATGCCACGGCGTATGTCATGACTTTAAACGGCAAAAATTTGGGTACGGTTATAGAGCAGCTCAACGCCGATGCGTGGATATTTAAAAAGCAGATTGCCTTAAGATTGCAGCTTCGTTACACGCCGGATTTAAATTTTCGGGTAGATGATACTTTTATGGAAGTTGATAAAATTGAAAAATTGCTAAAGAATCCGAAAGTGGCTCAAGATTTGGCCAAAACCGATAAGACGGAAGAATAATCGGCGGTTTTTGACATTGATCCAAAATTAAAACGGGGTGTTTGTGCCCCGTTTTAATTTTAGTTACGATATTTATTATAAAAAATTACCACAAAAAAGAAAAAGAATATTCGGTATTGTCGTCATTTTTATTCTGGGAGCAGATGTTGGCAATATCGTCAAGCGTTAAGTTTTTAAGACAAGTTTGCCCTTCGGTGCAAGTGTTATCGCCTTGTAAATATTTACCGCTATATCCTGCCGAACCGTTATCTTCGCGTAAAACATTTAATAATTCCGATGAAAAGTTTTTGGCAATATTGATTAAGTTTTGGCATTGTTCAAAACTTGAGGAGGTGTTATCCAAATGAAAGGTAAAAGCCCATTCATATCCGAAACCCGAAGCACTGAAGAAACTTATTTGATTACCAAAGTTGTCAAATAAGCAGTTAGCGGTTTCATCATAACGAATACCGTCCGGTAACAAATTGATTTTTTCCAATAAATCATTATATCGCTCTGCATTAGTTGTAGTAGCCTTAGGAATTTGCGGAGAAATTTGCAAAGCGTTAGCCAAGAGCATATTAAAAGCTTCGGCTTGTTTATTGAGTTTATACTTCATCATAGCCTTGGAGTAACCGGCAATGGCTCCGACGGAAAGAACTCCTATAATCGCTAAAACGCCGAGCATCTCAACCATACTTCTTCCGGCAGAAAGTTTGTATAAGGGCTCATCTAAAGCCGTTTTACGGGGTCTCAAAAAATTCATGTACTTCCTGTGTACACTAAAATTTTTTTCGCCCCTAGAAACGACTTTATCTAAACCCTTCTCCAAACTTTCGGTAATGTTATTTACTTTGCTAAGGAAAAAGTAGCCGAGTTTATAAAATTTCATTTAAAACCTCCCAAAAAAATTAGTTACAAGAGCTTTAAACGAAATCTTAAACCGTTTTTTTTTTTTGCAATTTTAAAGTTAAACCGGTGGATAACCTCTGCTTAAAGGATTTTATCCATAAGTTTTAACCGCTTGATTGATTCTTACATTCTTTTATAATCTTATGGTAATGTATATAATATTTTAGATACTAAAACTTCTTAATTGCTCATTCGTCTTTTCGCTATCATGACATTTAAGTGTTATTTTATTATTATTTATGAAACTGATTTACTGGAATATTTAAGCCTTTCAGGTTATTACTGAAATAACACTCTGTTTCAGGATATTATGAAATTATGAAAGATGATTTTAAAAAATCTTTGGCCCTCAAAGTTAAGGCCTTGAGAGAAAGTTCTTCCCTTACCCAAGAAGAACTTGCCGATAAGTGTGATGTCAGTTGGCGGACAATTTCAAATCTGGAACGAGGACTGGTCGTTCCAGATCTGTCTATGCTGGTTAAAATTTCCCGCATATTTAATGTTAAAATTGATGATATGCTCTCTCTTGACTTGGATGAAACTAAAAGTCATTCCCGCTTGGAAAGAGAACAGTTCTTGATTGAAAAAATCAGAGGGGCTAACGATAAAGTCCTTGATTACCTCTTAGACCAACTGATACTGCTTTTTAAATACTTTAATTGAGCTGATGAAAATTGAAACTTTTGTTGAGCTCTTCCCAAAAGTGCTCGTAGGCAAAGGCTGCTATCTCAGATGTCTTACTAAATCCGCAGCGGTTTAAATCAACTATCAAATTGTAAAAGCGTCGGTTGAGCTTTTTTAATGAAATTGTTTCTGCTTTTTGGTATCTATATTTTTTTTTGTTCATTTTTTTATCCTTATTACTTTTTGTTATTATCTTTAATGCAATTTTTTATTGCATGTAACATTTTATATGCTATTTTTATAAAAAAGAAGAAACTGATTTCATATAATGGGTATATAAAATGAGTTTGAAAATTAAAGAGGCAATTTTAAGAGCCAGAAAAATGCTCTGTTTGGAGGCCGTTGTCAGATACGGCTCAATCTCCAAAGCTGCCGAAAAAAATAATATGAAACAATCTAATCTGTCCGTGCAAATTAAACAGTTGGAAGAGGAACTCGGCGAACCGATCGTTACTCGCGTTTATAACGGTATTAAGCTGACCGAAGCCGGCAGATCGCTTTACTCCCAATCTTGCGATTTACTCAATGTTATCAATAAAATTCATGATGTTAATTTAAAAACTTTTCGTTTGGAAGGAACTATTCGCCTCTGGACTTCCGATGGCCTTGGTATTGGCTATATCGCCGAGTGCTTTCAGGATTTTTATGCTGCTTACCCTAAGGTTAAAATAGATATATCCTGCTCGCTGGATATGCCTAAATCTGACCAGTTTGATTTGGCCGTCGTTTATAAAGAACCTACCGATAAGTTTTTGAAAATTGCCGATAAATACAATCTGGAATTTAACTTATATGCTTCTAAAAATTATTTGGCTCACTTCGGTTATCCGAAAAATTTAACCGATATTATGCAAAATCATCGTCTCTGTACACGGGAAAATTATGCCGGTGTTTGGAGTAAATGGGCGGATATTCTTGCTAAAACTCAAAATGTGGCAGCCGTGACCAATTCTTCGGCCATGCTTTTGGAACTTGTTAAAGACGGTATCGGTATCGGCTTGTTGCCTAAAGCTACCGCCGAAAAGGAAGATAGCTTGCTATGCTTGTCTAAAATAAAACTTAATCTTCATCACGAGTTTTGGCTTGTGGTCCGACGCGAAGTTAAAGATGTTGATAAAGTTAAAGCCTTGTTAGACTTTATTAAAAATGCTTCCCGACGGCTGTAAAATGCGAATCGTGTAAGTCGCGAATGATGCTTTCGGCTATTTTTATGGCCTGTGGAGTATTAACGCAGGATACCCATATATCTTGACTTATGTTTCCGCCAATTTGATTTTTTACCACAATTAAATCCGTTCTGTTCTGCGGGGCTTCATAACCGATGATTATATCGGCAAGTTTCTTGCTTTCGCACTTTACTATTTTGTAATTTGCCGTATGGGTTGCGTATTTTTCATAGTTCTTAAAATGCAGATTGTCCGGCAGATATATTTTGATTTCGCTAATCGGGTGCGTAAAACTAAAGTCGTTTAACATTTCATCAAATAATTGCTCAATTTTTTTTACTTTTTCCGCCAGTTGCAGAGCTTCATTGGTAGGCAGTATGCCCCGTGAATCTCTTAAAAACAGCTTTTTGTGCAATTGCTCTTCCAAGTCTTTCATTTGCTTACTTAAATTAGAGGCTTTAATGCCGTTTTGACGAGCCGCCGAACTTATTTGCCGGCACTTTACTACCTCGTTAAAATAAAGCAAGTCGCGGAACAGAGCAGATTTGACCTTAACTGACATTTTTTAAAATCCTTTTGTGATGTGTCCCAAAATATATACCTTGATATTAAATTAGTACATTCTAAAAAAGACAGAGTCAATGTATAATTTCAAGCATGATGGATGATGTTGAAATTAAAATAGTTACTTCCGATAAAGGCTATGCTCAGGCCATGGAGGTTCGTAAAAAGGTCTTTGTTGAAGAATGTCATATACCCGAAAATATGGAGTTTGACGGTAATGATCATTCGTCAACCCATGTGTTGGCTCTAAAACAGGGACAGCCCATAGGGGTTATGCGTATCCGTTATTTTAACGGCTTTGTCAAAATGGAAAGAATGTGCGTTTTACCCGAGTATCGTAAAACCGATGTTTCGGACAGGATTATGCGTAAAGGTATGGAATTTTCAGCTCAAAAAGGTTATGATAAGGTTTACGGGGTATGCAAAAAAGAGTTGCTTAAACGGTGGATGGAAAACGGTTTTTATCCTATTCCAGGTGCCGCTCCGGTTAAGCAAAACGGTATGACTTTGGTTCCCATTTATTCTAATTTGCAAGTTCCGAAAAATGTGCTTACCATGCAAACTCCTACCGAAGTTTTGAACATGACCGAGGATACATGGTCGCAATATGAGCCGGCTAAGGAAACTTTTAATAAAAACAACGAAGCCTACTTCCAAAGCATTAACCGCTTGCGGAATATGGTGCGTGATTTACAGTACGGGGATGATGATATTCGCCCTAATGATAAAATTAAACTTAATATTCAGGGTAACATTAAAACAGATAACTCTAAATATATGTAGTCTCCGCCGATATTTGACTATTGCAAAGAGTTTTCCGCCAGTAATAAATCTCTTTCCGCTTTTAAAGATAAATAAAGTTGGTAGTCTTCATCGCTGACATTTTCACTGTTTAATTTTAATTTGCATTCGCGAATTTCCGCTTCCAGTTGTTTGATTTGCACCGCTGTTATCAGGGAATTGATTTGTTGCCGTAATGATGAAGCAAACGGCTTTTGGGCTCTTATCATCCCTAACTCCCAAAGCTCATTTATTTTTTGTGAAAAACCTTTGTCCTGTAAGGCTTTTATCAGCTCATCGGAGGAAATTTTATCATTTTCATGAAAGGCAGTTATGGCAGCATATAACATGTCATATAAAACAAACTTTTTAATGTCAAACATCAAGAGTTTTTCTTCAAAATCGCCTATCAATTCCGGGCACAAAAGCATACCGGCCAGTATAAATCGTAAATCAATGTCTCTAAGCGGGGCTTTGAGCTTGTGTTGCGGACGAGATACCGCTTTAGATTTTACCAAACCCGATTTTAATGTTCCGCGTCCCAAGTTTTCGTAAATGCGTTTTTGCATCTCCTGAACATAATAAGACCTTACTTTTTCATCTTGAATTTTGGAAACTTCTTCCATGATGTTTTTTTCTATTAAGGCCTTTTGTTCGGGAGTGGCCGTCGGCTGATTGTTTAAGTTTTTATCCCATAACAACTGCATCAGCGGCGTGGTAGTTTCCATCAGTTTTTGAAAAGCTTCGGCTCCCTTGGCTCGTAAAAATTCGTCGGGATCCATTTTATCGGGTAAAAACATAAACTTTAACGAATATCCGGCCTTTAGTATCGGCAGAGCTCTGTCTACGGAGCGAATCGCCGCTTTGATACCGGCATTGTCGCCGTCAAAGCATAATATCGGTTCATTGACAACTTTCCAGGCTTCCATAATTTGGTCTTCGGTAAGAGCAGTGCCCATCGGAGCGGCGGCAAATCCGAATCCGTACTTGTCAAGGGCAATAACATCCATATATCCTTCACAGATAATAAATTGTTTGGCACTGAACCCGCAGTCACGAGCAAAATTTAAATTGTATAAAGTTTTGCGTTTGTTAAATATCGGTGTTTCCGGCGAATTTAAATATTTGGGTTGGCCGTCGCCCATAATGCGTCCGCCGAAGGCTACCACACGGCCTCGTTTGTCGCGAATCGGAATGATAACCCTTTCTCTGAAAAAATCATGCGGGGAACGGTTTTTATCTTCCGGTATTGCTACCAAACCCAGTTCTACCATGTCATGCTCGTTTACGCCTTTGGAGTTCAAATAAGCCTTAAGACCGTTGTTGCCGGGTGCATAGCCTAAACGGAATTTTTTGATTATTTCATCATTTAAGCCGCGGTGGTAAAAATATTCCAAACCGTGGGCTCCGACCGGTAAATACAAATTTTTTTCATAAAAAGCGGCGGCTAATTCCATAACATCATACAACGACTGCCGCTTTTGGGTTTCGGCATCATGTTCTTTGGAAAATTTAGGCATGGACAGACCGGCTTTGTGGGCAAGCTTTTCCAATGCATCCATAAACGGCAGATTGTTGGCTTCCATTTCAAATTTAACGATGTCGCCGTGAGCTCCGCAACCAAAACAGTGGTAAAAGCCCTTGGCTTCATTAACCGTAAAAGACGGAGTTTTTTCATTATGAAACGGGCATAAACCCAAATACTCGCGTCCTTTACGGGTTAATTTTACCTTTTCGCCCACCACATCGGCTACCGATATGCGGCTTCGTAGTTCATCAATAAATTTTTGTAAGTCGGTTTCCATTTTTTAAACAGGTATCTTAAGCCAGTAAACTCTTGATTATTTCCGAAGCTTTACCAAAATCCATTTGTCCGGCATATTGGCTGCGTAAAGTACCCATTACTTTGCCCATATCTTTTACCGATTGAGCTCCGGTTTGCGTAATAATCCCTTTGATAACCTCGCTCATTTCGGCCTCACTGAGCTGCTTGGGTAAAAACTTTTCAATTACGGCAATTTCAGCCTGTTCCTTTTGGGCCAAATCCGGACGATTGCCCTCATTATATAATTTTATGGACTCGTTTCTTTGTTTAATCATACTTTGCATCATGGCCAGTAATTCGGCATCTTCGGCCTGCTTTTTGCCTTTGCCGCGGGCTTCAACATCTTTTTCCTTTAAACCGGCAATAATCATCCTAACGGCGTTTACCTCCGGCATATTCTTGGCCTTCATGGCTTCCTTTAAGGCATTTTGTAAATCTTCGCGTAACATTTTATTCTCCTTAATAAAAATTATATTTCATCATTAAACTTCAGATAAATTGATTTTCCGAACGGAGTAGGATCGGGAACGACAATGTTAAACAACAAATTGTAGCCGGCCTCCAATCGGGGAATCGGTAAGTAATGCGTGGTGCTTAACAGCAATTTTCCGCTTTTGTCATAAATATCAACCTTAACCGGCGGTATTTCCGTTATATATTTGCCGGTATTAACAATTTTGCCTTTAATTTCAATCTTGGCAAAGTTGTTTTCGGTAATGTCGGTGGTAACTATATCCTTAAACTCTAAATTGCGACCGTACGGAACACTCTCTACGGGAATTTTATCGTACAATTTTTCCGCTTCGGGTATAAACCTTACAACATCGTATCGCATATAATAAAGCATGGCTGCCAATGAACATAAAACAATCAGCAGCAGCACAATGTTGATGGTGTGCTTGTATCGCGTAATGTTGACCACTTTGATTTTTTCAACGGTTTTGACCTCCGTTTCATGAAACAGATTTTCCGTTTCCTTGGAAACGCGTTCAAACATTTTGCTCAGGTCTTTATTGGAACTGCTTTTTAATTTTTTTAACCCGTCTTGAGGATATGCCGTCCATATTTCCTTACATTCGGCACAACGCATTGCCAGTCCCGTATCGGTTATTAAATTATCGGGTATATCATATACGGAATGGCATTTTGGACACTTTATTAACATTTTTTCTTTAGGCCGTAATCTAAAAGTTTGCTTAAATTCTACTATATTATGCACAAAAAACCGTAGAATCCAAGAAAAAAATATTTTATTAAATGGATATTTGGTATATCTTAACGATAATTGTTGTTTTTGTGGGGGAGATTTTATGGCCGCAGATAAAAATATTGCCGATGAACCGATTGTGGATATGCAAAATGTAAGTATCCGCTATGGCTCAAATCCGGAAGTTTTGAGCGATATTAAACTTAGTCTGGCCCGCGGATCGTTTCATTTTTTGACCGGAAAAAGCGGTGCGGGTAAAACTTCTTTGCTGAGCCTGATGTATTTGGCCTTAAAACCTTATTTGGGAACGGTTACGGTCTTTGGTACCAATGTCGGGTTTGCTTCACGCGATACCATGGCTCTGATGCGTCGTCGTATCGGGGTGGTGTTCCAAGACTTCAGACTCTTGGAGCATCTGTCTGCTTATGACAATGTGGCCGTGCCTTTAAGAATAAGAGGTATGAGCGAAAATGAAATCCGCAAAAGAGTTAAAGAACTTTTAATGTGGGTGGAATTAGATAAAAGTATGGATAAAATCTGTGCCACGCTTTCCGGCGGTGAAAAGCAACGCGTGGCTATTGCCCGAGCCGTTATCAATCGGCCGGACATGCTCTTGGCCGATGAACCGACCGGCAATGTGGATGATGATATTTCTCAAAAACTAATGAAGCTTTTTGTGGAACTTAACCGCTTGGGAACCACGGTGGTGATTGCCACCCATAGTCAGGAACTTATCAATAATTATAACTATCCCAGAATTCACTTGGAAAATAAAAACTTGAAAATTTTTCCGCCTTTGAGGAGGGTGATAACCAATGAATAATAAAGTTAGTTTAAACCGCCATGATGAGTTGCCCTTAAAACACGATAAGGCCAATTTGTTTTTGGAAATTATGATGGCTATTACCGTATTTTTATTTGCCGTGGCTTTGTCGGGATATTTTTTGGTAAGTGCTTTAACGGGTAATTGGAATACAAGCGTTAAGGGCAGCCTGACCGTGCAAATTATGCCGGCAACGGAAACCTTAACCGAAGAGGAACAAAGTTTAAGAATAAATAAGGTTATTACCTATTTTGAAAATCTGCCCGGTGTGGATAAGGTGTTATTGGTAAGTGATAAACAAATGCAACAGCTTATGAGCCCTTGGCTCGGTGAGACCACGGATATAAACGATTTACCCTTGCCTAAGCTGTTGGATGTGTACTTAACCGATGAAGATTTTGATTATCAACAGGCTTCTTCAGGTCTTAAAGAGGTGGCTCCGTACGCCTCCGTAAACAATCATCGTTTGTGGCTGCACCGTTTGCTGCAGTTGGCAGATTCGGTTAAAAGTTTGGCTTGGGCAATTTTGCTTTTGGTCTTGATTGTATGTGTCTTGTCGGTATTTTATGCAACCTGTACCAGCTTGGGAATCCACAAAGATATTATTGAAATTTTGCACATTATGGGAGCTACCGATGATTATGTGGCCAAACAATATGCTTATCGGGGCTTAAAAATAGGTTTTTTCTCCGGACTGGTCGGAATTGTAATGGCTTTCTGTGCCTTTGCCATGCTCTCTCATGTGGCATCTGATATGGAGCAGGGCTTAATCGGAGATTTATCGCTTAACCCGCTTCATAAAGTAATGTTGCTGCTTTTGCCGCCGGCAACGGCTCTGATTTGTATGCTAACTTCTTACTTTGCGGTAAAACGGACTTTAAGAAAGATTATGTAAATGAAAAAATTTTATTTTTGGACTTTGATGTCGGGCATGACTTTAATTTTGTTGTGGTTGGGCGGATTTATTGTTTTTAATCAGTTTATCAGAAGCTATAAAATTGACCATACCACCAAAACCGATGCCATTGTGGTCTTAACCGGAGGTAAAAATCGCCTGGCCGAGGCTATGAAACTTTATAATGATAATCTGGCCGATATTTTAATTATTTCGGGCGTGGCAGAAAATGTTACCTTATCGCAATTGGAAAGGCAAAATCATACCGTAATAGAAAATCGTCCCGATCAGGTTATTTTGGGTAATGAGGCCAGTAATACCATTGAAAATGCCATTGAAGTAAGTGAGGCCGTCAGACGCAACAATGTGGCTTTGTTAAGACTGGTTACCTCTTATTATCATATGCCCAGAAGCGAACAGGAAATATTGTTAAAAAATCCGGATGTTAAAATTATTTATCATCCGGTATACTCGGAAAATGTTTCCGATAAATGGTGGAAAAAATGGGGCAGCTTTTGTCTGATTGCCATGGAATATAATAAATTTATTTTTGTTTATGTGAAAAATTTTGTAATAAGATTAGCAGAAAGGGACTAAACATGATTTATATTCGCTCGTTATTGGCCAATGTGTTTTTCTTTGGCATGATTGTGGTCGGAAGTGTTTTTTCGCCGTTTGTGGCATTGTTGCCTAAAAAATATACTTTGGGATTATGGGATAAAACCATGATGCCGGCGGCTTTATGGTTTTTAAAAATTTTTGCCGGGCTTAAGGTTGAATTCAGAGGTAAAAAATATATTGCCGATAAACCGGTAATATACGCTTGTAAACACGAATCGTCACTTGATACTTATGCTTTTACGCAAGGGGTGCCGACTACCTCTTATGTGCTTAAAAAGGAGCTTACTTATATTCCGTTTTTCGGCTGGTCGCAGCATTTTTACGGTATGATACCGATAAATCGTAAAGGAGGTGCCGCTGCCATGAAAAATATGGCCAAGGAAGTTAAGAAAAAAATTGATGAAAATCGTCCGGTTATTATTTTTCCGGAAGGAACGCGTTGTAAGCCCGGAACCACCAAAGGCTATAAACCGGGGATTTTGTTTTTGGCCGAAACCGCAAATGCCGAAATTGTGCCGGTGGCCTTAAATACCGGTTTGTTTTGGAAGAAAAATTCTTTTTTAAGATATCCGGGAACGGCGGTCTTTGAGTTTTTGGAACCGATGAAGCTAAATGATTATAATGATAAAAAAGCCTTTATGACGGAATTGGAAAATCGTATTGAAAAAAAATGTGCCGAGCTTAATCTGGAAGCGGTTGAAAAGTATCCGTGGGTTAAGAAAAATCTGGGCTGAAAGAGGGCTATACGGTTACCGGAAAACTGCTTGAAACTTTAAGAGTTTTGGGCCGTGAGGACCTTATTATCTTCGTGAACATAAACCTCTGTCATTCAGAGCAAAACTTGTCTGGAAATTGCGTTAATTAAAAAGGCACTCTTTTGTAAGAGTGCCTTTTTAATTATTTGCTTTTTTGTTTTTTCTTTTCTTCCCGCTGCTTTAGTATTTCCAAATCGCGTTCGGTGGCAAGCTTGTTTAATATCGTCTTTACCACTTTATCTATGTCTTTTCCTTCCGAATAATCGGCCGGAAGTGCAAAATTTACTCTATCGTCTTTTAATAGCTTGATGGCTTTGTCCTTGCTGTTGCCGGATTTTGGTTTATAAACGGCTATGGCATTGCCCTGACGCTCTTTGACCATCTTCATGGACGGAATATCGGTCAAGCCGTCACCGAAATAAATAATCCGCTTGTAAGGTATCCGACGCTTGTTGTCGGGTGTAAATTCATTTACCAATTTGTCATCGGTCTTTTTTAACCCTTTGTTTATCTTGGATAAAAACTGTACCTTGGTAGAGTAGTTGATTACCCGGGCCGGCCAGACCGGATAGCCTTCATCATCAAAGGCAAAAGAACAACCGAATACATCTTTGAAGTATTTCCTGATGCTGCAGCCTTCTATAATCTCCTCATAACCTGAGGATATTATGTAATGCTCAATATCTAAATCAAGCTTTTTGCCGTACTCGTTTATTCTGTCAAACCAAGTGCTGACACCTTCAAAATATTCTATTAAAGCTCCGCAGTTGTATAAATTTTCGCGGCTGAGCTTTATCTTTTTTTCTCGGGCTACTTTGGTAAAATAGTACATGCTGCCGGTTACTTGATCGGCACACTTGTCAATTGACCACTGATTGGCCTTTTTCCAAAATGTTTCGGGTTTCATGCCCAATTCGGGGATAAGTACATAATCTTGCATATAGGTCGTACTCAAAGTTTCATCAAAGTCGTAAATTAACGCTACTTTAGTTTTTTTCATTTTTTGTTATCTCCTCTTGCATTTTGGAATAGAGTAATATAAAACAAATAAGTTAAGATTTAATCAACAATCAAAAAAGGATTTTTAATTATGGTTGCAACATCTATGGATCAGTTGGTATCTTTGTGCAAAAGAAGAGGCTTTATTTTTCAAAATGCCGATATTTACGGCGGTATGCAGGGCGTTTACGACTATGGTCCGCTGGGTGTGGAGTTAAAAAATAATCTTAAAGCCGCTTGGTGGCGGGCTATGGTCTATGAACGCGATGATGTTGAAGGCTTGGATGCCGCCATTTTAACGAATCGTAAGGTGTTGAAATATTCAGGCCATGAGGATACTTTTTCCGATCCGATGGTGGATTGCAAAAAATGTAAAGGTCGTTTCAGAGCTGATCACTTGAAAGACAACAAGTGTCCGAACTGCGGTTCTACCGAACTTACCGAACCAAGGCCTTTTAATTTGATGTTTAAAACTCAGGTCGGCCCCGTGGAAAGTGATGAAAATTTAGCCTACTTGCGTCCGGAAACCGCTCAGGCTATTTTTACCCAATTTAAAAATGTAGTTGATGCAACCTCCCGTAAATTGCCCTTCGGTATTGCTCAAATCGGAAAATCTTTCAGAAATGAAATTACCCCCCGTAACTTTATCTTCCGCGTTCGTGAGTTTGAACAGGCCGAGCTTGAGTATTTTGTATACCCCGGTGAAGATGAAAAATGGCACGAAATTTGGAAAGAAGCTCGTATTAAATGGTGGGAAGAACAGGGCTTGAAACGCGAGCATATGAATATTTATACCACTCCCAAGGAAGATTTAGCCCATTATGCCAAGGCTTGCTATGATATTGAATATCAATTTCCGCACGGTATGGAAGAGCTTGAAGGTATTGCCAATCGTCGGGATTATGACTTGGGTAACCATACCAAAGGACAAGATGAGTTTGAACTGGAGGCTCATTGCCACAAAAATCCGGATTCAACCACTAAACTGTGTATTCGCGATGAAGAACATAATCGTTGGGTTATTCCGTTTGTTATTGAACCCTCCATGGGGGTTGACAGAGGCGTGTTGGCGGTTATGACCGAGGCTTATACCGAAGAAGATTTAGGTGAGGGTAACAGCCGTATTGTCTTAAAACTTAAAAAGCACCTGGCTCCGATTAAGGTGGCGGTTATTCCGTTAAAGAAAAATAATGATGAGATTATGAATAAATGTCATGAAATTAAAAATAATCTTTTAAAACTCGGTATCGGCCGTGTGGCTCTGGAAAATACCGGAAATATTGGTAAGGCTTATCGCCGCCACGATGAAATCGGAACTCCGTTATGTATTACGGTTGATTTTGAAACTTTGGAACAATCACCGCAATCGGTTACTATTCGCGATCGTGATACCATGGAACAACATCGTGTTAATATAGCCGATTTACCAAATTACTTAAGAGATTACTTCTTAAGCTAAGCTTTTTAAAATAAACTTCTTACCGGCGGCCGATGATTTTATTATAAAGGCTATGTCACAACAAATGGTTGATTTTTGACGAGAAATAGCGTACAAGAATAGTAGGAAATAGTACCACCGAA
>CALXTJ010000016.1 GCA_944391375.1 uncultured Alphaproteobacteria bacterium
CTTGAAATAAGATTTATAAACTTTATCGGAATTGTTAAGTAAGGCAACACTCCCGGCAATGAGAGTGTTGCTTTTTTGCAATTTTAAAGTTAAGCCGGTGGATAAAGTTGTAAGGAGGATTAACAAGTAGTTAAAAAAGGAGTTGCAAAAACACATAAAAGGTTATAGAGTTTTGGCATATGGGGTAAAGTCCCGAGGATAAGGGATATAAAGATTATAGGAAAGGTATCAGTTATGAAGAGAGGGAATTTAGTATTAAGTTTGTTAGCCGGGACCTTTTTGAGTACGGCGGCGATGGCCTCAGGGGGTATTTACAGCATAGAAGAGGGAACATCGTCGGATTATAACTTTACGGCGGCAAGCAGTGATGCGGAAGGCAACATAACGACCAAGTACTATAAGATAGTATTAAACCCCGACAAGTTTGGCACAAGTGAGAGCATAATTTGGGAGGAAGTAGGTGAAGGTGGAGCAGATGTAATAGAGGTCAAGCTGCCCAACAATGAGGTTAAGTATTTTAAGTACACCTACGATAAGCCGGCAGGTTATGAAGAGACGGATGTTCGCATAAACAATACCTTAGGCAGTTCGGAAGTTAGCGACAAGGTCTTTACGGGCATATCAAGTAGTAGCAACGGCGGGGCGATATATAACAATGCGGACAATTCCACGGTTAATATAAACTCTGATTTTATCGGGAATTATGTTTCTAGGAGCGGCGGTTATATTTATGGCGGGGCGATATATAATGAATACGGTGCCTCAATCGGGGATATTACCGGCGATTTCATCGGCAATTATGCTCAAGCCAATAGAATTCTTTATGGTGGGGCGATATATAATGATGGTATAATCGGCAATATTACCGGCGATTTTATCGGCAATTATGCTCAATCTGATAGCACTGCTTACGGTGGAGCGATATATAATTATGATATAATCGGCGATATCAGCGGTGATTTCATCGGCAATTATGCTCAATCTAGTGGTAATGCTGCCGGCGGCGGGGCGATAGATAATAAAGGTACAATAAACAGCATTACCGGCGATTTTATCGGCAATTATGCTCAAGCCGATAGCGGTGATACTTTGGGCGGGGCGATATATAATGATAGCAATGCCTCAATCGGCGATATTGTTGGTAATTTCATCGGCAATTATGCTTCCGGTCTCTATAGTTATGGTGGAGCGATATATAATAGAGGTACAATCGGGGATATTACCGGCGATTTTATCGGCAATTATGCTCAATCTAGTGGTACTGCTACCGGCGGCGGGGCAATAACAAATGTAAGTATAATCGGCGACATCAGCGGCAACTTCATCGGTAATTATGTGCAATCTGATGGTGTTGGTTCCTCTTACGGTGGGGCGATATTTAACCTTATGGGGAGTATCACTTCGCTTAGCAGCAACTTCATCGGTAACTATGCTCAATCTGATAGCGGTACTGCTTACGGTGGAGCAATTGCCGCTATGGCTAATATGGATATGTCATCATCGCAATCCAGCATAAGCCCGTTTACCATCAAAAGCAACGGCCAGAACCTTTTGTTATCGGATAACTATACGCAGGATATTAACGGTAAAACTTATAATGCCCTGCATGTAATGATTATGCCGGAGAACATGTTGCCGTCTTTGGGTATAACCGATACGGATTTTACTTCCGCAACGTTTGATACCTCCGGGGGCGGAAGTATTGTTATTAACGATAATATAGACGGTTCATTAGTGGATATGAATACCATGTTACCCTCCGAAGACCGGAGTGAGCAATATAACTTGAGTTTTCAAGGGGATGATGTTGTCGGCCAAGACGGTCTGACCACACAGTATGTATCCGTCAACAATCAAATTATCAATGCCGGTAAAATAGAAGTAAGCAACACAACCTTGCGTTTCGGGGCTTATCAGCATGCCGACGAGAGTGCCGATAACTGGGACGGCAAGGGTAGTTTTGTGTCCGGAGGGAGTGTGGATGTACTGCCGAGTTTGAGCTTAAGCAACGGGGTATTTGATATCCATAACGGGTATACGGAAACCATTAACCTGTCAGGATTAAGTTCGGCAAGTTTAACCCGGAGCAACGGCAGCGGCTATGTCCATATAGATTTGGATGTATCGGGAGAAACGGCGGTAGCGGATGTATTAAACATCAGCGGGAATGTTGAAGGAACGACCAATGTTTTAGTATATGCCAACTCGGAAAAGGATATCAGAGGCGAGAGTGTACTGTTTGCACAATCGGTTAATGATACCACGGGTAATGCAGATTCCTTTAAGGTATGGCGGGTATACGGCAGTCCGTATTTATTTGCTGTAAGTTATAGCAATACGGGAGCGGAAAGCAACGAGTGGAGTTTGTCCATGAACGACACGAGCAATCCGGATGCGGGAGTATTTCCCGGAGAAGAGGGAGGCAACGATAGCGGAGACAGACCGTCGGGTAGCTTGGGCAAGACGGAGGTAGCTCCGGAAGTTATGGCGATGGGCAGTCTGCCGATAGCCGGTATAGAGCAAACGCGGAACATATTAAGCAGCATAAGCGGAGCAATGAAGCAAGGCTGTGTAGACAAGCATGTATGGGTAAATCCCAATTACTACGGCTCAAGTACGGAAGGTTTAATAAACCAGGAGGGAAACATCTGGGGTCTTGAGGCCGGTTGGGACATGCAATACAACAGCAACAATCGTTTAGGTTTGTTTGTCTCGTACCGTAAAGGAGATTACGAAGCTGACGGAGAAGGCCGGAAGTATTATTCGCCAACAAGTTCGGATATAGACATCAACAGTTACCTTATCGGATTATATTACCGATATGAAAAGGGCGGTTGGTATGGATTAGGAAGCATTTACGGCGGCAAGCAGGAAGCGGAGATAACAGGAGACGGAGTAAGTGGTAAAACGGACGGCATGGAGCTTGGAGCCGGAATGGAAGTCGGGTACGAATATAAGCTTGACAAAGGGATAAGTATCACGCCGAGTGTGGGCATATATTATACGCAGGTAAGCTACGACGATATGGAGGACAATGTCGGAAAAGTAGCGGAATACGGCGACATCAGCCAGATTGAAGCGGAAGTAGGTATTAAGCTAAGTCAGAGTTACAAAGTAATCGGAGGCTATGCGGACATATACATTAAGCCGAGTGTAGTACAAACAATTACGGACGGAGGCGAGGTAAACATCAGCGGTTTGGGTGAGGTAGAAAGCTTAGACGACATGACCTTAGGTCGTGTAGAAATAGGCGGATACTACGGCTTAAGTTCCGCCTGCACGGCATACGGCTGGGCCAACTATACGGTCGGCAGCGATTATGACGCCACCACCTTCGGCATCGGCTTTAACTACGCCTTTTAAGCCTAAAACTTAATTGCAACATCTTAAAAGATACCCTTGGCATAAAACACGGGGGTATCTTTGGCTACATAAAACTCCACCGGCATTAGCCGGTGGAGTTTCATGTATAAAATATTTTATTACAAAAAAGTATCAAGAGCCGATAAAATTTCGGCTATATCTTTATCCTCGTTAAGGCGATGATTACTGCTCTTTAAAAGCTTAACCATAACTTCGCGGCTCTGAATTTTTTCGGCAATTTTTAAAGCCTTGGGCCAATATACGGAATCATCTTCCATACCCTGAATTAACACCACTTTGCAAAAAATCGGAATATGAGGTTTATCAAGCAGTAAATTTTGATTTCCGGTCTCTACCAATTGCTTGGTCACAATCGTTTGAAAACCGTTATCATCAAAAACAATTTTTCCGGTTTGCTCCATCTCTTCTTTTTGTTCTTGAGTAATAAATTCTTCATTGTCTTTGGTAAAATCAGGAGCGGCTGCCAAACCTAAAAGTCCGCATACCCTCTCCGGACGCTTAACGGCTGCTACCAAACTTAACCACCCGCCCAGTGATGTGCCGACCACCAATACCGGCCCTTGTAATACTGTATCAACAATCTCTAAAATCTGCTCTTTCCAAACATTAAAATCAGCTTTTTCCAAATTTTCTTTGTCTGAACCGTGTCCGGCCAACTCATAACGGTAAAAATTGATATTGTTTTTTAAACACCATTTTTTTACTTCCTCAGGCTTTCTGCCCCAAGGATCGGCACAAAAACCATGTGTATAAAGCAGGCTAAATTTGGGATTTTGGGAAGAATCTGCTTGAATATACTCAAAATCGGTAGTAAAACCGGAGGAAAAGGTGTGCTGTGGCATAAGTCATAAACTCCTAAAAATTAAATTACGAGGGATTGTATACTTAAAATGATTAAAAATAAAGAAAAAAAACCGGTAGTTTTACAAGTTTTACCGGAAATGAACCAAGGCGGAGTTGAAATCGGTACCATAGAAATAGCTTCGGCTTTACAGGAAAAAGGTATTAAAAACTTTGTAGCTTCCGCCGGAGGCAGACTGGAATATAATCTTGATAAATTAAAAGTACCGCATTTTAACCTGCCGTTAAAAACTAAAAATCCTTTTAAGATGTGGTTAAATTATCGCCGCTTGGTAAAAATTATAAAAGAAAACGGTATAAATATCGTCCATGCTCGTTCGCGTGCTCCGGCGTGGAGTGCTTATTGGGCAGCAAAAAAAACCGGAGCTGAATTTTTAACAACTTTCCATGGTACATACGGCCTTGGTCCCAAAGGTATAAAAAAGTTTTATAATCGGGTTATGACATACGGCGATTTGGTAATTGCCGTTTCCAACCATATCAAACAGCATATTTTGAAAAATTATAAATGCGATGAAAAGAAAATCCGTATGATACATCGTTGTGTCAATATGGAAAAGTTTGATGTCAACAAAATGACGGCTGAAAGAATGATAAAGCTGATGGAAGAATTTCATTTGCCCGAAGATAAGCCGATAATTTTGTTAATCGGCCGCCTGACTCGTTGGAAAGGCCAGATGTTAATGATAGATGCCTTGGAAAAAATTAAAGATAAAGATTATTTTTGCGTTTTTGTCGGAGATGATCAGGGAAGGGATTATTACACCAAGGAACTTAAAGATGCCATATCAACCAAGGGCTTAGACGGTAAATTTGCCTTTATCCGTCATGTTACGGATGTTCCGGCAATGATGATGATATCCGATGTTGTGGTATCGGCTTCGTTAGATCCCGAAGCTTTCGGCCGAATTGCTGCCGAAGGCGAGGCTATGGGCAGAATTGTAATTGCATCCAATATCGGCGGCTCCTTGGAAAACATCAAAGACGGAGTAACCGGCCGTTTGTTTGAAAGCGGCAATGCCGATTCTTTGGCCGAAGCTTTGTTGTGGGCTCTTAATTTAAGTACCGAAGAAAGGGAAAAAATCGGTGCTGCTGCCATAGAATATGTTAAACAAAACTTCACAAAGGAAATTATGTGCAATAAAACTATTGCAGTTTACGAAGAATTGGTTAATATGGACTAGTTAGAGTCTTTTTTAAAAGCAGTTTGAAAAAGATTCGCTTAACACCGGAAATCCGGTATATAAATCAAACAAACATGAAAAGGAAAATATAATGGTTAAAATAAAGTTGCCTGATGGCAGTGTGATGGAAATGGAAGGAAACATCAACGGTTATGATGTTGCTTCCAAAATCAGTGCCGGGCTGGCAAAAGCAGCTCTGGCGGTTAAGGTCAATGACAAATTGCAAGATTTGACAACCCCGATCACTACCGACGCAACCGTAACCGTTATAACCGCCAAAGATAAGGACGGTCTGCATATTTTGCGTCACTCAGCCTCTCACATAATGGCCGAAGCCGTAAAAGAGTTATGGCCGGATGTTCAGGTTACGATAGGTCCTGCCATTGAAAACGGCTTTTATTACGATTTTTCGCGTAAAGAACCCTTTACGACCGAAGATTTTGCAAAAATTGAAGCCAAAATGCACGATATTGTCAAACGCGATGAAAAGATTGAAAGATTTGTATTGCCCCGCGACGAAGCAATTAAGTTTTTTAATGATTTAGGTGAACATTACAAAGCGGAAATTATTCATGATTTACCTGAAGATGAAGTAATATCTCTTTATAAACAGGGCAATTTTACGGATTTGTGCCGTGGACCGCATGTCCCTTCAACTGCCAAAGTCGGTGATGCCTTTAAGTTAATGAAGGTAGCCGGAGCTTATTGGCGCGGCAATTCCGAAAATGAAATGTTGCAAAGAATTTATGCAACGGCTTGGGCCGATAAAAAAGATTTGAAAGCTTATTTAGATATGCTTGAAGAGGCCGCCAAACGCGATCACCGTAAATTGGGCAGAGAAATGGATTTGTTCCATTTTGAACCGGAATATGCTCCGGGAGCCGTTTTTTGGCATGACAAAGGTTACAAAATTTATCGTAAATTGATTGAATATATGCGTAATCGTCAGGAAAATAACGGTTATGTTGAAATTTCCACTCCGCGGGTTATGGACAGATGCTTATGGGAAATTTCCGGCCACTGGGACAAATACGGAGCTCACAATTATTCGGGACAAACCGAGGATAAAAAATGGTTCTGTATTAAGCCGATGAATTGTCCCGGAGGGTTGTTGGTATATAAGCAAGGTATTAAATCATACCGTGATTTGCCGTTAAGGGTTGCCGAGTTCGGTAAGGTAAACCGTTACGAAGCATCCGGAGCTTTAATGGGCTTAATGCGTGTTCGTGAATTTACCCAAGACGATGCTCATATTTTCTGCACGCCGGAACAAATGGAAGATGAGTGCATAGATACCTTAAAACTAATTTTGGACATTTATAAAGATTTTGGTTTTGAGGATGTCAAAATTTATTTATCAACTCGTCCGGACAGTATATATCGTATCGGTTCCGATGAAATTTGGGATTTATGCGAAAATGCGCTGGCCAATGCTTTAACATCGCACGGCTATAAGTATGAAATAAATCCGGGAGAGGGGGCGTTTTACGGTCCTAAGTTGGAATTTATCTTAAAAGATGCTATCGGTCGTGAGTGGCAATGCGGCACCATACAGGTTGACATGAACTTGCCGGAACGGTTTGACATTTCTTACATCGGCGAAGACGGCGAAAAACATCGTCCGGTAATGTTGCACCGTGCTTTGTTCGGTTCAATTGAACGCTTTTTAGGTATTTTAATTGAGAACTATGCCGGAAAATTACCGTTATGGTTATCGCCCGAGCAGGTAGTAGTTGCCCCGATTGTAAGCGATTTTGATGATTATGCCAAGGAAGTGGCCAAAGAGCTGCGTAAGGCAGGCTTAACGGCCAAAACCGATTTGCGTAATGAAAAAATCAATTACAAAATTCGTGAACACTCATTGGCTAAAATACCGGTAATTGCGGTTGTCGGAGCCAAAGAGCAGGAAAGCAAAACCGTAACCGTGCGTCGTTTAGGCTCAGAAAAACAGGAAGTTATAAAGTTGGCAGACTTTGTAAAGATGTTATCTGAGGAAGCCAAAATGCCGCATTTAGGTGAATAATTCGGTAAGGATGGATAAAATAAAAACCCGTCATCAGGAATGGTGGCGGGTTTCGCTTTATAACAAAAGTTTTACCAAACAAAGCCTAAAGTATAATTTGTATTATCTGTATCTGTTTTTGCACAAATGGCATAAATATCATCAACGGTTAAGTCTTTAAGACATTTTACTCCCGATACACACTTATTATCTCCGTAGAAGGATTTTATCGTCAGCCCTTCTGAGGAATGATCATCTCTTTCAACTCTTATCAATTCTGAGGAAAACATTTTGGCGGTATTCATTAAATTTTGACATACTTCAAAACTACCGTTAGCATTTTTCAAAGCATTAAACATAAGTCCAAAAGAATATTCCCACTTATTAAGGGAATAAAACAGCATCGTATTACCAAACAAATCCGTTAAGCGGTCAATGTTTGCGTTATATTCAATACCATCAGGCAGCAAATTTAGTTTGTATAACATATCATGATAATAAGTCATTGTATCTGAAGATTGCAGTTGTCCAGAGAGTTGTATGGTATTAGCTAAAAGCATATTAAAAGCTTCGGCCTGTTTATTAAGGCGATATTTCATCATGGCCTTGGAGTAACCGGAAATGGCTCCCACGGAGAGTACACCTATGATTGCAAGTACGCCGAGCATTTCCACCATACTTCTTCCGGAAAAAGTCGCATCTGCTTGCACTTTTGCTCCTCGTGTACCTCTTATTGTACACTTCGTCGCAAAATGGCGGCGTATCTGCAGCTTTTTGCGGAAGAAAGACCGAGCGAATTCATAAAATTTCATCTAAAACCTCCAAAAAAATTAGTTACAATGGCTTTAAACGAAATCTTAAACCGTTTTTTTTTTTTTTTATTTTAAAGTTCAAGCGGTGGATAAAATCAATAAAAAACTCCCGAAGATTGCAATAGCAATTTTCGGGAGGTTTTTGTAATAAGATGCCTGACTATTCCTGAACCTCGGGAATGTTGCAAAATTGGTCTTTTATGGTTACTTTAACGCGTTTAACCCGCATTTTGTTGGCAGAAATTACTTCATATACGCAATAGTCGTCTTCAACTTTATCTCCTACCTTCGGAGCGTGCCCTAAAAGCGTAAAGACATAACCGCCAATCGTGCTTTCTTCACATTCAAATTCCGGAATATTCATACATTCACACGCATCTTCAACCAGAACTTTACCGTCAAATTCACAAACTTTTTCATCAACCTTGTGAACTTCTTCAACTTCCGGAGCATCGTGCTCATCAAATATGTCACCAACCAATTCTTCCAAAATATCTTCCATGGAAAGTAAACCGGCCGTTCCGCCGTATTCATCTACCACAATGGCAACATGGGTGCGTTTCCGCATCATTAAATGCAACACTTCGGAAATAGACTGATTTTCAGGCACAAATAATATCTGACGTGCAATCTTATTTAAGCGGCCTTTTTCCAATTTTTCTTCACTGTGCTCTAATAAGTCACGAATATGAATCATGCCTACAACATTATCTCTATCTTTATCGCACAACGGATAACGAGTGTGTTTGGTGCGTTTTACCATGGACATTACTTCATCAAAGCTGTCATCTAAAAACAAACACTGCATATCTTGTCTGGGTATCATAACCTCATGGGCACAAATTTCGGAAAAATCAATGGCGTTTTGAATGATATCGCGTTCCGTATCATCAATAACGCCACCCCTTTGCGAGGCATTAACAATCAGCTTAATTTCTTCTTCGGAGTGTGCCGAATCTTGTTCTGAGGCCGGTTCAATACCGATAAGATGCAAAATCTTTAAGGTCATCGTATCCAATACCCAAATAAAGGGGTAAAAAATGCGTTTGAACATGTACAACGGATAAGCAATAATCAAAACAAAAGTTTCGGTTTTTTGAATAGCCAAAGACTTAGGAATAAGCTCACCTAATACCACATGCAACAGGGTAATTAAACCAAAAGCAACGGCAATACTTACCGAGTGCAATAAAATCTGATTTTCTTTGAATACTCCTCCGAACAAATCCTCAAACAAATGTGCAACCGCAGGTTCTCCAATCCAACCTAAGCCTAAGGAGGCAAGGGTAATGCCTAACTGAATGGCACTCAAATAAGAGTCTAGGTGTTCGGTAATCTTTAAGGCAATTTGAGCCCTTTTATTGCCGGCATGTATCATTTCTTCCAACTTGGTACGACGGATTTTAACAATGGCAAATTCCGAAACAACAAAAAAAGCGTTAAAGAAAATTAAAATTAAAACGAAAATAAAATTAAATAAATAACCATAAAGCGGATTCATTTTGTATATAAAACCTATGTTGTTAAAAAACAGCGTAAATGATATGCTTAACATCATCCGTTGTCAATAGGCTATTATAACAATCTTTTTTTCAAAGAAAATCAGAGCCGATGTAGGTGTTATTTCTAAATTTGCGATTATATATACTCCGGATAAATAAAATAACGGAGTGATAAGATGTCTGATAAGTATGTGGTTTTATGTGTTTTATCAACAATGGCGACCTTAAGCGTTATAAATACATCGCAGGCAATTACGACGGTGATTGCGGCAGGAGATACCGTAGACGGCGGAGATGTTAATTCCGTTGTTACGCAAAAGGTATACGGAGAAGCCGATAATTTTACGGTATTGGGAACACAGCAGGTTATGAGCGGAGGCATCACAAAGAACAGTAATTTATATCCTTACGGTACGCAGGAAGTTATGTCAGGCGGAACATCTTATAATACTAATTTACAGTATTCGTCAGTTCAGAGAATTTACGGTACATCTTACGATACCACCATTGCCTCCCGAGCATCGGCTAACGTTTACGGCGGCGGTTTGGCGGAAAGTACGGTTTTAAACGGAGGTTCTTTTTATGTTTTGAGCGGAGGTACGGCAGAAAGCAGTACCATTAACTTCGGTCACGGATATGTGTCGGGAACGGATAGTAATACTACGGTTAAGGGCGGAATTTGGGAAATAAGGAGCGGCGGTAAATCTGATGGGGCTGTTATAAGCGGAGGAGAACAACAGGTAGATTCCGGGGGAAGTGCCACAAATTCCACAATTAACAGCGGAGGATTACAAAAGGTATACGGTACGGCACAGGGGTCCATGGTACAAGGCGGAGTTTTGAAAGTAATAGACAGCGGCAGTATAGAAAACACCACATTAAATAGCGGAAGGATAGATGTCGGTTCGGGAACATCGGCAACCGGGACCGTGGTAAACGGCGGAACGGAATATGTATACGGAAGCGATACGCAAAGTACCATAAACGGCGGATTACAATATGTGGGAAGCAGCGGTACGGTTATGAATGTAATATTGCAGAATCAAGGATCTCAGAGTGTTTACGGTACGGCAAACAATGTAACGGTGCAAAATGGCGGAGAACAAAATGTCAGATACGGAGGTGTCAGTAATAATACCATATTGTTAAGCGGTGGGGTACAAAATGTTACGGGCACGGATAACAATGCAACAATTAACGGCGGTACGCAGACAGTGGAAAGTGACGGTATAGCCAACGGCACAACGCTTAATAGCGGCGAGCAGATAGTCTTATCGGGAGCGGCGGTTAATAATGCAGTCATTAACGGAGGCACACAGAAAGTATCGGGCACGGTAAGCGGAACGAATATCAAAAGAGGAATACAAAGTATATTAAGCGGCGGCTTGGCAAGCGGAAGTACCGTAAACGGTGGAGAGATGACGGTTGCCAGCGGCGGAACAGCCGAAAACACTATCTTAAATACGGGAAATGAGCTGGTATACGGAACGGATAACAATGCAACAATTAACGGCGGGACGCAGACAGTGGAAAGTGACGGTATAGCCAACGGCACAACACTTAACGGCGGTGAGCAGATAGTGGAAAGCGGAGCCGCGGTCAATAATGCGGTTATCAACGGCGGCACGCAGGAAGTATCGGGAACGGTAAGCAGAACCAACATTAAAGGCGGTGTACAAAGTATATTAAGCGGCGGCTTGGCAAGCGGAAGTACCATAAACGGCGGAGAGATGACGGTTGCCAGCGGCGGAACGGCCGAAAGTACTATCTTAAATACGGGAAGTGAGCTGGTTTACGGCACGGATAACAATGCAACAATTAACGGCGGTACGCAAACGGTGGAAAGTGACGGTATAGCCAACGGCACAACACTTAACGGCGGTGAGCAGATAGTGGAAAGCGGAGCCATGGCAAACAATGCGGTTATTAACGGCGGTACGCAGGAAGTATCGGGAACGGCAAGCGGAACGAATATCAAAGGAGGAATACAAAGTATATTAAGCGGCGGTCTGTCAAACGGAAGCACCATAAACGGCGGAGAGATGACAGTTGCAAGCGGAGGAACAGCCGAAAGTACTATCTTAAATACGGGAAGTGAGCTCGTTTACGGTACGGATAACAATGCAACAATTAACGGTGGTACGCAAACGGTAGAAGAAGAGGGAGTGGCAAACGGCACGATATTAAACGGCGGAAACCAAAAGGTATTCGGTACGGTCAATAGTGTTAATATTAAAGGTGGAATACAGAATATATTAATTGGCGGCTTGGCAAGTAACAGTACCGTAAACGGCGGAGAGATGACGGTTGCCAGCGGCGGAACGGCCGAAAACACTATCTTAAATACGGGAAGTGAGCTGGTATACGGAACGGATAACAATGCAACAATTAACGGCGGTACGCAGACGATAGAAAACGGCGGTGTTGCAAATAATACTACGCTAAATGGCGGAGAACAGATAGTTTTATTGGGAGCAACGGCTAAAAACAGTAACCTCTATGGAGGAACCTTATCATTGTATGGTGGAGGAAAGCTTGAGGGAACAACCAATATCACCGATGCAGTCATGAATATTTCGGGAAGTAACAATATATCTGTTCTCAATGTCAATAATTCTCAAATCAATTTTTTAAGAGATTCCGGGTTTAGTACTCTTAACATAGAAAACTTAAACGGTAACGGTATCTTTAATTTAAGCAGTAATTTGGCAGATGATGAGTCGGATATTTTAAATATTACCAGCGGTAGCGGTAATTTCGGTTTAATTGTTCACGATTACAGTTATGAAGGTAATCTGCCGTCAAGTTTCAAGGTTGTAAGTGAAGCTTCGGTTGCCGATGATTTTTACTTAATCGGCGGAGCGGTGGATGTCGGAGCCTACCAATATGAATTACAGCATAACGGCAATGATTGGGTGTTGGTAAGAACGCCTAATCTTACGGATAGTTCGGTTATTGCCAAAAATACCTATACCTCAATTTCATCGTTGTTTTACAGTATGATGACACCGGTATATAATCGTATACGAAGTAACAGAAAACAGGTCGTTACCGAAAATAATTTATGGTTCAAAGGTATCGGCCATGAAGTTAAGCTAAACTATAAAGATGATACAAAGAGCCGTCTGCAAATTTACGGAGGAGCTTTGGGGTATGATAAGAATATTTGGCAGAGCGGAGGCAATAGCTTAAAAATAGGCTTTTTCGGCAGTTATGCTTACTCTCATCAAGATTACGAGCGTCAGGGAAGGGGCCATGCCGATACACAAAATCTTGGCTTGTATGCCGGATTGTTGACCGATAATAATTGGTTTTTGGATGTGGTCGGAACTTACTTTATGCATGATCAACGAGTACAGAGCTATACTCCGGCAATGTATGAAGTTATTGGCAAATATAATACCAATGGCTGGCACGGAGCCGTATTTATGGGTCGCAGAGTTGATTTTGCTAAAGATTGGTTTGTGGAACCTAATATAGGTTTTAATTATATTTATGTTGAAGGAGTTGATTACCGAACCAATTTTAACACCCTGGTAACAGCTGATGATATGGATTATATGAATGCTCAGATAGGTACCAATATCGGAAAAGCGATAACCGTAGCGGAAGATACCAAGCTTAATATCTTTGGAAGCTTTAACCTGATACATGATTGGGACGGAAAAAGTACGGTTCAGGTGGCAAATTATACATTTAATGAGGATATATCTTCGGTGCGTTATGAATTGGGAATTGGTATGGAGGCAATAAAAACGGATAAGGGTAACGCATATGTGGAAGCGACTACCCAACTCGGTAATCGGGTCAAAATGCCTTGGCAGATAAATTTAGGGCTAAGCTTTGCTTTTTAAGCTATTCCCCGGAGGTCTGATTAACATTATTTATGCAAGCTGCCAATTTTATTTTATGGTAATTGTCGCGAAAATAAGTGTCTGATTTGTTGGCATTTAAGTTGCGAATAACCACTACATATCCGAGCATTACGACCAAGGCGGCTCCAACCCAGGCAATGGGGCTGGCGTAAAAAATACCTTTATAGCCCATGGTATGAGCCAAAAAGATGGCGGCAAAGGATCGCATGGCTAATTCGGCAATTCCGGCAATTAAAGGAATGATAGATTTTCCCATACCTTGCAAGGTATTGCGGAAAATAAAAATCATGCCCAAGAAGAAGTAGAATATGGTGCTTATGCTTAAATAAGCTTTACCGGTTGCAATAATAAAGGAGCTTTCATCTTTTAAGAAGACGGAAATCATGTCTGCACCGACATAGCGAACCAAAAGAGACATGAAAATACTGATTACTAAAGAAACGAGAGCTGCAAATTTTACTCCTTTACGGATACGAGCTACTTTACCGGCTCCCCAGTTTTGAGCGGCATAGGTGGCCATGGCAATACCTAAAGCCACCAGAGGCTGAGTGGCCAGTTGTTCAATTCTTAAAGCGGCGGTAAAGGCGGCAATAACATCAGGACCAAAAGAGTTGCAAACACTTTGAATAACCATCATACTCAAAGATAAAATGGAAAATTGAATAGCCATGGGAATGGCAATATGTAAGTGCATTTTCATAAAAGAGGAATCAAAAATCCAGTCTTTTTTGGTAATACGCATTAAAGGGAACTTTTTATAGATGTAGATAACGCACAAAATTACGGCAACACTGATGGCCGAAACCGTACCGATGGCCGAACCGATTACCCCTAAATGGAAGTGATAAATTAAGGTAAAGTTAAATAAAATGTTTAACAGAGTGGAAAATATTAAAAAGTAAAGCGGTGTTTTACTATCGCCCAAGGCCCTAACAAAACCGGCTAACAGATTGTAAAATACAATCATTACCAAGCCGCCGGTTAAAACAGCCATAAAATTAAAAGCATCTTCCATAATTTCTTGCGGGACATTCATGATTTTAAAAAGAGGATGTAAAAACAAGGCCAAAAAAATCATAATCAAAATGCTTAAAACGGAACTTGCCATAATGGAGTGAGTAATGGATTTTCTGACACCTTCATAATCGCCGGCACCAAAGCGTTGAGCGGTAATTACGGTTAAACCGCCGGTAAACCCGAAAGATATAAGCAAAAACACAAAATAAATCGGGGCGGTAGCACCGACTGCTGCTAAAGCTTTAACTCCGAGCAAGCGTCCGACGATTAAAATATCGGATATATTGTAAAGTTGCTGGAATAGGTTACCGATTAACAGCGGTAAGGCAAAAAGTAAAATCAGCTTGGCCGGCGAACCGGAAGTCATGTTTTGTACCATAAAATTATCTCCTTTATCTTAGCCGGCAACTTAACCCGACTTTTAAAAAGTGTAAACAATAATTTACAAAAAAATGTATGTAAATTACAAAAAGGTACTTGACAAGTTAATATATAGCATATATGATACATATATATTTTGTAATATTTCATCATGAAAGGTAAAAATTATGGAAAAAGCTAAAAGTGTTAAAGAGTTTGTTGAACGCATGGACAACAGCAAAAAAGTTAATCCGAAAGACTTGTCTTCGGATCAGGACTTGACCATAGGGATTATGAATTTAATTTCCATTGAGGAGCATTTGGTATTTTCCGGAGCCAAAACCGGCAAGACCAGCTTTTATGATCTGATAGAAGAGGTAAGGGAAACCCGTAAGCAGTTAATGCAAAAGATTATTCCGGCTTATGAAGGTGAGGTATGGTGCATATCCAAGCACTTGTTGGCAACTTGCATGCGTTTAATGGAAGTCGGTACCAAACAGCAGAGTTTGGGTAACAAAGAGCAAGCATATGATTTGTTCAATAAGGCTTATGATATGTACTGCCTGTTTTGGGGTTTGAACATGAACATGTTAAATGTTGAAAATTTAAAATGGGTAGAAGACAGCTTGGCAGATGTTAAAAAAATCAGCAAAAAAGTAGATGATGAAATGGCTAAAGTACCGGAAGCCAAGGTTAAAGAAACCTCATTACAAGCGGTTGCCAAAGAGGAAAAGGAATCAAAAGGAGCTTTGGCTAAAATGAAGGCATTTGTCAGAAAAGCCGTGGATTGTTGTATAGAGTAGGGAAGTTGATGATGAAAAAATTTTTATTGGCACTATGTGCGGGAATATTTTTATTGAGCGGATGTTCTAAAAAGGAAGACTTAGCAACCGATAAAATATATTATTTTTACTCGGAAAGTTGCGGCCACTGTAAGGCGGCAAGCTCATATATCAACGCTCATTATCCTGATTTGGAGATGATAAAAGTTGATGTAGCTACCAAAGCCGGATACGATATGATACTTAAATGTGCTCAAAAGTTTAAGTTAGGAAACCGTATCGGAACGCCGCTGTTTTGTATGGGCGACAGATATGTAATGGGTTGGTCTGATAAAGATGCAGCCAAGTTTAATGCCTATGTTAAACCGTTTTTAGATAAATAGAAATACGGCAAACTTAACAGACAAGCCGCAATTTTGCGGCTTGTCTGTTATTTTGATTTTGCAAAACCAAGCTTTATTGGCAAGTGTTGCTAAAGCACCGGATATTGGCAAAAGTATAATTTATCTATAAGCTCTTAATCCAGTCAGCTATATCCGTACTGGATATTTTATTTATTACCTCATCGGTAAAGGCTTTTATCAGTAAGTTTTTGGCCTCATCTTCACCGATACCTCGCGATTGTAAATAAAACAGTTGCTCTTTATCCAATTCGCCGCTGGCCGCTCCGTGCGAACATTTTACATCGTCGGCAAAAATTTCTAACTCCGGCTTTACATCAACCTCGGCTTCATCACTTAACAATAATGCTTTATGCAGCTGATATCCTTCCGTTTTTATGGCATCGGGGGCAATATGAATCTTGCCTTGAAAAACACCTTTGGCCTTTTCGCCGATAATACCTTTTACCAACTGGTGCGAAATCGTTTCTTTAGCCATATGCTTAATATCGGTGGTGGTATCAAGCGTTGCCCAACCGTTCATTTGGTAAACGGCATTAACTTCCGCTTCGGCATGAGGTTCTTTTAAAACTACCTGCGTTTCCTGACGAGATAAATCGGCACCGAGTTGCAAACAAAAACTTTCATAATGACCGCCTTGCTTTACTTGTACGGAGTTTAAGGAAATATGAAAAGACTTAAAAGCTTCTTGTTGGACTTTATAATGGCGGATATAAGCATTGCGGCCGATAAAAAACTCATTTACGATATTGTTAAAGTAAACGGATTTTGCCTCTCCCGAACAGTAATAATGCTCCAAAACGGTTGCTTTTGCCCCGCTTTCGGCAATAATGACATTACAAATATTACTTAATCTTTTAATCTCTCCGTTATTGTGGAAGCTCAGTAAAATCGGTTTGTCGTCATTAAAATTTTTATCAACGGTTATCATTACCCCTTGCTCTAAGTAAGCACTGTTAAGAGCGGCAAAAGGAAAATTGTTGATATCAAAACTCTTATTTAAGTACTTAAAAATTTCGCCATTTTCCAACGCATCGGCAAGGCTTATAATGCTTAAACCTTGAGGTGTGTGGAAATGGTCAGATTTTAGCTTACCGTTACAAAAGTCCACCTCATAAACCTCAAAGGGCAGGCGGCATTCTTGGCAACAACAATGTTTATGGCCCTCTGCCTCATGTTCATCATGACAACGGCATTTATCATCATGACAATGACAAAAACAACCTTCATCACTTTCAATAACAAACTCTTCCTCGGCCAAATTACGGAGTTTGGTATACTTCCACGCTTCGGTTTTGGGGGTAGGTAACCCTTGAGTTAAAAAAGCCTGCCGACTTTTTTCTCGTAAAATGGCCAGTTTGGGGCAAAACGATGTCCCCGTGTCCTCTTGCTGCCAATCGGCATAATTTTTGAGCACGATTTTACTCATTTTAGGCCATATCCTTCACAAACTCGGCATAGCCGGTATTTTCCAATTCATCGGCCAACTCTTTAGGGCCGGATTTAACAATATGTCCGTTGGCAAACACATGCACAACATCCGGCACAATATATTCCAAAAGGCGTTTGTAGTGAGTAATGACCAGCATGGCTCGTTTACCATCCCTTAAGCTGTTGACGCCTTGAGCCACAACCTTCATGGCATCAATATCCAAGCCGGAATCCGCTTCATCCAAAATGGCCATATTGGGTTTTAAAACCGCCATTTGCAAAGTTTCCATTCGCTTTTTTTCACCGCCGGAAAAACCGACATTGACCGGCCTTTTGAGCATTTCATTATCAATACCGAGTTTTTTGCCTTCTTCTCGCAGCATTTTTATAAATTCCATGGTGTCAAGCTCAGGTTCGCCGCGGTGTTTACGAATATCGTTTACGGCATATTTTAAAAACGAAGTGGTCGGAACGCCGGGAATTTCTACCGGATACTGCATAATTAAAAACAAACCTTCACGAGCTCTTTCTTCCACACTCATTTTGAGCAAATCTTTACCGTAAAGTTTTACCGAACCGCCGATTACTTCATAACCGTCTTTACCGCACAAAACATAAGAAAGAGTAGATTTTCCGGCACCGTTGGGGCCCATAATGGCATGAACTTCGCCCTCATAAATCGTCAAGCTGAAATTTTTGATAATCTCCTTATCTTGAACGCGGGCACATAAATTTTCAATTTCCAAAACCGGTTTTTTATTCATGTTTTCCATTCTCCCAATCATCTAACCGTTTGTTAATTTTGAGTAATTTTTGAGCTTTGTAGTCTTCAACTTCCTTGCGGATGTTATAACAATATTTAAGTTGTTCCAGCATAATTTCCACATCGGCAGTTTCTTCAATCAGTTCATTGATATTATCTTTATGGCGATTGACATTTTTTAAAATTTCTTTGGTAAGTTCGCTCATTTCTTCAATTACCTGAAGCATTTGCGGTTCTTTTCCCCAAGTTTTCAAAGCTCTTTCATAAGTGTTCATATTATTCTCCTAATAAAACACATTTTCATCATAACAGTTAATTATGCTGTTTTTGTAATCTAAAAAATACTTTTCCGATATAGGACGGAAGTGATTGGCATCCACGCCTACATCATATCCGAAATGTTTGCATTTTTGCAAGCCGTGAATATGACCGAAAGCATTAAACATGGTTCTGTCGGCATCGGAGGGCTTGTGAGACAGGTGTAAGGTTTCACCGTCGGCAGTAGTGATTACGGCATTTTTTTCCACCAAAGCAAAGGTATTTTGCAAATCCTGCAAATATTGAGAGTTATACGCTATGGCATCAAGTTCATAATTGCCGAGTATAAGGTTAATGTTGCCGTTGAGTTGTTTGGCAAAACTTATATCGCCGAAATCGCCCAAATGCCAAACCGTATCTTGCGGTTTAACGATTTTATTCCAATTATCCACTAAAGCTTTATTCATTTCATCTACGGAGCTGAACGGCCGATGCGAATATACCAAAGCCCGTTCCGAACCAAAATGAGTATCGGAAGTGAAAAAGATGTTTATTTTTTCCGTTAATAAACGCCGAACTTCCGTTATTGTTTGCCGGTAAGTATCAAATATCGGGCACGGAAATTTTTCACATCTTTTGATTATGTAGCGTTTGCCGGGAAAATTATTATCAATCCCGATGACGATTTTTTTATTTAATCTGCGGTTAAAATCAGTTCGGCCCAACCATTCTCCGAGTTCAAAACGACTGGTCTGAGCATAACTTCGGCCTTTGACTTCATAACTTTCCGCAGGTATCCAAAACATAATGACATCGGCTTTTTTTAAGTACAGAGTTTCCCACTCTACCTGGGAGACATAATTAAAATCGGCGGAATTATCGCGGCGGGGATTAGCCACATAAATATCCAAATCAGCCAAATCGGCAATGGCATCTTTCTGCCAATTTTCGGCACCTTGAATAGGGCCGGCCAAAAACACCAATTTTTTATCATAGACATTAACCGGCGGAGTATTGGGAGTTAATACAATCATTATCCGACGCTCCCTTCCAAACTGATATTGATTAACTTTGCGGCCTCAATGGCAAACTCCATCGGCAGATGCTGCATAACCTCTTTGCAAAATCCGTTGACAATCAAGCTTACGGCTTCTTCTTCGGAAATTCCTCTCTGCCGACAATAAAACAATTGTTCATCGCTTATTTTTGAGGTTGTGGCTTCATGTTCCAAAATGGCGGTTTTGTTTCGGTTTTCAATATAAGGCACGGTATGCGAGCCGCATTTGTTACCGATAAGCAAACTGTCGCATTGCGAATAGTTACGGGCATTTTGAGCCTGAGGAGCAACCTTTACCAATCCGCGATAAGTCTGATTGGAAAATCCGGCGGAAATACCCTTGGAGATAATTTTTGAGGTAGTGTTTTTGCCGATATGAATCATTTTGGTTCCGGTATCGGCCTGTTGATAGTTGTTGGTTAAGGCCACCGAATAAAATTCGCCCGAGGAGTTATCACCTTGCAAAATACAAGACGGATATTTCCAGGTAACGGCCGAGCCGGTTTCAACCTGTGTCCACGATACTTTAGAGTTTTCGCCACGGCATGCGGCTCTTTTGGTAACAAAGTTATATACGCCGCCTTTGCCGTTTTTATCTCCGGGGTACCAGTTTTGCACGGTAGAATATTTAACTTCGGCATCTTTTAAGACCACAATTTCCACAATGGCGGCATGAAGCTGATTTTCATCGCGTTGCGGGGCCGTGCATCCTTCCAGATACGATACATAACTGCCTTCATCGGCAATAATTAAAGTGCGTTCAAACTGTCCGGTGTTTTTGGCATTGATTCTAAAATAGGTGGAAAGCTCCATCGGACACTTAACCCCTTTGGGAATATATACAAACGAACCGTCGGTAAATACGGCCGAATTCAGACAGGCAAAAAAGTTATCGGTAAAGGGCACCACCGATCCTAAATATTTTTGCACCAATTCGGGATGTTCTTTAACGGCTTCGGATATGGAGCAAAAGATAATGCCTTGTTTGGCAAGTTCGGCTCGGTAAGTTGTGGCTACCGACACGCTGTCAAATACCGCATCCACGGCCACTACACCGGCAAGCATTTCCTGTTCTTTTAACGGGATTCCGAGCTTGTTGTAGGTTTCAATAAGTTTAGGATCAACTTCATCCAAGCTCTTAGGTGAGGCTTTTTGTTGCGGAGCCGAATAGTAGTGCAAGCTTTGGTAATTTATTTTATCGTAAGTTAATTTTGCCCATGTCGGTTCCTGCATGGTTTTCCAAAATTCAAAAGCTTGCAAACGCTTATCCAAAAGCCATTTGGGCTCATTTTTTTTGGCTGATATCAAGCGGATAATATCAGCATTTAAGCCGACGGGTGCCGTTTCGGCATCAATATCGGTAACAAAGCCGTATTTATATTTATCTCCGCTCTCATCAATTATTTGAGGTTTTTGTGCCATATTTTTCGCCTTATTAAAAACTTACCAAGCATAACAACTGTAATTTTAAAATCAAGGTCTTTTAACTAATATTTAGCTATTTTATATTAAGATAACAAGCATTGTTACAAAGGAGATTGATGCTAAAGAGGCTTATAAACATTGTAATTGTTTGTTTTTTGTTAAGTGGCTGTTACTTTTCGGGTAACGGCATAAGGCTTTTTAATCATGATGTTTTGTTTGGAAGCTCCCCTTCATCGGTAACGGTAAAAAAAGGCGATACTTTATACAGTATTTCGCGTCGGTATGATGTTCCCTTAAAGGATTTGATTGAGGTAAACGGATTGCGACCGCCTTATTCTTTAAAGGTAGGGCAGACTTTAAGAATGCCGACGGCTCAATATCATATTGTTAAAAAAGGCGATACTTTATATAGTATTTCGCGTCAATACAATGTAGATGTAACATCATTAAGCCGCAAGAATAATTTAAAAGCTCCGTATACTTTGTATGTTGGGCAAAAGTTGGCATTATCGGGAACAATTTCGGGTAACAGCCGCAGCTATCAAAAATCTGCTCAAGCCAAGAGTACAAGCAGTAAAAAAGCGGCCCCAAAGAGCTATACTTACACTCCGCCCAAAAATCGTACGGCCAAATTTTTATGGCCGGTTCAAGGCAAGGTTATATCCAATTTCGGGGTTATCGGCAAGGGCCGTAAAAATGACGGCATAAACATTCAGGCCCCAAGAGGAACGGCCGTAAAGGCGGCAGATAAAGGTACGGTAGCTTATGCCGGCAATGAATTAAAAGGTTTTGGCAATTTAATTTTAATCAAACACTCCGACGGTTGGATAACCGCTTATGCCCATAATGATAAACTACTGGTTAAAAAAGGGCAAAAAGTTATCAAAGGCGAAAAAATTGCCACGGTCGGCAGCACCGGAAGTGTGAATAGTCCACAGCTTCATTTTGAGGTCAGAGCCGGTAAAAAGGCTGTTAATCCACGCAAATATTTACCCTAAACCTTCATAAAAAGGTAAAATAGTTGTTAAAGACTTTACAATTAAGTATTGTAAGGGCAAAAAAATGTTGTATATTCATCGCAGTTATAATTTATAAGGAGAAAACAATGTTAATAAGCGATGCTTGGGCCCAAGCCGCGGGAGGAGCTGCTGCCGGGGCTTCGGTTACGGGAACGATTTTACAATTGGTTTTAATTTTGTTGGTATTTTATTTGTTGCTGATTCGTCCGCAGCAAAAGAGAATGAAGCAACATGAAGCCGAATTAAAGGCAATTAAAGTCGGAGATGAAATCGTAACAGGCGGCGGACTTTATGCCAAAGTTGTTAAAATAGACAATGATGACATTACTGCCGAGATCGCTAAAGGCGTTGAAGTTAAGATGTACCGCTATACCATAAGAGAGGTATTATCTTTAACTAAGATAGCCGATGACAACAAAGCGGCATCTAAAAAGAAAAAATAATAGGATGAAGGAAAATGTATAAACTATCCAAAGAAAGAGTATTGATAATTCTGGCCATATGTGTAGTCGGAATTTTCTTTGCCATTCCGAACTTTATACCGCAGAGCGTAAAGTTGCCGAGTTGGTGGCAGCCGGTAAGCTTGGGGTTAGATTTGCAGGGTGGCTCCAATTTATTGTTACAGGTTGATTTTGACAGTGTGTTAAAAGAACGCATGGCCACAATTGAAGATTCGGTTCGTCAAACATTAAGGGAACATCGTATTCGTTATCAGAGTTTGAGTGCCGAGGCCGATTGTGTCAGGGTTAAAATTGACAACTTGAATGCTCGTAATCAGGCCATGGGTTATTTCCGTAAGTTGGAAGAAGGCTTGGAGGTTAAAGTCGTTGATGACGATGTTATAGAGATTCGTTATACCGAAGCGGCTTTAATGCAGTTAAAAACAAGAGTTATGGAGCAATCCATAGAGATTGTTCGCCGCCGTATTGATGAATTGGGCACCAAAGAGCCGGTTATTCAAAGTCAGGGCGGCGACAGAATTGTGGTTCAGCTTCCGGGTGTTCAAAACCCCGAGGAGGTAAAACAACTTTTGGGAAAAACAGCCAAGATGTCTTTTCACCTGGTAGACAACCGCACCAATGCCGCTGATGCCAGAAGGGGTAAATTGAGCAGTTCTTCAAGGGTAGTCCAGAGCGTTGACGGCGGGGAATATGTAATTGCCCGCAAAACGGTGGTAGGCGGTGAAAGCTTAACCGATGCTCAAGTTTCATTCCAAGACGGAGCACCTGTTGTAAGCTTTAAGTTTGATACCATGGGCGGCCGCAAATTCGGAGAGGTAACCAAAAACAATATCGGTCGCCAATTGGCCATTGTGTTGGATAATGAAGTTATTTCAGCCCCGACCATTCAATCGGCAATTATGGGCGGCAGCGGTGTAATTACCGGTAACTTTACCTCAGAATCCGCAAATGAATTGGCCATGTTATTGCGTTCCGGTGCTTTACCGGCTCCGTTGGAGGTGTTGGAAGAGCGTACGGTAGGAGCAGGTTTGGGTGCCGATTCCATTCGGGCCGGAATTGTAGCTTCGGTAATCGGCTTAATTGCGGTAGTAGTATTTATGATTGCTGCTTACGGTCTGTTTGGCATATTTACCACGATTGCGGTATTTACCAACCTCTTTTTAATGTTGGGAGCGATGAGCATTATCGGTACAACTTTAACCCTGCCGGGTATTGCCGGTATTATCTTGACCATCGGTATGGCGGTAGATGCCAATGTTTTAATTTTTGAACGCATGCGTGAAGAAGTTAAAAAAGGTCGTTCCACCAAAGATGCCGCCGAGGCCGGATTTACCGAAGCCTGGTCTACCATTTTGGATTCCAACTTAACCACTTTGGTAGCCGGTGCCGTATTGTTCTGGTTCGGAACCGGTCCGGTAAGAGGCTTTGCCGTAACTTTGACCATAGGTATTTTAACATCAATGTTTACTTCGGTTACCGTAACCCGACTGATAATTGCAGCTTGGATTGCACGTTATAAACCGACCAAACTGCCGATTTAATGAAAGGGGAAAAGAAGATGAAACTTTTTAGTTGGGTAACCAAAGATACCAATATAGATTTCTTGAAAGTTCGCAAGTTTACCTATGCTTTATCAATCATCATGGTATTGTTATCATGTTATTGGATAGTATTTAAGGGCTTTAACTACGGGATTGATTTTTCCGGCGGAATTTTAATGGAAGTCAAGAGTGAAAACAAGATTGATGCCAACCAAGTTCGTCAGGAGCTTTCGGGTATCGGCCTTGATGATTTAACCTTACAAACCTTAGGCGAAAACGGTGATGAAATGTTAATCAGGACGCAAGCCGTTGACGATTCCGAAGAAGGTTTGCGTGTGGCCATTGTTAAAATTAAAGAGGCTTTGGGCGAGGGCTATGAATATCGCCGTGTTGAATCGGTAGGCCCGCAAGTCGGTGATGAATTAAAAGTTGACGCTGTTGTAGCCTCATTGATTGCTGTTTTAGCCATTTGTGCTTACATCTGGTTCAGATTTGAGTGGCAGTTTGCATTGGGTGCATTGCTTGGCTTGTTCCACGACTTATTTATTACGGTAGGTTTATTGTCATTTTTTGATTTTGACATAAGCTTGACCACGGTTGCGGCCATTTTAACCTTGGCGGGATACTCCATTAACGACACGGTAGTAACCTATGATCGTATTCGTGAAAACTTGCGTAAGTACAAAAAGATGCCGCAGTACGACTTATTAAACAAGAGTATCAACGACATTTTATCGCGTACGATATTAACCGGACTTACCACAATGTTTGCCTCGGCCTCATTGTTTGTGTTCGGTGGCGACACTTTGCGTAGTTTTTCGTTCACGATTTTGTGGGGCGTTGTGGTAGGAACATATTCATCCATTTATGTTTCGGCAATTTTCTTAAATGTATTTGACTTAAGGAAAATGCAGGAAAATAAAGACAAGGATGTAAATCCGTTCGGCAATGTATAGCTGATGTAAGGTAAAAATAAAAAAGCCGCATTTTAAATAGCGGCTTTTTTATAATGGGAAGACCATGCGTTAGAAGTGGTTTTCATATTACAAAAAGCACCTTGCGTTTTTTAAATACGCAAGGTGCTTTTTGTACTTTAGTTTCTGCGAATTGCTTACTCTAAATTTTCTATAGTCTTATTGTTGGTGGCTAAATCTTTTACCAAAAAAGTGGTATACGGAGCTTT
>CALXTJ010000017.1 GCA_944391375.1 uncultured Alphaproteobacteria bacterium
GGTATAAGCAAATCTACCATAGAAAAAGCCTACGGCAATGAAACTTACTACCATAAAGCTCCGCAGGTCGTTCAAAAAGATAAAGAACAGGCCGAATTTATTTTAACCTCACGGGACTATATTAACCGTCAGATAAAACCGGCTCGTATTGAAAAAGCCCGTAAGTATTATAATGAGCTTAAAAAGCAGTATCCTAAATTGGAAACGGAATATGGAGTTCCCTTAAATTATCTGGTGGCATTTTGGGCTGTTGAAACTAATTTTGGCGGTAATAAGGGAAAATATCACATAATTGACGGTTTGACCAATTTAAGTTATAAAAATCGCCGTGCTTCATTTTTCAAAAACGAATTGTATAATGTTTTGAAAATAATGGAAAACAATGACTTAAGCGGCGATAAAATGATGGGCTCGTGGGCCGGAGCTATGGGACATTTTCAGTTTATGCCTTCAACCTATAATGCTTATGCCATTGATTATGACGGCGACGGAAGAGCCGATGTCTGGGATTCTTTTGATGACGCCATAGCTTCGGCCGCCAATTATTTGCACAGCTTAGGTTGGAAAACCAATGAGCCTTGGGGCGGGGCGGTGAGTCTGCCTTGGAATTTTAACTACACTGATACCGGACTTAAAAATACTAAAACCGTGGCCGAGTGGAAAGCCATAGGTGTTAGAAAATCTAACGGAAAAGCATTGTCCTGGCCGAACAATTTGCAAGGTTCAATTATTATTCCCGACGGCCGCAAGGGTGCGGCGTATATGGTCTTTGGCAATTTTAAAAGAATTATGATATGGAATCGTTCGGAAAGTTACGCTCTTACCATCGGTTTGCTGGCTGATTATATAAAAAACAATCAACCCTATTCCCCCATAAAATCCGAACAACAATATGTTTTGACCAATCAGGAAGTAAAAAAAGTTCAAAACTTTGCCAATCGGATATTGCATACCAACTTAAAAGAAGACGGCATTTTAGGCCCCAAAACCAAACAAGCAATTAAACAATTGCAAAAAAAAGCCGGCATGCACCAAGACGGATATCCTGATTATCAGTTGTTAAACAAAATAAATACCTACAACGGCAAGACCGGATTTAATGTTCCGCCACAGCCCCGAAAAAAGATAAAATCCAACAATATCAACAAGGATTAAAAGATACTGGACGACAACAAAAAAACAGTCTACATTGCAAGTATAACGGATAAACAATAATAAAAAAGATGAAATTGATGAACCAAAAAACCATAAAACATTATCTGTCCTTGCTTATGCTGGCATGGATTGTTTCGGCATGCTCGTCGGCCGGCACTCCGGAATTAAGCGGTCTGTCGCCGCAAGCCCAAGCCGTGGCCATAAAACAATACGGCGGAGTTTATAAAGTAGGGAATCCTTATAAAATAATGGGACAATGGTATTATCCCAAAGAGGATTATAATTATTCGGAAGTGGGTATGGCCAGTTGGTATGGCGATGATTTTCACGCCAAAAAAACTGCTAACGGCGAACGTTACGACATGAACACCTTAACGGCGGCGCATCGTACTCTTCCGCTGCCTTCCATTGTTAGAGTTACCAATCTGGAAAACGGCCGCTCTTTGGTTTTAAGAGTAAATGACCGAGGCCCGTATGTCAAAGACAGAATTATAGATATATCCAAACGCGGAGCTCAGCTTTTAGGTTACCAAACCAAAGGCGTTACCAAGGTAAGAGTGGAAATATTACCTGAAGAAAGTAAAGCCCTCAAAGCCGCCATGCTCGGTCAAAGTGTTGAAAAGTCTGATTTAATACCGGCAATGCCCAAATATTCGTCAACCGGCAGTGCCGATTTAACTTACTATGTGCAGGCCGGTTCATTTTCACAAGAGTATCTGGCCGATGATTTATGTTTGCGTCTTGAGCGGTTCGGTAATGCCAAAGTCAGTGAAGCGTTTGTCGGCGGAGCAGTTTTCTATCGTGTAAGGATAGGGCCGTTCCGTCATGAAGAAGAAGCAATTGTAACACTCAACAAAGTCAGAAACTATGGCGTTTACGATGCCAGAATTATACGAGAATAAGGAGATAAAACCATGAAATACGGTAAAATGTTTTTAACTGCAATTTTATTAAGTGCCGTAAGCAGCCAAGCTTTTGCTTTTGATACTGCTGCCCGTAACGCCATTTTAATGGATTATGATACCGGAGCTTACATATATACCAAAAATCATGATGTACAAATGGCTCCGGCGTCCATGAGCAAGTTGATGACGCTTTATATAATTTTTGATAAATTAAGAGACGGCTCCTTATCTTTGGAAGATAAATTCAGAGTAAGCGAAAATGCCTGGCGTAAAGGCGGAGCAGCCAGCGGAAGTTCCACAATGTTTTTAAAAATCGGCGAAAAAGTATCGGTAGAGGATTTGTTACAGGGAATTATCGTGCAATCGGGTAATGATGCCTGTATTGTGGCCGCTGAAAATATTTCCGGCACTGAGGAAGATTTTGCCGTTTTGATGAATGAAACTGCCGAAAAATTAGGCTTAAAAAACAGCACCTTTGCCAATGCAACCGGCTGGCCGCATCCTGATCAAAAGATGTCGGCCGAAGATTTAGCTTTGCTGACCAAACGCATTATTAAAGAATTTCCGGAGTATTATCACATATTTTCCGAAAAGTATTTTACCCACAACAATATCAAACAGGGTAATCGTAATCCGTTATTATACAGCATGAAAGGGGCTGACGGCCTTAAAACCGGTCATACCGAAGAAGCCGGTTTCTGTTTGACGGCTTCGGCCGTCCGCGACGGTCGTCGTTTGATAGGGGTTATGGCCGGTATGAACAGCAACAAGGAACGTTCCGAAGAGGCCGAAAGGTTAATGAATTACGGATTTAGGGAATTTGACAACTACAAAATTTTAACGGCCGGAGAGGTACTGGCCGAAGTTCCGGTTTGGTACGGCAAAGAAAAGACTGTAAATATGGTTGTTCCCGAAGATGTTGTAGAAACCATCCGTCGCAGCGACAAAGATGAGTATAAAATGAAAATTGTTTATGATGAGCCGCTTAAAGCACCGATAGTAAAAGGTGCAGTTATCGGTTATGCCCAGTTAAACGATCCTGAAGGTAATGTTCGCAAAATCAACTTAGTTGCCGCAAATGATGTTGAGCGGATGGGAGTTTGGGGACGCTTTGTTGCCAATTTGAAGTATTTGATATTCGGAGATAAATAATGAACGGTAAGTTTATTACCTTTGAAGGCGGAGAGGGTGCAGGAAAATCAACTCAAATCAAACTGCTGTCAGAGTATCTTAATGCAAAACATAAAGATGTGCTGACCACCAAGGAACCGGGAGGTACACCTATCGGATTGCAGTTAAGAAAGCTCCTTGTTGAAGGTAGTGCCGATAAGTTTGATGCAGTAAGCGAAACATTGTTGTTTTTTGCTGACCGAAGAATACATGTGCAACAAAAAATAATTCCGGCTTTGGCCGAAGGCAAATGGGTGTTAAGCGATAGATTTGCCGATTCAACCATGGTCTACCAATATTATGCCGAAAACAAAGGCATAAGCAAAGAAGATATATTATGGCTTTATAATTTTGCCGTCGGTAAATTTTGGCCGGATTTAACAATTGTACTGGATATAGATCCTAAAATCGGTCTGGCTCGTTCTTTCAAAAAAGCCGAGGGAATGGAACAAAAAGAAGTTCGTTTTGAAAGTAAGGCTTTAGCCTGGCATGAACGCATCAGAGAGGGCTATTTGGCCATAGCCGCCGCCGAGCCGCAAAGATGTGTGGTCATTGATGCTGATACCGGTATTGAACAATTGCATAAAAAAATTGTTGCCGCCGTAAATGAAAGGTTTGAACTGTAGGTAAAGATGAACAAAATGCAACCTTATGAAAATTCTTATTTTATCGGCCATGAAGAGGCCGAGCGAATGTTTTTAAATGCTTGGAAAAATTCCAATATCCATAACTCTTGGATTATCAGCGGGTTAAATGGTATCGGCAAGGCAACTTTAGCTTATCGTATTGCTCGTTTTTTACTCTCTGCCGACGAAAATAACAGACAAGATTACACCTCTTTAAATGTTGATGAAAATAATCCGACTTTTCGTCTTATAGCCAATCAGGCACATCCGGACTTAAAGGTTATAGAACGCGACTTTATTGATTCTGATAAAAAGAAAATTATTAAAGCCATAAAAGAAGGTGAGGCCATGGATGAGGAAGCCCTCGGCGAATTAAAAAAATCGGCGGTAATCAAAGTTGATGAAGTGCGAACCATAAACGAATTTTTGGGCAAAAAGTCATTTGACGGCAACTGGCGTATTGTTATCATTGACAGTGCCGATGAATTAAATATTAACGGAGCCAACGCCGTATTAAAGGTGTTGGAAGAGCCGCCGGCTAAAAGTTTGTTGTTGCTTATAAGCCATAATCCCAGTAAGTTATTGCCGACCATTAAGTCAAGATGTGCTAAAATACATTTGCAGCCGTTATCGGTTGCCGAAGTGGCCTCATTGTTACGCAGATATAGTCCGGAGTTATCGGAAGCCGAAGTTAAGGGAATTGCCGCCATCAGTTCGGGAAGTATAGGTCATGCTTTAAGATATGCCGAACACGACGGACTTAAAATATATAAAACTTTGGAAAATTTGTTTTATTCCGGAGAAAAATTTGATTTAAGCACGGCTTTGGAATTAAGCGATAAAGTTGCCAAAGATGAAGAGCTATGGGATTTAACAACGGAATTGATTGGATACTTTTTAAAGGAAAATATTATAAGCGGGGAAAAAGTTGAGCAATTAAGCAATGCCGGAGAGCAAATTCGCATCTGGCTTAAAGATGTAGTTAATTTAAATACCGATAAAAAACAAGTGATGTTTAACATCATAAATACCGTAAGCGGAGCTTTTTAAGATGTTGATAGATAGCCATTGCCATTTAAGTTCCGAAGAAATATACGAAAATCTGCCGCAGATTATGGATCGTGCCAAGGAGGCCGGAATAGATTACATGTTAAATGCCGGCGGTAAGTTTGATGATTTGGCAACCCAGTTGCGGATATCCGATATGTACGCTCAGGTTTTTACGGCAACCGGAGTTCACCCCCATGACGCCAAGGATTACAGTAAAGTAGTTTGTGCCGATGTTTTAAAAAACACGCATTATAATTCGGTAGTGGCAATCGGGGAATGCGGCTTGGATTATTTTTACGATTTTAGTCCGAAAGATGAGCAAATAAAAATATTTAAGGAGATGATAAAAGCCTCTCAGGAAAGCGGCTTACCGCTGATTGTCCATAGTCGGGAAGCCGAAAGCGATACGGCGGAATTATTAACCGAAGCCTACAAGAAAAAGCCGTTTGCCGGAGTGTTACATTGCTATTCTTCAAAATGGGAATTGGCTCAGGCAGTTTTGGATATAGGGTTTTATGTTTCGGCCTCAGGAATGATAACCTTTAATAAAAGCGAAGAATTACGGGAGAATTTTAAAAAAATACCTAATGAGCGTTTGTTGGTAGAAACCGATAGTCCGTATTTGGCACCCAAGCCTTTGCGGGGCAAAATCAACGAGCCTTCATTTATGGTACATACGGCAGTTTGTTTGGGACAAATAAAAGGACTTGATTTAAAACAGATATCGGATATAACAGTAAAAAACTTTTTTAACTTATTTGAAAAAGCACAAAAAATAAAGGAAGACTATTAAAATGAATAAGTTAATAATATTGGGAAGCGGAGCGGCTCCCGGAGTTCCGTCGGTAGCTAACGGTTGGGGAGTATGTAACCCTGATAATCCGAGAAATCGCCGTCGCCGAACCGGTACATATATAGAAATCAACGGAGTAAAGCTGCTTATTGATACCTCTCCCGATTTAAGAGCTCAACTGCTTGATAATGAAGATATTCGTTTTTTGGACGGGGTTTTATACACGCATTCTCATGCCGATCATTTGCACGGTATTGATGATTTAAGAGATTTAAACAGATTGCTGTTAAAGCCCATGGAAGCTTATGCCAATGAAGATACCTCTGCAGTTATAAAACAAAGATTTCCGTATTTGGTAGCCGATAGGAATTGTATGAATAACCCGATATTCAAGCCGAGTATTATTTTAAATACCATTTGCGAGGGTGAGGAATTTTTTATCAAAGGTTTGAGTATCATGCCCATTGGCTTAAAGGATCATCCCGTTGCGTCTACCGGATACATCATCAACCGCGGAGAGGTGGTTTACATAGCCGATTGCCGTTCAATTTCGCCTGAAGGATTAAAGCTTATTCCGCCGCATCCGAAGTTTTTGATAATGCCTTTAACGACGCTTGTGCCACAGCCGGCTCATATGGGATTGGAAGAGCTGTTAGATTATGTCAAATTATTAAAACCGGAAACAACTATTATCAATCACATGGCGATAGAGTGCGATTATGACGATGTTAATGATCGTACACCCCAAAATGTAATTGCGGCATACGATAACATGAGAATAGAATTTGAGTAAAGGAAAGAGAAATGCTTTGTATATATCATATAGCGGATCATGACGGTAAAGGCTCGGCGGCGATAGTTAAGAGCGTGTATCCCGAAATAGAGTTAATGGGGCTTAATCATGATATGGAAATTCCTTACGAGGAAATTGCCAAGCATGACAAGATAATAGTATGCGATATCTCTTTGCCTTTGGATTTTATGTTTGAACTGAACAAGAAGGCCGATTTTACTTGGATAGATCACCATGTCTCAGTTATTGAACAGTACGAAAAAGCTATGGCCAAAAAGGGCTGCGAACCGTTAAAGGGAATTCGCCGCGTGGGAACGGCAGCCATGGTACTGACTTGGGAATATTTTTATCCTGAAAAAGAATTACCGTTAGGTATTAAGCTGTTAGGGCTAAATGATATTTTTGATTTAAGAGATAAGCGAGTTCGTCCGTTTGAATATGCCATGCAGGCCTTGGGAGTTAATCGTCCGACCGATAAAGTTTGGGAAGATGTAATCAATGGCACTATGGATATAAATTCTATGGTAGAAAAGGGCAAAGCCATACTCTCATACATTCGCAACCGCAATTTTCGTTTAGTGCGGGCACAGGCCTTTGAAAGCGAATATGAAGGATTAAGATGTATTTGTGCCAATATGCCGCAGGGGTATTCGGAGTTTTATGATTCTTTGGATAACATCAAAGACTATGATGTTATGATAAACTTTTTCATGAACAAGAAAAATTGCTGGAACTTATCGTTTTATACGGCCAAAGATAATGTAGATGTTTCCAAGATTGCCGAAAAATTCGGCGGCGGCGGCCATGCCAAAGCTGCGGGAGCATCTTCATTAAAAGAACTGCCGGAATTTTTAAGAAAAGGAAAAATGTGGGTAAGCCCCAAGCTGTTAAATCAGCAAAATAAGTAATGAGAAAAAAGATGACGGAAAAAGACTACTATGAATTGTTGGAAGTAAGTAAGAGTGCCAGCGGCGAGGAAATTAAAAAAGCTTTTCACCGCTTGGCCATGAAGTACCATCCGGATAGAAATCCCGGAGATAAGGAAGCGGAAATTCGTTTTAAGGAAATAAACGAAGCTTATGAGGTGTTAAAAGATGAACAAAAACGAGCTGCTTACGACCGTTACGGCCATCAGGCTTTCCAAGGAGGCATGGGTGGCGGTAATCCGTTCGGCGGCGGGTTTGGCTTTAATGCGGAAGATTTATCGGATGTGTTTTCCAACATATTTTCGGATTTTATGGGCGGCGGCCGAACACAACCTCGCAACGGGCCGATAAAAGGTGCCGATTTAAGATATAATCTGGAAATAAGTTTGGAAGAGGCTTTCAGAGGTACGGAAAAAGAAATTAAAATCAAGACTACCGAACCTTGCGAAAAATGCCAAGGCAACGGCACGGCCGACGGTAAAGAGGCCCCGATTTGCGATATGTGCAAAGGAAGCGGCAAAGTCAGAAGGCAGCAAGGCGGATTTTTTGTGTTTGAAACGGTTTGTCCGCAATGCAGAGGTGAAGGCCGAGTTGTTAAAGATAAATGTAAGGAATGTAACGGGCAGGGTGTTATAAGAGTTGAAAAATCTTTAAAAGTCAAAATACCTGCCGGTATAGAAAATAATGTCAGGATGCGTATTGCCGGAGCCGGTGAGGCCGGTAAAAGGGGCGGGGCCAAAGGTGATTTGTATGTGTTTATATCCATCAAGGAGCATAAACTCTATGAACGGGAAGGAAAAGATTTATATACGGCCATACCCGTGTCCATGGCCTGTGCCGCTTTGGGCGGAAAGCTGGAAATACCGGGTATAGACGGTCAAACTGTGGAAATATCCGTACCGGCCGGTACGCAAACCGGAAGTAAGTTACGGGTTAAAAATGCCGGAATGAGCATTATGGATTCGGAAAGACGCGGTGATTTATATGTTATATTAACGGTTGTAACACCGACTAATCTGACGGCCAGACAAAAGGAATTGTTGGAAGAATTCCGCAATTTAAGCCCGGATGACAGTTGCCAACCGGAAATTAAAGGCTTTTGGGATAAAGTTAAGGACTTGTTTAATTAGAGTTTTGCACATTAAGATAAGGCATAACTTGTCAAGGATATAAAGTGCCGTTAAAATCGAGGCTTAAGGAGAAAGGTAAATGATTTTTTCAAAGTTTGAACGATTGGTAGCCGGTCGTTACTTAAGAGCCAAACGCAAAGAGGGCTTTATATCGGTAATAACCGGATTTGCCTTTACCGGCATAGCCTTGGGTGTAGCCACTTTAATTATCGTCATGTCGGTAATGAACGGATTTAAGAGCGAATTATTATCGCGGATACTGGGAATTAACGGGCATATCATGATAGTTTCGGCCCCGGGATTTCCGTTTACCGATTACAAAACCGCCGTTAAAGATTTGGAAAGCATAGACGGAGTTGAAGTAGCAATTCCGATGATAGAAAAACAAATATTGATATCAAGCGGTAATAGTGCCGAAGGGGCCATGGTAAGAGGCATAAGCAAAGAAGATTTATTAAAAAAGCAAGTTTTAAGAAACGGCGTAGCCGGCTTGGATATAGATAAGTTTCAAGGTGATAAAGTGATTATCGGCAGTCGTTTAGCCGATAAAATGGGTATAATTCCCGGAGATAAAATTACTTTAATTTCGCCTAACGGCAAAGTAACGGCTTTCGGTACGGTACCGAGAATGAAAAGTTATGAGGTTTTAGGTACATTTAATGTAGGAATGTACGAGTATGATGCTACTCATTTATTTATGCCGATGGAAGCGGCACAAAAATATTTTAGCATGGGAAATTCGGCCGGGCAAATAGATGTTACCTTAAAAAATGATGATGATCTGGCACTTATGAGAGATATTATTGAACAGAGTGTGGGTATAGATGCCTATGTATACGACTGGAAACAAAGCAATTCAGCGTTTTTCAATGCAATTGATGTGGAACGCAATGTTATGTTCTTAATTTTGACGCTGATTATTTTGGTAGCCGCCTTTAATATCATAACCGGACTTATCATGCTGGTTAAAGACAAAGGCAGAGATATAGCGGTTTTACGCACCATGGGAGCAACCAAAGGCATGATAATGCGTATTTTTTTCATAGACGGAGCTTTTATCGGAGTAGTTGGAACTTTAATAGGATTTATATTAGGTGTACTGTTCTGTGAAAACATAGAAACTATTCGGCAATTTTTGGAAGGCTTATCGGGCCGAGAATTATTTTCGGCGGAAATTTACTTTTTATCCCAGCTTCCGGCTAAAATAAATTGGGAAGAAGTCGGAATTGTGGCCGGAGTTTCGTTATTGCTGTCATTCTTGGCAACTTTGTACCCGGCTTACCGTGCGGCTAAGTTTGATCCGGTGGAGGCATTGCGTTATGAATAAAAAAAATCTGACATTGGAACTCAAAGGTATCAGTAAGCATTACTATCAAGGTAAACAAAAACTTGAGGTATTAAAAGGCATTGACTTAGAATTAGCTCCCGGAGAAGTGGTGGCGTTAATCGGCCCGTCGGGATCGGGAAAGTCAACTCTGTTACAAATAACCGGATTATTGGATCGTCCGACCAAAGGAAAGATTTTCATAGACGGAGAAAATTGCGATAAAGCCGATGACGGTTTAAGGACCTTGTTGCGTCGTGATTATTTGGGATTTGTGTACCAATATCATAATTTGTTGGCCGATTTTGACGCATTGGAAAATGTGATGCTGCCGCAACTGATTGCCGGTAAAAAAGTAAGTGAAGCCAAAGAAAAAGGTGAATGGTTGTTAAATCGGTTGGGGTTAAAAGAAAGGCTTCATCATCGTCCGGCAGAATTATCGGGAGGTGAGCAGCAAAGAGTAGCCATAGCCAGAGCCTTGGCCAATACTCCGAAATTATTGTTGGCCGATGAACCGACGGGTAATTTGGACCCACATACATCGGATAATGTGTTTTTAGCCTTATTGGATATAGTAAAAGAAACCGGATTAACGGCGTTGATAGCCACGCACAATTTAGAGCTGGCCGGAAAGATGGATAGGCAGGTTCAGTTAAAAGAGGGAACTTTGGTAGATTTACGAGCCGGAAAACGCATTAAAGGTGATAAAAACTTTTATTAAAGCTTTAATTGGCAATAAAGAGTGTACCGACAACATCTTGGCCGTTTTCCTTACGCATCGTCAGCTGTTGCCGAGTAATATTTTGATATCCGGCCTTTTGGAGCAGATTAAGGACATAATCGGGATTATGTTGATATCTTCCGGTAGCGGTCAGTTTATAAGTTTGAGTTTCATTGGTATTTTCAATTGTAAAGATAATTTTCGTGGGGTGGCACAGATTGAAAACTTTTGCAATATCTTCAATATATTCAAATACATCAAGAGCTATAATTAAGTTAAACTTTAGCTTATTACACTCTAAAAAATCTGTAATGTCAGACTTTATAAGCTGAGAATAAAGATGCTTTTGTGCGGCAATATCTAACATTTTTTGCGAAATGTCCACGCCGGTAAAACGGTTATGCGGGGTTTTAAAAGCCTGAGCCGCTAAACCGGTTCCGCACCCTAAATCCAAAATATTTCCGGAAAAATCGGGATTTAAGGATTTGAGCTTATCAATTACGGAGTATTTAATTTTTTGCATGGTAGCTTCATAAGATGGAGCAAACTTATCAAACAAAATTTCAGAATATGGCAAGGAGGCGGAGGAGCTGTTTCCCGACAAAGCGGCCAAAATATGGAGGGCTACGGGATTATCGGGAGAAAAATCTTTCCATTGTTTAGCAATTTCCAAGGCTTTTTGCGGATTTTGGGTAGAGAAGAGAGTAAGAGTTTCAGCCAGATTAACGGCAAAATCGGTTTGCAAAGGGTTAAGCTTAATGGCATTTAAGAGCAAGTCTAAAGCCTGTTCATAGTCACCTTGGTCTTTTAAAATTAAGGCTAAATTGTTGCTTACTTCCGGCATATCGGGGTTAATAATCACGGCTTTGCGATATTCTTCCAAAGCTTCAACGATTCGTCCCTGAGAATAGAGCAGGGCAGCATAATCGGCATGAACATCGGCATTGTCGGGAGCCAAATCGGCAGCCTTTTTATAAAGATTTTCATCATGTTGCAAATTGGCCAGATTGATTAAAGCGGTAACGCATTTAGGATTAAGCTCTAAGGTTTTCTCAAAATATTGAGAAGATTTTTGTAAATTTCCGCCCGAAAGATATATTTGTGCCGCCAAGAGATAAATTTCATAGGCGTGGGTACAAAGTTGCAAAGCTTTATCAATATAATTTTGAGCTTTATCATATTGTTTTTGATTAAAATTGAGAAGGGATAAGTAATAATAAGGAAGCGGATTTTCCGAATTTTTAGCGGTAAGTTGTTGTAAAGTTTGAGTATCGTTGTCTAAAACGGCCAGATTAACGGCAGCTTCCAAATAATCGGCGTCAGCTTTAAGAGCTTCCAGATAGCATTGACGGGCTTTGTCCGGCAGTTGCAACGCCTCGTATACTCCGCCTAAATTATTCCAAGCCTCTTTAAGATTGGGGTTTAGCCGCAAAACCTGCCGATAAGCGTTTTCTGCCTCACAAAGCTTATTATCGGCTTGTAAAGATACGGCCAAATTAAAATATAAGGGTAGATGATTGGGAGATATCCGCAGAGCCTGATAAAAGAAGTCCTGAGCCTCGGCAAACATAAATTTTTGATGAGCAATTAAGCCCAACATATTTAACACATCGGGATTGTGCGGATTGATTTGCAAAATCTGCCGATAGATATCTTCGGCCTGTTTCAGAGCTCCGTCGGCATACAACCGGTTGGCCTCGGCAAACATTAAATCGTAAGACATATTCTCTCCTTTACAAACAAGATTGTACGGTTATTTTTTTGAAAATCCAGTTTTATTTTCATTTTTCGCTTGCATAATTAAAAATAATGTAATAAGTTAGGCACACTTCCGGGGATGAGGATAATGTATCCCGTTTTGAAGATAGTGTTCAAAACTACCGGGACAATAAAGTGATAAAAACATTAAAAAGGATTAAAAAATATGAAAAGTATTGTTTCTGCAAAAAAGAAACCGAGTCGTCGCTATGGCGTAAACCTTTGGGGAGATGCCAACAGCCCGATTAACAAAAGAAATTATGCTCCCGGTCAGCACGGCCAAAGAAAAAAGAAGCCGACTGACTACGGTGTACAATTATATGCCAAGCAAAAATTAAAGACTTACTACGGAAACATTTCGGAAAAGCAATTTCATAAATATTATGAAGAGGCTATTCGTCGTTCCGGTGACGCCGCCGAAAACCTGGTCGGCTTGTTGGAGTCTCGTTTGGATAACTTGGTTTACAAAGCCAAGTTTGTACCGACGGTGTTTGCAGCTCGTCAGTTTGTTAATCACGGCCATGTAACCGTAAACGGTAAAAAGGTAAATATTCCTTCATACATGGTAAGAGTAGGCGATGTAATTGAAGTAAGAGAAAAATCAAAGTCTATGGCAATGGTTGTAGCTTCGGTTGAATCTCAAGGTCGCGAAACTCCCGATTATTTGGAAGTTGACACCAAAAAATTGTCAGCCAAATACAATTATGTTCCGAAGTTTGCCGACATTCCGTATGCGGCTCTTATGGAACCGAATCTGGTTATTGAGTTTTACTCCAGATAGTCAGGATTGTGAAAGTAGCAAAAAGGCAGGTACATCCTGCCTTTTTTGTGTTCTAAGATGTGGATATATAATTCTAAATACTTGTCCTTAAATCTTAAAATGTCAATAATGTCATAAAATAAGGATTATTTATCAGAAAGAATAAAAACATGCGTAACAGACATTTCCGAGCTCCGTTGACTTTTGACAATGCCAGATTTTCACGAGGCTATAAAAAAGAGAACAAATTTCCGATATCAACGGCTGTTATCGGAACATTTTTAAAGTCCGTATATATTTTTTTGTTAATGGCAATAGATCTTGTATTGTTTACGGATTCCGGAAATCTGGACATTTTTTGCACCGATAATTCTCTGACTGTAGAATTGAGCGGACTGTTGCTGTGGCTGCTTGTTTTTTCGTTTTTGATTATGATTTTAACCTCATTTTCCAAAGTGTTACAAAATATAATCTGTGTCATTATGAGCTTTTTATTTGTAACGGTTTTGTTTACGCAATTTGCACAATTTAATATTGAAAGCTTTATAGGAGATTGGTTGCAAAATCTGATAGGAACAACGGTTCCCGGTTTTTTATATTCAAACTCACATATAATAATCGGCATAATTTTGGCAGTTTTGGTTTTATGGCTTTTTTGGCAGTGTAGTCTGTGGATTGTAGCGGTATATGTGTTGATGTTTGCCATAGCCTTTTTCGGAATTTTAAGACATAGTATTAACAATCAGCAAAATCGTCATGATTTTATAGAAACATATCAATCGCAGATTAAAAACACGGCAACCGAACATGATAAAAAATTTGTATATTTGATGTTGCCTAATTTAAATTCCTACAAATATTTTACGGCCTTAAATACCCCGCAGGCCGAAAATACGGCCGGCATCATCAACGGATTTTATCGGCATAACAATTTTGAGTTATTTGTTAATGCGTACAATGAAAACAATGATGGTTTTATGAATATGGTTCGTGCCGTAAATCCGCTGAGTACGGACAATCCGGAAAATCATATTTTAAATACAATGTTACTTTACCGATATTGGAAATTTTTTAATGTAAACGATGAGTATATCTTTTTAAAAGACAATCAACTGTTTGATACTTTCCGCAAAGCCGGTTACGGAATATCGGCATATAAATCGCGAGGATTTGATTTATGTCATAAAAATCATATGTTAAATGTAGACCGTTGTGTGGAAAAATTAAATCGTCCTGTAAATTTATACAGTTTAGCAATGAGCCCTAAAGATCGCTCACAAATGTTGTTATTGGAGTGGTTATCAAGTACTAAGCTGTTTAAGAACATGTCAGGAGTTTATCAGGCTCTGAGAATTTTCGGCGAACCGGAAAAAATACCGTTAGTGGGTATAAATTATAACAATCTATATGTTATAAACTCAGTCAAGACACTTGATATATTAGCCGAAAACATAATTCAGGACAAAGGTCGTCAAGCTTATTTCGTATATGCCGACATACCGTCAGATATGTTTATTTATGATGAATTTTGTAATTTTAAGCCTCGTGATGAATGGATAAATATGGAAAACATGCCGTGGATAACCAAAGATAACACCGCAGCCAAAAAGCAAGCCTATTTTGATCAGACAAAGTGTTTATACGGTAAATTGCAAGAATTTATAGATAAACTTGCTCAAGCCGGAATTCTTGACAATACGGTAATAATCATCAACGGGGTTTCTGGGGTTAATGATTTTAAGAATAGTATAGATGAGCAATTTATAGATGAATTTATCTACAACAAACTCACGAATGTGGCCATAAGAACACCGTCAAGCAATAGCTTTAAAGCAAACGAACAGATATGTTCCGCTCCGAGTATTATCAGTGAATACTTGTATAAATCGGGAGGATGCAACGGGTTAGATAACATCAACATACATCCGAGTTTAAAAGAGCATTTACGGGATCGTTTAAAAAGCTTAGAGAGAACCGAAGAACAGAATAAGCAAGATACTCAATTTTTTGAAGTTTGGTATAAGGCGTGGTATTCTTCCAATCATGAACAATCAGTTCCGGAAATTGATGTAGTCAGGAAAAATTCAGAGATGAACAATGAACAAAATCAATTAAATACTGATGATACGCCCGAATTAAAGCATGAACTTTTACAACACCCGCAAGCAGGTTTGGAAGTTAAATGAATTTGGTAATAAGGCAAAAATGGCACACTTTTACCCAAAACCGAAGAGCTTATATTTCGGCAGTAGTATTTTTGCTGGTATTTGTTATTTCCTTATTTTCCGAGCTTATAGCCAATGACAAGCCGTTACTGGTAAAGTATAAGGGAGAGTTTTATTTTCCGATTTTTAAGACCTATACGGATGAGTTTTTCGGAGGAGATTTTCCGACACCGGCCGATTACAGGGATGTTTATACAATAGAAAAAATAAAAGCGGATGGCTGGATGATAATGCCGCCGATACCGTATTCTTATAACACGGTAGACTACGAAAGTGAAAAGACTTTTCCATCATCACCTGATGAAAGGCATCTTTTGGGCACCGATGATGAGGGACGCGATATTGTGGCTCGTATTTTATATGGTATAAGGTTATCGGTTATATTTGCGTTTTTGCTTACCTTATGTTCCTCGGTTATCGGGATAGTTATAGGAGCCATACAAGGCTATTTCGGAGGAAAGACGGATATTATTTTGCAAAGAGTAATAGAAATTTGGGAATCTTTGCCGCAATTATTTATTTTAATAATTGTGGCCAGCGTTTTTTTACCGACATTTTGGACGATATTGGTAATATTGATGTTATTTTCATGGACATCACTGACATCAATGGTCAGGGCCGAATTTTTAAGGACACGTAATTTTGAATATGTAAGAGCAGCCAAAGCACTGGGTGTAAGCAATATAAGGATTATTTTCAGACACATATTGCCTAATGCCCTGGTAACGAGCGTAACATTCATACCGTTTATTTTATCGGAAGCGATTGTAGCTTTAACCTCACTGGATTTTTTAGGCTTAGGATTATCCGGAGAGTATCCGTCATTGGGCGACCTGGTAAGGCAAGGAAAAGATAATTTACAAGCTCCGTGGATAGGGATAACGATTTTTGTGGTTTTATCCGGATTACTTACTTTACTGATATTTATCGGGGAGGGGGTAAGAGACGCATTTGACACAAGGAAAACCCGATGAGCAAGAAAGAAGCGATATTAACGGTAAATAATTTATCGGTCAGTTTTACCAACGGCATAAAGCAGGAAGCATATTGTGCCGTAAAAGATGTTTCGTTTGAATTAAAGAGCGGAGAGGTGTTAGGCATAGTAGGAGAGAGCGGTTCGGGAAAATCGGTTACGGCGTTATCGCTTCTGGGATTGTTAAGCGGGAACAAGGTTGTTTACGGTAAAGAAAGTTCGGTAAAAATCGGTGATACGGAAATAATCGGAGCCCCGGAAAAAGATTTAGAAAGCATACGGGGCGGCAAGGTAGGTTTTATATTTCAGGAGCCGATGTCGTCATTAAATCCGTTACACAAAGTAGGCAAACAAGTGGCCGAAACCTTATGCATACACCAAAAAATGCCCATAAACAAAGCGTTAATGAAGGCGGTTAAGTTGCTGGGTTTGGCCGGAATAAAAAATCCGGCAGCCAAAAGTCGTGCTTATCCTTTTGAATTGTCCGGCGGACAGCGACAAAGGGTGATGATAGCCATGTCCATTGCCAATCATCCGCAAATTTTAATTGCCGATGAACCGACAACAGCCTTGGATGTAACCATACAGGAGCAGATTATCAAACTACTTATGGAATTAAAGAAAAGTTTTAACATGTCCATAATTTTCATAAGTCATGATTTAAGCCTGGTAAGGAAGATAGCCGACCGTATTATAGTAATGTATCAAGGTAAGATTGTGGAACAAGGAAGAACGGAGGATATTTTCAATCATCCTCAGGAAAGATATACCAAAGAGTTAATAAAGGCGTCTGATTGTTCGGAAAAGTGCCCCAAAAGCACGGAAGAGGTAATAATGAGAGCGGATAAAGTAAGTATAGAATATCCGCTTAAGAAAAATTTTTGGGGTAAGGTTATTAAAAAATTACACGCCGTTGATAATGTCAGTATAAACATTTACCGTGGTCAAACATTGGGAATAGTAGGAGAAAGCGGTTCCGGAAAAACAACATTAGGGTTATGCTTGGCTAAATTGATAAAGTTTTCCGGAGCAGTTGAGTTATATGAAGATATTGAAAACAGTAAAGAATTTCATAGATTGGTACAAATAGTATTCCAAGATCCGTATAATTCGTTAAATCCGCGATTAAATATTGCAGAGATTGTCGGCGAAGGCTTAGCGGTACATAATCCGGAGCTCAGTAAAGACGAGATAAACAAGAGAGTTGCATCCATTTTAAGAGAAGTTGGTTTAAGTCAGGACGATTTATACAAATATCCGCATGAATTTTCTGGAGGTCAGCGTCAACGCATAGCGATAGCGAGAGCCTTAATAGTCAAGCCGAAAGTAGTTATTTTGGATGAGCCGACATCGGCATTGGATGTAACGATACAATCGCAGATAATAGAATTACTAAAAAGCTTACAGCAAAGATTAAACATGACATACATTTTTATATCACATGACATGAGAGCCATAAGAGCGATATCGGATCGGATAGCCGTAATGAAGGACGGCAAGATTATGGAAGAAGATACGGCGAATAATATTTTCAATAACGCAAAAGAAGAATACACCAAGCGATTGATAAAAGCTTCAATGCTAAAATAGATTTAAGTATGGCCGGATGTCTATTTTGTATACATAATAAACATTATGCGACAAATATGGATTATTAAATCAGTGTCCCCTATATTAAAATAGCGTACAATCAAGGAGTTGAGCAAGCAAGTTTTTTTGTCATACAAATGGGGTTTGAGTTTGTGCAAACGCAAATTATGGAATGATAGAATGGAAATTAACAGGATTTTATCGTGCGAATTTGATAAATGCAGGAATCAAGACAAAGTATTTTTTTAATTTGGAAAATGGTTTATAATATTGGAAAAAGCGATACAGATGCCCTAACCTATATCGGTAAAGTCACATCAGATAGATAAAAAGCAGATATAATAGAAAAAAGTAAAAAAAGCTATTGACGAGATAAAAAAGATAATATAAATATAGAGCCGTTACCGTGATGGAGAGTTGGCAGAGTGGTAATGCAGCGGATTGCTAATCCGTCATCGTGTTAAAGCGATGCACAGGTTCAAGTCCTGTACTCTCCGCCAGATACTATATAATATAAAGAGGTCTGATTAGGCCTCTTTTTTTATAACCGGCAATTAAGTAAGGAGTACAGGACGCGAACCGAGAGGAACGCTAAGCCAAAAGGCAAGCCACCTTGCCTTTTGGTCTGCAAGTTCTTTGTAACATCTTGGCAAGCAAGGAAAGCGACAGCGACCGTAGCGAGCCTAGATGCCAAAGAGAAAGAGCCGTTTAACGGCGTAGTCCTGTACTCTCCGCCAGATAAGAGAGATATTTTCTGAAAACTGTATTTAAACAAATATTGACAAAATGCACAAAGCTGTATATGTTTAGAATGATAACTTAATTATTAACTAAAAAATACAATTATGAACAAATTAAAAAGATTATTCGGAAACATTTTTTCCGAAATCAGCCCTTGGGCTTGTGTAGTGATGCTATTTTTTGCTGCATTTTGTTGCAACATTCTTGCGGCCGTATTTCTGACGGTAACCGGCAGTGTAACTGCCCTGTTTATTGTGCTTCTGGTGTATATAGCACTGGAAACACTGATTACGGCCCCAAGCAGTGAGCTAAGTGTCGTAACATGGATGTTTCACATGTTATGTGCCGGGCTCTTCTTTTTTGGGGTTTATCATCAGCATTATTTAGGCATAGACGGCCTGATTGACGAGCGAAACCTGGACGGACATGCCCAACTCAATGTTGAGGAATGCACAAAGTTCTGGATAATTCCGGCAATTAAGACCGTCGGGTTAATAGTTTCCTTAATCATCCATCACATTGATGAGAAAGGATGAGGAAAAAAAAGAAAAACTCCCTAGAGTAAAACTCTAAGGAGTTTTCCTTAATTTAAAAGCCGGCGACAAATGCTGTTATTGTCCCAAATATTCAGCTCTTCTTCTTTTGTATCTTTCCAAAAGATTGGGGAAAATTTCCAAAGTTCTTTCCAAAGTTCCGTCCAATTCAGAAATACAAACACTGTAATTGGTAATAGGTACCCCGGCAATGGAACACCGGCTTAATTCGGTTAAAAATTCTTTATAACTGTGCAAATGCAGACCTCTATGGATAACCATATTGTATTTTTCAATCATAACATTGGCACTGGAGCCGAACACATGATCTATTATCAGATTTTTGCCGGTTCTTTCGGAAATCAAGCGAGGAATTTTAATTGTTCCCATATCATCTTTAAGATTTTTTTCTTCAAAAGATTCAACAATTAAAACTCTATCGCCATCTTTGAGCTGCCAGAGGGCCAGAGCACCTCTTACAAGCTGCAACAAAGCCCCTTTCATACGAGCGGTTAAGAGTGAAAAGCTGGTACATTTTACATTACTCGGGGTATAAGCCACCATTTGGGTAACGGCCTGAGAATCGCAGACCACCAAGTCTGGTTTATTTTTAAGAGTTTGCAAAGCCTTGGGGTACTCTTCGGCTCTGACGGCCAGTATCATTTGTTTATGATCCAGACTATCGCGGATAGCTTTTCTTTGCGGAACAATCATAAGTTCTCTGATTGAGTGATAAGTATCGGGGAAAAGCATAATGACCAAGCCGTATTCCGGTACCAAGTCGCTGAACATAACCGGAGGTATGAGCAAATCTTCGGGACAGATGCGAATAAGTCCGTTTTCCAGTTCGGTAAGAACCTTTTGGCGGGAGTCTATATCCAAAGAATTAGCCGAGATAGCCCCTTCGGCACTGAGTATACGGTGAGTATCGGCTTTATTAAAGACCACGAGGAGCGGAATTTTTTGTTTTTCAAGATGAGTAATAAGGGTTCTTTCGGTACTACCGATTTCATCTCCTTCGCAGACCAGCACGGCCACATCAGCGGCTTTAAACACGGGCTGCATATTTTGGAGCTGATCTTGGACTTTGGCATTATTATTGGCAGCAAAGCCGGGAACATCAAGCCAAACGACGGTCCCGATAGGTTGCAAATCCTGCACGACTTCCCTCACCTCATCGCCGAGTTTAGAGGCTTGAGCGATATTATCTATATTTTCGCCGGTAACGAGGTTTAGAAACGATGTTTTACCGACATTTTTGCGTCCCAACAAGGCGATTTTAATTTTAATTTCGGGTATAGTTTGTAGCATAATTTACCTTCCTTTTGCTAAATCAAGAATAACTTTATGAGCCATCATCAGCCCAAAAACAGCTGTAATTGTGGGTAGCGAGCCCAAAATATTTTTAGTTTTGTTTGGTGTTTTAACAATTGCCGTATCTGGCAGATTGGTTTGTTCATCAGAAAACACGCACATTACTTTTGTAATATCAACTCCCTGCCTTTTCAAGTTTTGGCGAACGACTTTTGCCATAGGGCAGTTACGAGTAGCCGAAAGCGGAGCAATTTTAACACGGGATATATCGGTTTTTAAGGCCGCCCCCATAGAACTTACAAACGGTATATTGTTTTTTTGCAAAGCAGCCATCAGTTCGCATTTAGATTTAATGCTATCAATAGCGTCCACCACATAGTCCGGACCACGCTTTAATAAAATATCTACATTAGAAGAGTTTACAAAAACATCTTCAAGTACAACATTACAATTCGGATTGATTTCCGCAACTCTGTTTTTGGCCGCTTCAATCTTCTTTTGGCCTAAAGTTGAAGTTAAGGCCAAAATCTGCCGATTGATATTGGTTTCATCAAAACAATCAAAATCTACTAAAATGAGCTTTCCAACCCCTGCCCTGGCCAAAGCTTCCAGAGCATAACCGCCCACGGCTCCCACGCCGACAATCATCACCGTGGAATTTTGTAAATTTTGAATAGCCTGCGTGCCAAGCAAAGCTTGGGTTCGCATTAACCTGGGGTTAGTCATTGTGCATAATCTCCATTGAGTTAGCGTATATCAATGACGACATTTCTTCAAGGCTTTTATTCCGGATTTCGCCAATTTTTTCACATAGCCGGGCAAGATTTTCAAAAGAGCTCTGGTAAGGGGCGTCAGATTCAAGCAAGATGCGATCATCGGGAATATATTGCAAAATGGCGACAGATTGTTTGTTTTTAAATATTTTCGGGTTAAAAGCGGCATAACCTCCGGCCTTAACGATTTGTTTTAAGAGCTCCAAAGAGCCGTTAAAAGAGTGGATAACAAACTTTTGAGGAAGTTTTTGCCAATAATGCTCCAATAAGCTTTGAGCTTTTACGGCATGAATAAGCAAAGTTCGGCGGTAAGTATGTGCCAGATTGATATGGATATCAAAGACTTGTTGTTGGGCGGATATGTCTTGATTTTTAAGAGTATCAAACCCACATTCTCCGATTAAGGCGTGTGGGTAGGTTTTAAGCAAGTTTTCCAGATTATCGGCCCAGTTTGTCGGTAAATTATGGGTATACCACGGATGCACGGCAAAGGCGGGAACAACTGCCGAGGGAAAATTATCGGCCCAAGAGGAAACTTTGGGCCAATCTTCCGGTTGGGAGCTGACACATATACATTTATCAATCTGATTTTCCGATAATTTTTGCATAAGAGTTTTAGGCTCAAAGGCGGTAAAATCTTGCAAATGGATATGAGTATCAATAAAATGCATCATACTATATATTTAGACCTCAAAAACCTAATTTATTATTTCTTCACCATCATAATAAAAGATATCACCTATATCACAGTTTTGCTTCACATCCCGAGGATTATCCACACTATATAACATAAATATCACACCTGATTTTCTTAGTTGTTTTACTTGTTCAAGATATTTGCGTGCCATATTTATATCCATTGTAACCAGTGCATATTTTTCATTTTCCACTATTTTAAAATCATGTTCATTTTTGATATTATAGGTAACATATCTAAAGCCGCAGTGCTTAGCTTCCTCATATTTTTCCTTTGAAAAAACCTCAACAATCATACGATGCTGAATTGGATAAAATTTTTCTTTTAATAATGTAAAATCATCTATTTTATCGGTTACCAGATAGATATTGGGATGTTTTACAAAAAAATCCAAAATTCTATCATCATACAAAATTCCCTTTTCGGTTGTATTAAAATCACTAAAACTACAGCATGTAGCCACATCTTTATTGGTTCTAAAAATTGATATTCTTTGCCAATCATGTCCGGCAACAATCCTATTATCTTTAGTTTTTAGTAGATCAAGCTCTATAAATTTATATCCACGATATGTAGAAAGTTGTAGTGCTTTTTTACTATTAGCATAGGACATCCCTGGAACTTTACCTCCGGCATGAGCTATTAAAAGTTCCTTAGGTGTTTTTCTTAGTAAATAATTTATACGAAACGGAATCAGTTGTAATGGCCTATCTGACCATAAGAGTTGATAAAAACCATCAATTTTTGAAAACATTTTTTCTTGCTCTTCATAGCTATAAATTTCGGCCAATGTTTTTTCACCGGAAAATAAAGAAACACCCATACCTGCCCTATGTTCAGGTAAATTAAAACCAGCAATTTCCAATATTGTCGGAAAAACATCTATCTGATTAAAGCTTCTATTTACATTTAGTTTATCATAAAGATTTGATGGTAAATTAAAAAAAGCATTATAGAGGCCTCCTCCCGGTTTAACATCTTCACCTGTTTTTTTATGATCAGCTATAATGATAAGAGTTGTATTTTCATAAAAAGATTGATTTTTAAACCATGTTATAAAATCGTTAATATTATTTATGGTTGTTTTTTGAATATCTTCTTCACTTTCAAAGAAAGGATTATTACCTAGATGCAAATCAAGAGTAAACATCACGGCAAAAAAGGGTTTATTTTTATCTAGCTTGCTGATTTTTTCTTTAAATGTATTAAAAACCATTGTATCAGGGACACCCCACCAATTTTTTTTATTCTGATACTCATAAGTGTTTTTAAAAAAATCAATATCATAAATATTTGAACCACTAAATCCATGTTTAGTTAAAAATTTATCAGTACCTGAAAAGGCCAATTCTCCGCCCTGTACAAACAGATTTTGATATCCGGCGTCTGCCATTACATCTCCCAGATAAGTTATATTTGGAGTATTAAAATCAAATCTATTAGTCAAAGAGTTGTGTGTTATAAGTGAAGCTTCATCAAATTCATCTTTTAATTGTCGGTATATTTTATATTTAAAAAGCTCTGAGACATAATGTATATGCACACCTGTAAATGCTGAAAAAAGAGCTCCTTGTGTCCATCTTTGAACGTATCCTTCTGTAAAATCATTAAATTTAACAGCCTGTTCGTCATTTATTTTCATAAATTTTTCATCAGGGATGGAAAGAAATTTACTTTCCAAAGATTCTCCAAAAATGAGTATAATATTTCTTTTCTGCTGATTAGATAATTGCAATTCTCTGATATCTGTATATCTTTGAGCATAAATATCGGTTTTCTTAAAATTAAAAAAAGATGTAAACAACCCTCCACAACCGCAAGACAGTATGATAAAAAACACTACCGGAACAATCCATAATAAAAACAGAAAAACATTTACCGGATTAAAGTTACCTCTTTGATTTATCATATAAATGGCAAAAAATATGACATATAATATAATCTGTTTTTCAAAACTCAAGTTCCAAATATAATTACATAATCCCCAATACAGGGCACAACAAGTTAATATAAACAATGTAGGATATATAGGTTTTGCATTAGAGTTAAAATTTTTCAGGATGCACAACATTACATGCGTTACTACTACAGGTACAGCCAAGCACCACAGCAGTGATTGCCACAACAAATTTACATCAACCCCCGTCATATCGGCATACAAAAAAAACAACAACTGAGGTATATCAACACTTCCCCAAGTATTAGTTGTATACAGACAAATCGCTATTATTAAAGAGATACAGAATAACAGCAACCAATTAACAACAGACAACATCCTCTGTAAGCACATTTCAATATTTAGATTCATTTATTTTCTACAAAGCAAATAAAACAAGTTATTGCATAATCAAACATTTGATAAAAACTATCAATATATTTACTTCATTTATCCTCAATGTAAATTTTTAAGATGAATTAGTTTATACTTTTCAAGCCTTTTATCGGATTTGGATTTGAGGTTGACAAGCCATAGGTGTTCAAAGCGAGTTTGATAGTCTTTTACGGTTTGCGGTTC
>CALXTJ010000018.1 GCA_944391375.1 uncultured Alphaproteobacteria bacterium
TTGCTTAATCACTCCTCTTGACTTACACCCCTCGGGGGATTTCTTTTTCATTTCCACTTTTCAGGGTACAGATCAATGTTGGGGATTTTTTTGTGTGCTATCATAAATACGGGTTGAAAAATATTTTTTGTTATATATCATTTGTTGGTAATGTTTAGATTTATTTTGTAAGAAAGGTAAATGAAATGAAAGGCATAATCTTGGCCGGAGGCAGCGGAACTCGTTTGTACCCTTTGACAAAGTCTGTTTCAAAGCAATTGTTGCCGGTTTATGATAAGCCGATGATTTATTATCCGCTGTCTACTTTAATGCTGTTCGGAATTAAGGATATTTTGATTATTTCCACTCCGCAAGATACTCCTAATATTGAAAAATTGTTCGGCAAAGGAGAGCACTTGGGCTTAAATATTTCATATGCCGTACAACATGAGCCTAAAGGTATTGCTCAGGCTTTTACTATCGGGGCTGATTTTATTGCCGGTGATGAAGTTTGTTTAATATTGGGTGATAATATCTTTTATATGGGGCATCAAGTGCATTATTTCCGCCAAGAAGTTGATAATCATGCAAAAAATAAAGCAACTATTTTTGCTTATCATGTTTCCGATCCGGAACGTTTCGGGGTTGTGGAGTTTGATAAAAATAATAATGTCGTTTCCATTGAGGAAAAACCAGCTCATCCTAAATCAAATTATGCCTCGGTCGGGCTTTACTTCTATCCTGAAGATGTTGTACAAAAAGCCGCCTCACTGAAACCTTCGGCCCGCGGAGAATTGGAAATCACCGATTTGAATAATGTATATCTCAAAGAAGGTAGGCTCAATGTTGTGCCCATGCAAAGAGGCAACGCTTGGCTTGATGCCGGAACTCCGGATAGTTTAATGGATGCCGGATTATATGTGCAGCTTATTGAAAAAAGACAAGGTTTAAAAATTGCTTGTTTGGAAGAAATTGCCTACAGACGGGGTTTTATTGACGATAAGCAAATGCAAAAACTTATTGATGAGTTAAAATCGGGGACTTATAAAAACTATTTAAAAAAGGTATATGAGGAATATCATGAATTTTATAAAAACTGACATTGACGGGGTAATTGTTGTTGAACCCCAAATTTTTGAAGATAATCGCGGGTATTTCTTTGAAAGCTACAATGAGGAAGAATTTTATAAAAACGGCATTGAAGTTCGTTTTGTGCAAGATAATCAATCTAAATCATCTTACGGAGTAATCAGAGGCTTGCATTGCCAGTTGGGAGAATATTCTCAGGCAAAGTTGGTGCGGGTATTGCAAGGTAAGGTATTGGATGTGGCGGTGGATATTCGCAGAGGTTCTCCCACATTCGGCAAATATGTGGCAGTGGAATTATCTGACGAAAATAAGCGTCAACTCTTTATTCCGCGTCATTTTTTACATGGTTTTGCCGTGTTAAGTGAAACGGCTGTGTTTGCGTATAAATGTGATAATTTTTATCATAAAGAAGCTGAGCTTAGCGTACGTTATGATGATCCGCAAATCGGAGTTGATTGGAAGCTGCCGCTAAAAGATGTGATTACTTCGGAAAAGGACAGAAACGGGAAAGGGCTTAAAGATGTTATTAGTTACGGGGAGTAACGGGCAGTTGGGCTCGGAGTTGCATAAATTGCTGCCTGAAGCAATTTTTACCGATGTTAATGATTTGGATATTACCGATAAGTCGGCAGTTGATGAGTTTGTAAATGCTCATCATATTGATATGATAATCAACTGTGCGGCGTATACGGCCGTAGATAAAGCCGAAGAAGATGTGGCCATGGCCGAAAAAATTAACATTAAAGGTCCGGAAAATCTGGCAACAACGGATGCTAAACTCGTACACATATCAACCGACTATGTATTTGACGGTAACGGACATCGTCCTTATTTGCCGGAAGATGAGGCTAAGCCGGTGTCTGTGTATGGGGTAACCAAGTTGGCCGGAGAAAAAGCGGTTTTGGCACATAATAAAAGGGCGGTAATTATCAGAACGGCTTGGCTTTATTCCTCGTTTGGTAATAATTTTGTAAAAACCATGCGGCGTTTGGGAGCTGAAAAAGCCAGTTTAAATGTGGTATGTGATCAGGTGGGAACGCCTACTTATGCGGCAGATTTGGCCGAGGCTATTGTTAAAATTATTCCGCAAGTTAGTGACAAAACATCGGGAGTGTACCATTTTACCAACGAAGGTGTTTGCTCTTGGTATGATTTTGCTTATGAAATTATGCAACAAAGCGGCCTGAAATGTAAGGTTATGCCGATTTTATCGGCAGAATATCCGACAAAAGCACATCGTCCTTTTTACAGTGTGCTGGACAAAAATAAAATTAAGCAAACTTTCGGATTGGAAATTCGTCATTGGAAGGAAGGGTTAGAGGAATGCTTAAAACAATTTTAGTTACCGGAGGAGCCGGATTTATAGGCTCCAATTTTATACCTTATTTTTGTGAGAAGTATCATGAGTATAGAATCGTCAATTTAGATAAACTGACTTATGCCGGTAATTTGGATAATCTTAAAGAATGTACGAGTATGAAAAATTACACATTTATCCAAGGCGATATTTGTGATGAAAAAGTGCTGGAAAAACTGTTTGAGGAATATGATATAAGAGGAGTTATTCACTTTGCGGCCGAGAGCCATGTGGATAATTCCATAACCGGGCCTAAGCCTTTTATTGAGACCAATATTGTCGGTACTTTTAATCTTTTGGAGGCGGCTCGCAAATACTGGATGGAAGCTCCCGGCAAATATAAAGAGGGTTATGAAGGTAGTCGTTTTCATCATATATCAACCGATGAAGTTTACGGCAGTCTGGGTGATGGCGGATTTTTTGAAGAGACAACTCCTTATGCTCCAAACTCACCGTATTCGGCCAGTAAGGCAAGTTCGGATTTTTTGGTAAGGGCATATTTTCATACTTTCGGGCTTAATGTGACTACATCAAATTGCTCCAATAATTATGGTCCTAAGCAGCATCCGGAAAAGCTGATACCCAAGATTATAAGCAATTGTTTATCGGAAAAGGCTGTACCGATTTACGGTGACGGAAAAAACATAAGAGATTGGTTATATGTATTGGATCATTGCAAAGCGATTGATTTAATTTTTCATAAAGGCAAAGTCGGGGAGACCTACAATGTAGGCGGCAGAAATGAAAAAAATAATTTGGAAATTGTGCATGCTATATGTGAAATAATGGATAAAAAGCATCCGAGAGCCTCCGGAAGTTATGCCGATTTAATTACATTTGTAAAGGACCGAGCCGGACACGATCGTCGGTATGCCATTGATGCCACTAAGCTTGAAAAGGAATTGGGCTGGAAAGCAGAGGAAACTTTTGCAACGGGAATTATCAAGACGGTGGACTGGTATTTAGACAATTTACAAAGGGGGATTGATGCCTAAAATTTCAGTATTATTACCGATGTGGAATCCCAAAGCGAAAATTTAATAACTTCAAAGATAAGGTAACAGCTTATATAAAACTGCAAGAATCCTCAAAATTTTGGGGATTTTTTTTGTAGTTGCTTAAATAAGTGTTGCAAAAGAGTTTTTTATGTATATGATTACCTTGAATGGACGCCGATTAAGACTACTGATAGCTTATGAGGCGTTTTTATACATACAAACAGAAAAGAATAAAATATGCCGCAGATTTCAGTTATTGTGCCGATTTATAATGCCGAAAAATATCTTTGTCGTTGTTTGGATAGTGTATTGCAACAAACAATGACAGATTTTGAGCTGCTTTGCATTGATGATGGTACATCCGGTGCTTGTGCCGATATTTTAGAGCAATATATGGCGACGGATAAAAGAATAAAAGTTATAAGACAAAAGCATTTGGGAGTTTCTGTAGCTCGTAATAAAGGTATGGAATTGGCACGAGGAAACTATCTGTTTTTCCTTGATGCCGATGATTATATTCATCCACAGGCGTTGTCATTGTTGTATGGTGTTGCCATAAAATATCAGGCCGATGTGGTTGTGGCTATGATGGAAAAAGTTTATCCCGAGATGAAAGTAGTCTGCACTACAATAGATGAAAATCAGGTTGGAGCTACCGTTTTTGCCAATCCGTTTGTCACATTTTTAAAAGATCGCCGTCTTCGTTCTTCTTCAAACGCCAGATTGTATGCAAAACCGATTGTTGAGGAAGTTAGGTTTGTTGAGGGCATAAGGTATGAAGATGTACCGTTTAATGTGGAAGTAATGTATAATGCTCGTAAGGCGGCATTTGTAAATGAAAATATATACTATTATTTTCAGCATGCGGAATCTTTTATGCACCAACCTTTTGTGGATAAAAATGTTGATGATTATGTTACGGCTATAAATAAAGTTTATGAGTTTTGCAAAACACATTGTCCGGAAAGAATATCGGAAATTAGACGTTATGTACTCAATTTGCGAGTTAAAATGATGCTAAATCAATTGGTTCGTAAACAAAAAGATTATAGGGTACAAAAAGAATTGTTTGTAAAGATTCAAAGTGAAGTAATGCAATTATATAATGAAGGTATTATTTCGTATGATGGACTTGGTATAAAACATAAAATACGATTATGGTTGTTGCTTAATTGTAAGTCGGCAGAGCCTTGCCGATACTGGGCAAATTTAATTTAGGAGATTGATATGCAAACATATTACATAGTAAGCGGTGGATTTGATCCCATTCATGAAGGGCATATTGCCATGATTAAAGCTTCGGCTAAAGCCAGCGATGGTGTGATCGTTTTGGCTAATTCTGATGCTTGGCTAATTCGTAAAAAAGGTAAAAATTTCCATAATATCAAAACTCGCTTGGCAATACTGGAAAATCTGAAAGGTGTTATTGATGTTTTGGAATTTAATGACGATGATAACTCAGCATGCGATGGTATAAGAAAGGTTAGAGCCAAATATCCTGATGCTCATTTGGTTTTTGCCAACGGAGGAGACAGAGGAAAAGATAATATTCCGGAAACCGAAACTTGCAGAGAATGTAAAGTAGATTTGGCCTTTGGTGTGGGCGGAGATAATAAAGCTAACTCGTCATCGTGGATTTTGGAAAGGTGGCATAATCTTGAGGCGGCCTAAAGTAAAAGTATTATTTGACATGGAGCAACTCGGCGTTGACGGTAAAAAGGGAACCGGTATCGTCAGAGTTGCTCACGAGCTTTTAAAGGGGTTGCTGGCAGATAAGAGCTTGGATGTATATCCTCTGGTTACCTCTAATCGCGGGGATGTTGAGGGATATCTGGATTATGTCGGTTTGTCGGAGTTGAAATCTAAAACGGTTTATCTTCCGATATTGCGTAAAACATGCAAATGGGATAATGTTTATAAAAAAACGGTATCTTGGGTGTTATCCCTTATTTATTGTAAAGTATATATGCGTGTTTTGAATGATTATGATGTGTATGTTTCGGTTTTTAGCCCAATATCACCGATTGTGTATGCCTCAAAACTTAAAACTTTTGCGTTTGTTCATGATTTAATACCGATAAAATTTCCGCAGTTTTGTAATGCTAAGTTTGCGAAAAAATATAAACAATGGATAGAGCATCTGAAGGCAGATAAAATTTTTGTAATATCAGAATCTACCAAAAAAGACTTGCTTGAATTCAGAAAAGATATATTGTCTAATAGCGTAGAAGTAGTTTATCTTGGAGCAGATGCCAAGTTTAAGCCGATTGCGGATGATAAAATTATAGCCGCAGTCAGAAAAAAATACGGAATAGGTGATAAGAAATATATTTTGACAGTTTCAGAATTATCGGAGCGTAAAAATTTTGTGCATTTGTTAAAGGCTTTTGCCAAGTTAATAAAAGATACCAAAGATGATGATATTTACTTGGTGTTGTTGGGACCTAAAAGAGCCGGATTTAAGGCGGTTGATGAAGAAATTGAGAACTTAAATATTAAGGATAAAATTATCCAAACCGGATTTGTGGCAGATGAAGATATGCCGGCTTTATATAACGGAGCTGAGGTTTTTGTGTATCCGAGCTTGTATGAAGGGTTCGGACTGCCGATTTTAGAAGCGATGCAGTGTGGTTGTCCGGTAGTATGTGCCGATAACAGTTCGTTGCCGGAAGTAGGAGGAGATGCCGTGTTGTATATAGACGGTAAAGATGTTGCTAAAACGGCAGAAATATTAAGAAAGGTATGTGAAGATAGTAAATTGCGGTTGCAATTGTCTAAAAAATCAGTTAAACAGGCAGAAAGCTTTAGTTGGACTAAATTTGTACAACAAATAACGGAAAGTATTGTAAAGGACAAATAAACATGGGTAAAATAAGTGATTTTTTCAGCGTTAAGCATAAAATAGACGGGCGGATAGAAAAAATATATTTTCTAAAAATACCCTTTTGGACCATTAAGTATATGACTTATAGGATAAAAATTTATTTTTTGGGCGTGCAGGTTCTTGTTTTTAATGTCAGAGCAGATTTACTGGGTATTAAACAGGAAGTGGTTAAGCATGATAATTATTTAAATACCCAGATTTTACAGTTAAGGACCATGGATGTAATAATGAAGGAAAATTACCGTAATTATATGCATCAGGAGAAGTAAAATGAAAATTTTGTTTGATTTTCGGTCATATCAGATATCAGCGTACAGAGGCATAGGGCGTTATTTTTTATCATTATATGAACATATGGTAAACATCGGAGGTTTTGATGCCTATGTTTTAGTCAGTAAAAATTATGATCTGACTTTACCGCAGAGCGTTATATCAACGGCCAATATATTATTGTTGGAAAATTTTGATGATTATGAAATAGACGGTGATTTTGACTTTTTATTTAAAGGAAATTTTTTTGATCTGCATGATAATTCTTTTGAATTTACCTTTCCTAAAAATGTTATACTTAAATGCAGGCAGGTTGTAGGCATTATACATGACTTAATTCCAATGATTTTCCCGGATAATTATTTGCAAAATCAAGGCTCTCGTGAGGTTTATGCCCGCCATGTAGAGTGTTTGCATTTGGCTAATTATTTATTTGCCAATAGTGTTTGTACCAAAAATGATTGTGTTAAATTGGCAGATTATCCAAAGCAAAATATTTCGGTAATTTACGGAGGAGCAGATAATAAAAAATTTTATTCTGCAAACTCAGATAAACCTTATTCGGCAAAAAAACGAAAAAATCATATAGTTTTTGTTCCGGGTGAGGATTTACGAAAAAATTTTACGGGAGCAGCTCGGGCTTTTGCCAAAGCTTATGAAAGCGGAAAATTACCCAAAAATGCTAAGTTATATTTGGTTTGTAAAGCCTCTCCTTGGTTTGAAGAGCAAGTTTTAAATGCAATTAAAGACAGCAAAGCGAAACTTGGCGAGCAGATTATTGTTACCGGTTTTGTAGAAGATAATGTTTTGCTAGACTTGTTAGCTTCGGCCAGAGCTAGTATTTTTCCTTCATTTTATGAAGGACTGGGTTTGCCGATTTTGGAAAGTTATATAGCTGGAACACCTTGTTTTGCGTCTGACTTATCGGCAACTAAGGAATTTGTGTTACCGGAATGTTCGTTTAATCCCTACAATGAAGAAGAACTTGTACAATCAATTATATCTATTTATACAAATGAGGAATTGTGTAAAAAAAGTTTAGATTTCGGACGCAAGCTGGTTAAAAAAATCAACTGGGATAATGCTGCCTTAACGGTTGTTAAAAAATTAACGGAATTACAACAAACCGATAATAAAAAAAAGAAAGTAGCTGTTTTTTCAACGCTTCCGCCGGATAAGAGCGGTATTGCACAATACTCATATAAAACTCATACCATACATCATGAGCATTTTGATATTATAGCAGATATTAACGATATTGATCGTTATAATGATTTGCTTAACAGTGAGGAAATATACCGGTTTTATGGCAGAAATATACAATATCATTTACGAGATAATGTATCATTTAAAGATCATTCAATAGTTTTCAATAATTTTTCTAATAAAGAAATTGCCACATATGGTCCGTATGTTGCCTTGCGTAAAGGTAGTTATGATTTAAAAATAGAATATAATTTGGATGCAAATTGTACTTGTGAATTTAGGGTAGTCAGTGACTTTGGAAATAATCTGTGTTACATTGGGCAATTAGATTATAAAAAGTCGGAGATTATTGCCGGTTTTGAGTTATCCGAGGATAAAGAAAATATTGAAGTTCAGACCTTGTTTCAGGGAAAAGGCTTTTTAACAATAAAATCCATAAGTTTTATAAAACATAAAAAGCTTTCTGACTATAAGGAGACTCCAAATATTATACCCATGTGCAGTTATCCGTTTATGCATCTGTTCCGTGACTATATAGGTAAAATTTTTGTTTTAGGAAATTCCGAGCATCATCAATGTTCTTTGACGGAGGCTATGCGTACCAAAGGCGAACCCAACAGGTTATTGTATATGCATGAAGCCTTTATTATTTTTGCTTTTTATCCAATGTTGGGTTGGAATTTAGATCGCATTAAAAATTTTTTGTTAATGTGGTATCCTTATTTACAAAAAGACCTGGAAAATGTTCGTAATATTGGGGATTTTTACGATATTTTGCGGCACAATCATGTCTGTGGTATAAAACCTTTGTTAAATTTAACACAGATAAAACATATTGCGGTAAATAATCAAAGGGCTAAGGAACTAGTAGAGGCAGAATTAACCGATTTTGAAAGGTCGGAGGTTAAAATAGATGTACTCTATCATCCGATACCTGATTTAAGAAGGGTTAAACCGTTAACTCTTGAAAGTAAGCAAAACGGATATACCGTGATTGGTTCGTTTGGTATGGCAGATAAAAGCAAATCTACCGATGTGTTGATTACTGCCGTGGATGAATTGAATCGTAGGGGATATAAAATCAAGCTGCTGTTGGCCGGTTATAATATTAAGGCTTATGTTCAGGAGCATAATGTTGACTGTCGCAACTTAATTATAGAAAATGCACCCAATGGGGAAGAATTGTTAGCTTTAATGAAGAGTGTAGATTTGGCGGTGCAACTGAGGAAAGATTCTCATGGCGAAAGTTCGGGCAGTATTGCCGAATTGTTAGGTTTGAATCAAAAATTTATCACTACCGAAGGTTTTATAAATGCCGATTTTTTACCTTATTGTACGACTGTTCCGGCAGATGTTACCATAGAAGAGCTTAAGCAAGCTATTTTAAGGTCTTTAAAAGAGCCTGTTAAGCCAAACAAGCTATATAAAAAATATACATATGAACACTTGGCATCCAAGTTATATGAATTGGCGGTGAAGGGATAAAATGAAGATAACATATGAAGAATTAGATACGGGCAAGTTTCAAAAAAGTTATGATGTTTGCTTGTCTTTGGGTTTTAATTGCTTTACGGCAATTTTATTAAAGCAAGAACTTTTGCAAACTGCTACTTATCCTTTTGATTGGTCCGGAGGTATTGATGAAGAAAAAGCCGGTGTTTTGGGACTTGATAGAAAAATTGATTTAATTGTTAATGATTTTGCGGATTGGATTAACCCGGAAGATTTTATTGTTTTTGATGAAAATGAGTATGATAATACTACACCGCATAAAAAAGTAAAAAATCAAAGAACCGGTTTGCAGTATGTGCATGATTTTTGGAAAGGAATATCCATTCAAGAGGCCTATCCGCAGTTTAAAGAAAAATATATGCGTCGTAAAAAAAGGCTGCAGGAATTATTGGCTTCAGGTAAAAGCATTTGTTTGGTATTTTATGCCGGTATGAAGTTTTTAAATAATGATATACTTTTTAAGAATATGCAAAAGTTAAGTGAAAAATACCCTAATGCCAATATAGATTTTTTGCTGTTACAAAATAGTCCGTATATGGAAAAAAATACTCTGGTAATAGAAGATTTAAATGAGCATATCCGAAAAATTAATTTTTATAATTATGAGTTTGCTGAGCATCTTCAAGGAAATGAGGAAATTATTGGAGCAAATTTAAGCCGTATTATGCACGATTGCCTAATTCTAAAACAATTAAAACCCGTTTTTCATGTGGATGATTTGTCGGTTAATCAGGTTGCTTGTGTAGAGAATGGCTGGGTAGGTGTTAAGGATAGTAAATTTTCCGGTATTTTAACTTGGGGACCGTATATTTCTTTAGAAGCAGGAAATTATGAAATAGATGTGTGTTATAAGTTGGCCAGGGATTATAAGGTTTATGTTGATGTTGTTTGTGATTTTGGCAATACCTTGTTGGCTAAAAAAGATTTAGTTTATGGCGTTAATCATGTACAGATAAAATTAAATCTTGCTAAAAAAACAGATAAAATTGAAGTAAGAACTAATTGTTTGGGTAGTGATTTATCAAAAGACAATCTTCCTGATGGAAATTTGTTTAGTCTTAACAATATATCGGTAAATTTTTGTAGATAAGGTTAATCGTTTTATTGTATGGTGCGTAGATAATGTGGAGTGCGAGCGGTGTTCACAAGTAATAAATATAAGCTATGTATATATGTTTTTGCTATTGTATCGGCAATAATTACCGTTTGGGGTTTAAAAGCATTTTTAGAAAATAAACAGATTTACTATGGAAAAGATTTATATACAAAAGGACATTTTGTAGTTGATGGCAACAGTATTAAAACCGATAATACTCCTAATGGTGTTTTTAGTTATGGACCTTATGCAAAGCTGGATAAAGGTTCTTATAAAATTGTTCTTGATTACCAACTTTCTAAAGGCGGTAAGGCCTCTTTTGATGTGGTGACGGATATTGGTAATAATTGTTTGTATAAAGCTCCCTTATCGCCGGATAAAAGTAAAGTTGCAGTTAATGTTGAGCTAGATAAGTTGAGTAAACTTGAAGTGAGAACATTTTATGAAGGAAGAGGAATATTAACGGTTGAAAAAGTTACGATTATTCCTATTCCATTGTTGAAACATTATGATTTTTTGTTGGCTATAAGCTTATTTGCTTTATTTTTCTGGTTTTATTTTAAGCTTTTTGCCTGGCTTGTTAAATTAAAATGGGTGCAAAATAATAGTCGTATAGAAATACTGTTTTTGGCAGTGTTCTTCACTTTTCTTTTTATTCCGATGAGTAATATTTCAGATGCTGAAAAATCATCACAAGAAAATAGGATGCTTGCCAAATTTCCTAGTTTGTATGTAAATGGGCAATTGAATAAAGCGTACGGTACGGATTTTGAAAAATGGTTTAATGACCGTTTTGCAGGAAGAAATTTACTTATTAACTTGTATAATAGAATAAATGCACTTTTCAATGATAAAATAGATGCTGAAAAAGTTTTTCAAGGGCAGGATGAGTGGTTGTTTTATAAGGGAGGAGGAAGTATTGATAACTTCCAAAATGCGGTACTGTTTAAAGATAAAGATTTGAAAAATATTGCATCTTACTTACAAAACATCAACGACTGGAGTGAGAAAAATAATAAAAAGTTTTATTTTATAATTGCACCCGATAAAAATAAAATTTATGGTGAATATTTCCCGAAAATGAGGAAAAAACGTCCGGATTCACAAAGCCGAGCCAACCAGTTGATAAATTATTTACAAAAACATACCGATGTAAAAGTTTTGTATTTATATGATGTGTTGATGAATAATAAAGATAAGGGTTTATTGTATTATAAAAATGACACACATTGGAATGCCCTCGGGGCTTATTACGGTTATCAAGAAATTATAAACCTTATACGCTCGGATTTTAATAATATTCCGGAAGTGGAGATTGAGGGTTATAAAAAAACACCTCACCTAAAAGGTGATTTAACAATGATGTATCCTGAACCGTTGCAAAAAGAAGATAATACTCAATATAATGTTCCGCAATTTACTGACAGAATGTTATGCAATCCTAAGCAGTTTGCTTCCAGATCCTTAGTTACTTGTGAAAATAGAGATTTGTTATTGCGAGCGGTTGTATTCAGGGATTCTTTTACCAATATTTTAATCCCTTATTTTGGACAATCTTTTAGAAAAACTCAATATATTTGGAGATATGATGTCAGGGCAGAAGATGTGAATTTTATGCAAGAATCAGATGTTATATTGTTGATTATGGTAGAAAGAAGTATTGTTAATTTGGCTGGTCTTAAATTTAATTTCAATAATTAAATCCTTAAAGGAATAAAGATATGTTGTTTTCATCTATGACTTTTGTGTTTATGTTTTTACCGATTGTTTGTGCCATTTATCTATTGGTAAGGCCCGAAATTAAAAACTATGTGCTCTTAATTGCCAGTATGCTGTTTTATGCTTGGGGTGAACCTCGTTATTTAGCCATCATGATTTTAACTATCGTGATTAACTATTTTGGTGCTTATTTCATCAGTCGCAGCAATCATCATAAAAAATATATCTTGGCAATTACCGTCATCGCTAATCTGAGCTTTTTATTCTACTTTAAATATTTTAATTTTGTAATGCGTAATATCAATGATGCCTTTGATGCTCAATTTAATTTTATAAATGTTATTATGCCTATCGGTATTTCTTTTTATACCTTCCAAGCTTTAAGTTATGTGGTTGATGTTTATCGTGGTGAAGTTAAAGTTCAGAAAGATATTTATAAATTGGCTCTTTACATAAGTCTGTTTCCGCAGCTTGTTGCCGGACCGATTGTTAAATATCATGATGTCGCCGAACAGATTGATAAACGAACTATAACTTTTGATAAAGTTAATTACGGTGTTAAACGTTTTATTATGGGTTTGGCTAAAAAAATGCTTATAGCCAATACTTTAGGTGCTGTCGCCGATAAAATTTTTGCCCAACCGGTTGAACAGTTTGATGCTTTAACCGCATGGATTGGTGCTTTTGCTTATACTTTCCAGCTATACTACGATTTTAGCGGTTATTCCGATATGGCTATCGGTTTAGGCTCAATTTTTGGCTTCAAATTTTTGGAAAACTTTAATTATCCTTATATTTCCAAATCTATTACCGAGTTTTGGAGAAGATGGCATATTTCTTTATCTACCTGGTTTAAAGAATATTTATATATTCCGTTGGGCGGAAACAGAGTTACCAAAAGGCACAATATGTTTAACTTGTTTGTGGTTTTCTTGGCAACCGGTATTTGGCACGGAGCTGAGTGGACTTTTGTGGTTTGGGGCTTATGGCACGGTGCTTTTATTATTTTTGAAAAACTAACCGGTTGGCACAAAAAAGAAGGCGGTTTCAACCTGGTTTTGGCTCAGCATGTTTATACCATATTTGTTTTTGTTGTAGGTTGGGTAATCTTTAGAGCCGAAAATCTTACCTATGCCGTTTCTTATATTAAAAACATGTTTGGCTTAATTTCTGAACATAATATTATTTATGAACGTTTTTATTATATTGATAATATGGAGCTTATTGCCTTTGCTGCGGCGATTATTTGTTCTATGCCGATTTTTAACAAATTACCGGAAATCGGATTTAAATATAAAATACAAAGAACGGTGGTCAATATCTGGTTGATAGCATTGTTTATTTTATCGGTTGCGGTAATGGCTGCCTCTACTTATAACCCTTTCATTTATTTTAGATTTTAGTAAGGAGTGTATATGTTTCATAATTTGTTGTTGATTTTATCCAGTGTAAGCTTAAATGCTTTTGCTCAATTGTTTATTCGTAAAGGCATGCTCAAAATCGGTTCGGTATCTTTGGCTTTTGATCAGCTGTTTAACATGGTATTGGCTGTGTTTACCAATATCTATCTGTTGGCGGGAATGTTTAGTTACGGTATAAGCATCATATTATGGATGGTGGTGTTATCTAAAGTTAATGTTTCTTTGGCATATCCTTTTTTAAGTATCGGTTATATTATTACCGCCGTTTTGGCTTATCTTTTTTTCAATGAACCGATTACTTTTCAAAAGGTTTTGGGTATAATTATCATTTGTATAGGTGTCTTTATTTTAACTCAAAGTAAGGATTTTGTTTCATGAGATATGTAATTATCGGTGGTGCCGGATTTTTGGGCTTGGAACTGGTTAGACAATTACAAGAGAAAAATGCTTCACTGATTGTGCTTGATGTTGTTAAGCCTTCATCGGATGTTGAGTTTGAGTATTGTGATATTACCAAACCTTTGGAATTTAAATTTTTAAAAGATGATGTTGTTATTCATTTAGCGGCTAATCAATATCATCATAAAGTTCCGCGTAAAAATCGTCGGGAGTTTTTTGAAAATGTTAATGTAGCGGGAACTAAAAACATTTTAGATAAAATGCTTTTAGACGGTGCGAAAAATATGGTGTTTTTTAGTACCGATATGGTTTATGGTAAACCTCAGGAACTTCCGGTCAAAATTACTCATCAACTTGCTCCTTTCGGGTTTTACGGTCAAAGTAAGGCTTTGGCTGAAAAAGTTTGCCGAGAATTTCGGGATAAAGGTTTTAATATTACCATCTTTCGTCCAAGAATGATTATCGGTAAAGGGCGTTTAGGCATTTTGGAAAAGTTATTTAAATTGATGGATTTTAATTTACCGGTTCCGACTATTGGTTCGGGAAATAACTGTTATCAGATGGTTGCCGTTGCCGATTGTGCTTCCGCTACCATTTTGGCTGTTGAAAAAGAATGCCCCAATAAGGAATTTAATTTAGGATCTAAAAATCCTCCAAAAGTGAAAGATTTGCTTAAAAATGTAGCTCGTAGAGCCGGTTCAAAGTCACTTATTGTACCGACATGGGGAAAGGCGGTTAAGCTTACTTTGGCTTTACTTGGTAAAATCGGTTTGGAAATTATGTATAAAGAACAATATATGATTGCCGATGAAAACTACTTGATTGATATTTCTCAAACGGAAAAAGAATTAGGTTGGCATCCGAAGTTTAATGATACAGATATGTTGTTAGATGCTTATCAGATGTATAAACAAGCTAATAAGTAATATATAAAAAATCCCGCATTGTTGCGGGATTTTTAGTCATCATTACAATTTACATTAACCGGCTGTTGTCTATTGCCGCTTTGATTAACGATATAAACAGCGGGTGAGGGGCAAACGGTTTGGACTTTAATTCCGGATGGAATTGTACACCGATAAACCACGGATGTTCCGGACGCTCTACAATCTCAGGTAATTTGCCGTCAGGCGATTTGCCGCTGATAATCATTCCCCCTTTATTTAATGTATCTTCATACTTCATATTTACTTCATAACGATGTCTGTGCCGTTCCGAAATATTTTCCGTGCCGTATACTTTTTGTGCCAGACTTCCGGCCTTTAAATGGCACGGATATGCTCCCAAACGCATCGTTCCTCCCAAATCGCCGTCTTTATACCGAACTTCTTTGTTGCCGTCTTTGTCCCATTCGGTCATTAAACCGACTACCGGTTCACAATCGGGGTCAAACTCTGTGGTGTTGGCATTTTTTATACCGCAAACATTTCTCATTGTTTCTATTACCGCCATTTGCATACCGAAACATATGCCCAAAAACGGAATTTTATGTTCACGAGCATATTTTATGGCCTCTATTTTGCCTTGCGTACCCCTTTGTCCGAATCCACCGGGGACGATTATTGCATTAACATCGTTTAAGTAATTTCCGGCCGGTTCTTGCTCCAATTTTTCCGAATCTATCCATTTAATGTTTACTTGGTAGTGGTTGGCAAATCCCCCGTGTTTAATGGCTTCATGTAACGACTTGTAGGCTTCCAAAAGCTTGGTATATTTGCCGACCACCGCAATCTTTACTTCTCCTTCCGGCTTTTTGATTACTTCAATGATTTTTTCCCATTTACTTAAATCGGCCGGCTTATCATCAGGTATTCCAAAGTGGCGGCAGACCGCTCTGTCCATGCCTTCCTTAGAATAAGCAAGAGGCACTTGGTAAATGTTGCTTACATCTAAAGCGGCAATGACATTTTCCTCTCTTACATTGCAGAATAAAGCCAATTTTTTCTTTTCATTTTCGGGAATAGCCATTGGTGAACGGCATAACAACATATCAGGCTGAATACCGTATTCTTGCAATTTTTTAACCGAGTGTTGGGTGGGCTTGGTCTTTAATTCTCCCGCCGTAGGGATAAACGGTAATAAGGTTAAATGTACAAACATTACCCTATCGCGTCCTAAATCGTAGGCAATTTGCCGAATCGCCTCCAAATAAGGTTGGCCTTCAATATCGCCTACCGTGCCGCCGATTTCGCATAACACGAAATCTTCATCGGTTAAATTGGATAAAATAAAGCTTTTAATCTCATTGGTAACATGCGGTACAACCTGAATGGTAGCTCCCAAATATTCGCCGTGACGCTCCTTATCAATAACTCTTTGATAAATTTTACCGGTGGTAATACTGTCGTTTTTGGTGGCGGCAACGCCCGAAAAGCGTTCATAATGACCTAAATCCAAATCGGCTTCCGTACCGTCATCGGTAACAAATACTTCACCGTGTTGGTAAGGGCTCATGGTTCCTGGATCTACATTAAGGTAGGGATCAAGTTTACGAAGTCTGACCTTAAATCCGCGACCTTGTAAGGTAGCGGCAATGGAGGCCGAAGCTAAGCCTTTACCCAAAGAAGATACAACACCGCCGGTGATGAATATAAATTTTGTATTTGGATTAGTCATTTTATTTTGTCCTTTAATAGTTATCAAATCATTGCAAATCAGTTTTTAAAAGTGAGAAAGGCACCTTATGTTTTAAGGTGCCTTATGTTTTTTAAGTTACTCATTTAAGCCTACTTTGCCGTGGGAACACTTGGGGCTGCCGGTACTGCCGGGGCAGCAGGAGCTGTTTGAGCAGGTGCTTGTTGGGTAATCGGAGCGGCATCTAATACCGAAGTACTGGGATGCTCGGCTCCTTTGTAGTATAAGCAAAGCGAAATACTGGTAATAAAGAAGATTGTAGCCAAAACCGCTGTGGCTCTGGTCAATAAATTACCGGTACCGCGAGCGGTTAAAAAGCTGTTGGCTCCCGAGCCGCCGCCCAAGCCATTTAAAGCTCCTCCGCTGGAACGTTGCATTAAAATCACGGCCACCAAGAAAATGGCGGTAATTAAATGAATAACTAACAATACTGATCCCATATTTTTTCCTTTCGGGTTATTTTTTATTAACACTTGCGGCAATAGCCATAAAATCGGCCGCTTTTAAGCTGGCTCCGCCGATTAAACCACCGTCTACATCTGGCAGGGCCAAAAGTGCGGCGGCATTAGCCGGTTTCATGGAACCGCCATATAAAATCCGCATTTTATTGGCATTGCCTTTGCCCAATTTTTTAGCCAAAACCTTGCGAACGGCAGCATGAACTTCCTCAACATCGGCAGTTGTCGGAGTTTTTCCGGTACCGATGGCCCATACCGGTTCATAAGCAATTACCGTATTGGCGGCCGTAGCATTTTGCGGAACGGATCCCATAATTTGCTTGGTACAAACTTCAATGGTTTTGCCTGCATCGCGTTCGGCTTCCGTTTCACCAATGCAAATAATAGCCTTCAAACCGGCCTGATGAGCTGCCTCGGCCTTGCGGCAAATCAATTCATTGCTTTCTTTATGATCGGCTCTTCTTTCCGAGTGTCCGACAATAACATAGCTGCAACCGCAGTCCTTTAACATTACCGGACTGATATCGCCGGTATGAGCTCCCTTTTCAGCTACATGACAATCTTGTGCACCCAAAGCTACCTTAGAACCTCTTAGGACCTTTTTTACCGTGGTTAATAAGGTGAAAGGCGGACATACCAAAAATTCACACTCCGGTTTACCGAGCTTTTTTACTTCCGTGGCAACCTCTTTGGCTAATGCGGCTCCGTCTTCCAACAAGCCGTTCATCTTCCAGTTGCCGGCAATCAATACTTTTCGCGACATTTTTCTTCCTTGTTTGTTATTACAACACACATATCTGCCACTCTTCTAGCATATTGATTTTTATTTTTCCAGTTTAAAAATGCTTTTAACACAGAAAATAATTGTAGAAAACTTGTCAATACCGAATATTTATAATTGCATTACTTGATTTATACTCTATAATACCGCCAGAGTGTGTTTTATGTTAGGGAAGAAAAAATGATTAACAAATTAGCAAAAGCGCAAAAAAGTTGGGTTGCAAAGTTAATTTTGACTTTGACGGCTTTAAGTTTTATGTCTTTGTTCGGTGTTTCCGGATATATTAACAGTGCCGGACAGAATCGCACGGTAATTGAGGTTGATAATATTGAAATTTCTCAAGCTCAATTTTACTATCAATTTCAAAAGGAATTAAATGCCGCTCAAAATTTATTGGGTGATGAGGCCGATTTAACCGAAGATATGCGTCAGGCATTGTTGCAAATGGTTATCAGTCAGATGGTGCAAGATGCGGTTTTAGACAGGACGGAAGCCAAATATCATGTGCTTTTTTCGCCGGCTTTAATTCAGGCCTTTATTGTTAATGACGGAGCTTTTAAGGATGCTTCCGGTAATTTTAATCGTGATTTGTTTCGTCAGGTACTTTCCCGCGGCGGTATTTCCGAAGCTGAGTTCGTGCAAAGCTTAAAACGCGATTTGACTAAACGAATCTTGGTCAATATTCCGGTACAAAACTTTAATGTCCCTGCGGTTTTGATTAAGGCTGCGGCTAAGGCTGACAATAAAAGACGCACTTTTAATTATGTGATGATTAACCCTGAAGATGTGGTTATAGACAGAGCGATTACCGAAGAAGAAATCAATCAGTATTATGACGATTTTTCCTCTAACTTTGTAGAACCGGAGCGTCGGGATGTGAAGGTTTTGTATTTATCAATGGCGGATATTGCGGACAATATGCAAATTACCGATGATGATATACAAGCTTATTACAATGAACATAAGGCTGAGTTTGAAACTCCCGAAAAACGCAATGTTTTGCAAATGATTTTTGCCGATGAAACCTCCGCTAACAAGGCTTTCTTTAAGTTGCAGAACGGTGAAGACTTTTATGTCGTTGCCGAAAGCGAGGCCGGACAATCCAAAGAGGATACCGACTTAGGTTATGTTGCCGAAGATGAGTTGATTGAAACTTTGGCCCAAGAAGCCTTTACTTTGGATAAAGGAGCTTACGGCAAGCCCTTTGAAGTTGACGGTTCATGGCAGATTTTGAAAGTTGCTGATATTGAGCCGGCTTCTAAAACGGCTTATGAAACGGCCGCCTTGCAGATTAAGAATATTTTGAAAGACGAGCGTTTGTACGATGCAACTTATGAAACTTTGGTAAATATTGAAGACGCTTTGGCTGCCGGTGAGAGTTTGGAGGCCGTTGCCGACAAATTTAATGCTAAGCTGACGGAAGTTAATGGCTTGGCTGAAGACGGCAGTGTTAAACAGGCTCCCGACGATATGTTAAATGTGGTGCAAAATCGGGATTTTGCCGATACCGCATTTTCCTACAATGTAGGTGAAATAAGCCAAGTTGTTGAAACCGATGAGGGCATGGCCGTGCTACAAGTTGAAAAAATTACGGAATCTCATGTTAAAGATTTGGCTGATGTCAGAGATGAAATCGTTAAATTGTGGTCCGAAAATGAACGCACCGCTATTGCTCAGGAAAAACTGAATGATGTTATGTACGATATGGAAAACGGCGACAAACTTGAAGATGCGGCAAAGCGTTACGGTTTGGCTTTGTATAAATCGCAACCGATAACTCGTAATGAAACTTTTGCCAATATTGGTTATGCCGATATCAGGGAGATGTTTACCGATGCTTTGTTGACACCTAAACAAATACAGCTGGGTGACACTTATATTGTGGCGGTTGCTACGCAAGATTATGAAAGTTCGGATGATTTGAGCGAATCGGAAACGGCTTTGGTAAAACAAAAAGCATATTTATCGCTGTTGAGTGATTTTTCCGAAGCAATGCTCTCGGCTTATGCTAAAGATTATGATATTAAAATTGAGTATAAGTTGTTGGGAACCGAATACTAAACATTTAAAAAGCCGCCCCAAAAGGCGGTTTTTTATTGATAATGGCGGCTAATTAAATTTATTAAAAAAGGTAGAAAAGATAATGAAAATTGTATTTATGGGCACTCCGGATTTTGCCGTGCCGGTACTTAAAAGGTTAATTAAAGAGCATGAGGTCGTATGTGTTTATACCAGAGCTCCCAAGGAAGCGGGCAGGGGTAAGCAAATCAGCAAAACTCCGGTACATAAGGTGGCTGAAGAATGCGGTATTGAGGTGCGGACACCGAAGACTTTTAAGGATAGTGCCGAACAGGAAAAGTTTAAACAGCTCAAGGCCGATGTTGCCGTGGTGGCGGCGTATGGATTACTGTTGCCTCAAGAAGTAATTACGGCCTGTAAGTTAGGTTGTTTGAATGTGCATGCTTCTTTACTTCCCAGATGGCGGGGAGCTTCACCTATTCAAAGAGCGATTGAAGCCGGAGATACCAAAAGCGGGGTTACGATTATGCAAATAGTTGAAGCCTTAGATGCCGGAGCTATGTATAAAAAAGGCGAGGTGGAAATTACTAAAGATACCACGGGCGGGATTTTGCATGATAAGTTGGCCGAAATAGGGGCCGATTTAATGTCGGAAGTTTTGGCCGATTTAGATAATATTGAGCCTGAACCGCAAGATGAAAGTTTGGTTACTTATGCACAAAAGTTGAGCAAAGAAGAATGCAAAATTGATTTTAATATGAGTGCGGAGGTTTTGGAACGCAAAATAAGAGCCTTTAATCCGTTTCCGGCGATGTTTTTTGAGTATAAGGGGGAGAGGTTTAAGGTTTTGCGGGCCAAAGTTTGCGATGAGCACGGAGTTGCCGGAACAATTTTGCAAGCCGATAATAAATTGGTAATTGCCTGTGCCGATAAGGCCTTGGAAGTGCTGGAAATTCAGCGGCAGGGCAAAAGGCCGATGTTTACCGAAGAACTGCTTAGAGGATTTAAGTTTGAAACAGGCACTTTACCGGCTTAAATAACTTCGGTAACGGTGAGCAGTCGGCTTTAGAGTTGCCAAAGAGTATAAACCGCACATTCATCTTGATCGCAAATATTGCACAGAGCATCAATATCATCAATATTTAAGTTGTGTAAGCATTTTTTATCGTCTCCGCAATAGGCATCACCGTAAATACTGCCTTGCTCGTCAACTTGATCATCGGTAAAAACATTTTTATATACGGTTACATACCATAAATTGGCGGCATTTTCTTTGGCAACGGTTACGACATTACGACAAATATCAGCTCCTTCGGATGTGGGTTGAAAGTGCGTCCTTATGGCTCCGAAGGGGATGTTATGGGATGAGGGTTTGGTAACGGAGTAAATATAAACTTTATCATTGAATGTATCCGTCATATAAGTATTGTTTACATAGGTGAATCCGGAAGGAATTAAACCAAGCTTACTGAAAATATCACCATATTCGGTATAACCATTTTCATTATCATAGTTATATTCCAATTTATCTTTAATTTGCAAGGCATTGTTAAGCAACATATTAAAAGCCTCGGCATGTTTATTAAGTTTATATTTCATCATGGCCTTGGAATAACCGGCAATGGCTCCGACGGAGAGTACGCCTATGATTGCAAGTACGCCAAGCATCTCAACCATACTTCTTCCGGCGGAAAATTTGTATAAGGGCTCATCTAAAGCCGTTTTACGGGGTCTCAAAAAATTCATGTACTGATTATGTACACTAAAATTTTTTTCACCCCTGGAAACGACTTTATCTAAACTCTTCTCTAAACTTTCGGTAATGTTATTGACTTTGCTAAGGAAAAAGCAGCCGAGTTCATTAAATTTCATTTAAAACCTCCAAAAAAATTAGTAACAAAAGCTTTAAACGAAATCTTAAACCGTTTTTTTTTTTTGCAATTTTAAAGTTAAAGCGGTGGATAAAGTTGCAAAAAAAAATAATACCCGGGACAGCTGTTTTTATATTTAAATAAATCGGATACTAAACTGCCAACCTTTGCCTTGTAACAAAAATCGGCACTGTTCATAAATATCATTTAATTGTAAGTCTTTAAGACATTTCACATTACTGGAACAGGTCGTATCTCCATACATTACGCCTCTTGATGATTGCTCATCTTCATCATTAAATCCACTTGAGAGTTCTACACGAAGTATATTAGCACTATTTGCTTTTACAATGTTAATATAAGTTTGGCAAATTTCAAAATTTTCCGTACTGTCTGTCACGATTCCGGAGCCGTACGAATATAAGACCAAAAATTGTGTTTGAAATTGGTACATATAATGTGCTCGGCCGTATATATCATAAACAAAATAAGAATCATTTTTAATCATATCCTCAGGGATTTCGCCAAGTTTGATAAAATACTCAGTAACATTTTGCGATGTGGTTAAGTTCATAAAACTTTGAGAATAACGAATACATGCACTGACTAAAGTATTCAATTGTTCGGAAAATTTATTGAGTTTATATTTCATCATGGCCTTGGAGTAACCGGCGATTGCTCCAACGGAGAGCACGCCGATTATCGCCAGAACTCCCAACATTTCCACCATGGAACGACCTGATTGATAAAATTT
>CALXTJ010000019.1 GCA_944391375.1 uncultured Alphaproteobacteria bacterium
CTTTGTTTCTCTTCACTTTTGGTGTTCGTGAGTTACGAATTAACTGATTAATTGTAGGCATCACAAATTTCCTTAAAGTTTAAATTTTAACACAAATTACCCGCTTTAAAGAGAATCCCCCTTAAAGCAAGTGAACGCATACTAGCTTTAACCCCCTCCTCTGTCAAGTACTTTTTACACAAAATAAATATATTTACTCAGGCTCCTTAATACCCTTACTTAGTATTTTAAAAATTAAAGGCTCCTCCCTGCGGAAGAGCCTAATTTACATCTACATCGTTAAAAACAATTATGATGCACTTTTCTTTAAAGCTTCTCCTAAAGCATCACCTAAAGAAGAACCCGAAGCATTGGCTGCGGAATATTCTTCCAAAGCCTTCTTCTCTTCCTCAATTTCCAATGCTTTTACGGATACACCCAACTTACCGTTCTTTTTATCAACGGAAGTAAGCTTGGCTTCCAAAACCTGACCTTCTTTATAGTCTTCCGGATTTTGTAAAGCTTTATCTTTTGATAAGTCTGCCTTTTTGATGGTGGCGGCAATGCCTTCAACTTCAACATTAACGCCCTTATCATCGGTGCTTACCACAACAGCTTTAACAACATCGCCTTTCTTTAAGTTTTCCAAAGCTAAAGCGGCATTGTTTTCAGCCATTTGTTTAATGCCTAAGCTGATGCGTTCCTTATCAACATCTACATCAATAATCTTGGCGGTAATGTCCTGACCCTTGGTGTAATCTTTAACGGCTTCTTCACCGCTCTTGCCCCAAGCTATGTCAGATAAATGAATCATGCCGTCAATTTCATCGGTTAAGCCGACAAACAAACCGAACTCGGTAATGTTTTTAATTTTGCCCTCAATAACCGATCCGACCGGATGCTCTTCAACATAAGCAGCCCACGGATTAGGTGTGCATTGCTTGATGCCCAGACTGATTCTTCTCTTTTCAGGATCAACTTCCAAAACTTTAACCTGAACTTCTTCAGATGTGGAAACAATCTTTCCGGGGTGAACGTTTTTACGCGTCCAGCTCATCTCGGAAACATGTACCAAACCTTCTATACCGTCTTCCAACTCAACAAATGCACCGTAATCGGTAATGTTGGTAACTTTTCCGGTATAAATTTCACCGACTTTGTACTTGTCGGCAACGGCTTGCCACGGATCATTTTCAAGCTGCTTCATGCCCAAGCTTATTCTTTGGGTATCTTCATTGAATTTGATAACTTGAACCTTTACGGTCTGACCAACCGACAAAACTTCGGCAGGATGATTGATCCTCTTCCATGAAATATCGGTAACATGCAACAATCCGTCAACACCGCCCAAATCAATAAACGCACCGTAATCGGTAATGTTTTTAACTACACCTTCCAATACGGCACCTTCTTTAATGGTGTCAATCAATTCGGCACGAGCTTCGGCTCTGGTCTCTTCCAAAACAACACGACGCGAAACAACAATATTGCCTCTTACTCTGTCCATTTTCAAAATTTGGAAAGGTTGAGAAATTCCCATCAAAGGCGTAATGTCTCTTATCGGACGAATGTCAATTTGTGAACCGGGCAAGAATGCAATGGCACCGTTTAAGTCAACGGTAAATCCGCCTTTAACACGACCGAAAATAACACCGTTGACGCGTTTACCGGCATTCATGGCAGCCTCTAATTCAGCCCATGCTTCTTCACGACGAGCCTTTTCACGCGAAAGAACGATGTTGCCGTCCTTATCTTCATAGCGATCAACCAAAACTTCTACCTGATCGCCAACTTTTAATTCCGGATTTTGACCGAATTCACGAAGCGGAATTCTGCCTTCCGATTTTAAACCGACATCAACCGTTACATAGTCGTCATCAAGTTTAATGATTGTTCCTTTTACTACCGAACCGACAATTCCTTTATCACCGAATTGTTCGTTCAAAAGAGCTTCAAAACTCTCTGTGGTTTCGGGAGCCTTAAATTCTGTATTTGTCATTATTAAATAAATTTTCAAAAATTGCCGGACCTTCCATTTTTAACGGAAGCGGACTTGCACGAAAATTAAATCTTAAAACATGCGTGCCTCATCTGTATTTTAAGATTAGATTGATTTATACATTTAAATAATTATTTTTCAAGCACATTTTAAACTTTTTTTAAAAAATATCATTTATGCCGACAACTAAATAAAAAATATCAATCTTTATCAACTATATATTTAACGGAGAATAAACATGGTTGCTTTCAGCTTGCGGGAGTTTTTAAGTGCGTTTGTCGTACTTTTTGCCGTAATTGATATAATCGGTACGGCCCCGATTATCATAGATTTGAGGAAAAAAGGCAAAATTGTCAGTGCCACTCGTGCCGGTTTGATTTCGCTTATCGTATTTATCGGCTTTTTCTACCTAGGTGAGGCTTTTTTAAGACTCTTCCATTTGGATATTTCCTCATTTGCGGTTGCCGGCTCCATAATTATATTTGCCTTGTCTATGGAAATGATTCAAGCCATTAAAAAACCCGCCTCATAACAGCGGGTTTTTTACTTAATCTAAAACAAAGGAGCTGAACCGAAAAATTAACCTTGACGACATTTCATCTTCGGGTTCTTTTTATTGATTACATAAACGCGGCCCTTACGACGAACCAACTTGCAATCCTTATCGCGAACTTTCTTAGATTTCAAAGAACTATAGCACTTCATTTTTCTATTCCTTTTTATTACAGTTGGGCGTAAACTATGCTAAATCAAAACAATTGTCAACCCCATTTTTATATTTTTTATAATTTTTTTTAAATTAGTTGCTTTTTTACTTATTTTTCTTATAATGCATCACAATTAAAAAATAAAGGAAAATAAATCATGAAAAAAATTCTTGTATTTTTGCTTTCTGCCTTAATCGTCAATATTGCACAGGCTAAACAAATATCCTATGTGGAAGAAATGCAAGCTTTGGGAGCCGTGTCCGGACAGGGACTGGCTTGCAATGCCTCAAAATATGATACTTTTGAGCTCTTGGCTCGGGCTATTATGATATCTAAAGCTTCTTCCGATGCCGAGCAGGAAAAAGGTATGAAGGCTTATAATGAGTACAAAGCCGATGCTTTTATATCTAAAATGAGAGACGGGTTTGCCGATTGCAGAAGTATTGCCGCAGCCTTTGATAAACAAGCCATATTTAAAGCTACCCTGTACGGCGACGGCACCATTAAAATGCCCGACGGTTCTATAATTACTCCGCGGCAGGCTTATGATGCAACTTTGGTCTATAAAAAAGATCCTGATGCCCGCAATAAATATATAAAAATGTATAATGAACAAAATAATCGTATACACAACGATCCGGCCTTTCAAAAAGCTTTAAGAGAAAAACAGCTTCAAGCCGGTATGTAACCATTTTTTACCATAAACTAAATAAATACGGAGATATATTATGCCCGCATATCAATATGTGTTTGTAATGCAAAATTTAAGTAAAGTTTTTCCCGGCGGCAAAGAGCTGTTTAAGGGAATTACTTTATCCTTTTTACCGGGGGCCAAAATCGGGGTTTTGGGTGTCAACGGAGCCGGTAAATCCACGCTTTTAAAAATTATGGCCGGAGTTGATAAAGACTTTAACGGAGAAGCTTGGGCGGCAGACGGTGTTAAAGTAGGATATTTAGAGCAAGAGCCTAAATTGGATCCTAATAAAAATGTTATGGAAAATGTTATGGACGGCTTGGGCGAAGTTCGCGACTTGTTGGCCGAATTTGAAGAAGTATCGGCCAAATTTGCCGAACCGATGAGCGATGAGGAAATGAATGCCCTTATTGAAAAGCAAGCCGAATTACAGGAAAAAATTGATGCCTGCAACGGCTGGGATTTGGAACGCACCATTCAAATAGCCATGGATGCTTTGCGTTGTCCGCCGGCAGAGGCTGATGTTACAAAGCTTTCCGGTGGTGAAAAACGACGCGTTGCTTTGTGCCGCTTGCTGTTACAAAAGCCCGATATGCTGCTTTTAGATGAGCCGACCAATCACTTGGATGCCGAATCCGTAGCTTGGCTAGAGCAACATCTGAAAGACTACAAAGGAACGGTAGTTATGGTAACCCACGACCGTTACTTTTTGGACAATGTAACCGGCTGGATTTTAGAGCTTGACCGCGGACAGGGTATTCCTTATGAGGGCAACTATTCGTCGTGGTTAGAGCAAAAGCAAAAACGTTTGGAACAGGAAGCCCGGGAAGAAACGGCTCGGCAAAAAACTTTGGCCAACGAATTAGAGTGGATACAAAAAAATCCCAAGGCTCGTCAGGCTAAATCCAAGGCTCGTATCAATGCTTATGATGAGTTGTTGTCGCAGGCTACCAAAGATAAAATTACACATGCTTACATTAACATACCGATGACCGAACGTTTGGGCGATTTGGTTATTGAGGCTAATCATATAAGCAAAGCCTTCGGCGACAGGGTTTTGATAGATGATTTATCTTTTAAAATTCCCAAGGGGGCGATTGTCGGTATAATCGGACCTAACGGAGCCGGAAAAACAACCTTATTTAAGATGATAACCGGACAAGAAAAGCCCGATTCCGGAGAGATAAGAATAGGTGAAACGGTAGATTTGGGTTATGTTGACCAAGCCAGAGACGAATTAAATCCGAATAAGACGGTGTGGGAAGAAATATCCGACGGCTTAGATATTATAGAGCTCGGCAAAAAGCAAATGCCGTCACGAGCTTATGTCGGACAATTTAACTTTAAGGGTTCGGATCAACAAAAGAAAGTCGGACAGTTATCCGGCGGTGAACGCAACCGCGTACATTTGGCAAAGATGTTAAGGAAAGGTGCCAATGTAATTTTACTGGATGAACCGACCAATGACTTGGATGTTGACACTTTACGGTCTTTGGAGGAAGGCATTATGAATTATCCGGGCTGTGTGTTGGTAACTTCGCACGATCGCTGGTTTTTGGACCGCTTAGCCACCCATATTTTAGCCTACGAGGACGAAGGTCATGTGGAGTGGTTTGAGGGTAACTTTGAAGAATATGAAAAAGACAAGCGTCGCCGTTTGGGCGAAGAGGCTTGCCGCCCTCACCGCTTAAAATACAAAAAATTGGAGCGATAATCAAAAAAACACTGCTTGTTAGCAAGCAGTGTTTTTTTATTTACTTGATATACACTTTTATCCACCGGCTTAACTTTAAAATTGCAAAAAAAAAAAACGGTTTAAGATTTCGTTTAAAGCTCTTGTTATTACTATTTTTAAGGAGAATTTAGATGAAATTTTATCAATCAGGGCGTTCCATGGTGGAAATGCTCGGCGTGCTGGCGATAATTGGAGTTTTAAGCGTCGGGGCTATCAGCGGTTACTCCAAAGCTATGCTTAAATACAAGCTCAACAAACAGGCCGAGGCTTTTAATATGTTGATAAATTATGGCTTGCAATATATCGGCACTAATGCAACTTTAGGATATTCGTCCGGAACAGTAACATATTATAATACCATTTTTAACAAACTAGGGCTTATTCCGGACGGCATACATTATGTCAGCAACGATGACATGCGTGATATCTTTAATAATTCAATTGTTCTTTATTATAATAATGAGTCAGACGGAAACATAATTAATCAATTCGGTGGTCTGGGCTACAGATTTGATCCCTCCGACCAAGGAGCGGAAATCTGCCGCAATATTGTTAATGTCGCTAAAGATAATCGTGCCGATTTGTGGCTAATTGAAACCTATATACATCAAACTACAAATTCTTCCCTACAAGGAAATATTTATGGTGATCAATATTGCACCAATGCAGTAAAATGTCTGCGTGATTTATCCTTAAATGATATTGATGCTTTGTGCAATGTTTGTAACGGCACAAGCTGTCAATTATTTATCTTATGGAAATAATGTTATACGGATACATTATTTAATTCGTGTGTGCCCTGTACAAGAGTGCTTTTAGCACTCTCTTAAGGCGTAAAAGATAAAGTGCCAGTACACTTTTATCCACCGGTTTAACTTTAAAATTGCAAAAAAAAAAAACGGTTTAAGATTTCGTTTAAAGCCATTTTAACTAATTTTTTTGGAGGTTTTAAATGAAATTTTATCAATCCGTTCGGTCTTTCTTCCGCAAAAGGGTGCAGATACGCCGCTATTTTGCGACGAAGTGTACAATAAGAGGTACACGAGGAGCAAAAGTGCAAGTAGATGCGACTTTTTCCGGAAGAAGTATGGTGGAAATGTTAGGTGTTTTGGCAATCATTGGTGTTTTATCCGTGGGAGCCATTGCCGGCTACTCCAAAGCCATGATGAAATATAAGCTTAATAAACAGGCCGAGGCTTTTAATATGTTGCTTAATAACTCTTTGCAAATACTGCATCAATTAAATCGCTCTTCTGCCGATGGCCGTGAAATATATCATGACGAAACTTTGGATAAACTAAACCTCATTCCGGATGGAATAAAATTGAACGATAACAGAAATCTCACAGATATCTTCGGTAATGATATTTGGGTATATTCTTATCATGATGTTTTTGGTATTGGATATAAATTTGCCGCTTCTGATGCCGGAAAAGAACAATGTTATAATTTAGCCCAAGCTACTAAAGATAACAGTTCAGAACTGTGGGTAATAGAAGTATATAAACACTATAACGATGAAAATACTTCTCATACGATACATGGAGAGATGTACGGCGATAAGTTCTGTAATTCTGATACTCAAAAATGTTTAAGAAATTTAGTAATAAGCGACTTAGATGCTCTGTGCAATGTCTGCGACGAGCAAGACTGCGTATTTTACACTTTATGGAAATAAAATTTAAGCAAAGAGCCCTGTTATACTGTATAACAGGGCTCTTAAATCTTTACCTATAAACTATCTCTCCGGCGGGCAGATTGCGGTAAGAATTCGGCGTTATCTTCTTACCGTTGTGTTTCGGATCGCCGTAGAAGACAAACTCACAGAATTTGCCGGCCTTGGTCTGTCCTTGGAGCCAAACGGTAGTATTATCGGCTACCACTCTCAAACGACCGGCCTCATTCTCCCACAAACCGAACTCCTTGGGAACAATGTAAGTACGCGTATCACCGTTTTTGTACGAGTACTTAATTTCAATCGGCTCATAGAGCTTGTCGGTACGATAATTAACAACCACGGAAATCGCTGCGGCTCCGGCCGGAGCGTTGATGTAGTTATAGGTCTTGATGTTGTTAAGGTCTACATGTTCCACAACATGCTTGGGAACATAAACCTCAGGTTTTGCCTCCTGAACGGGGGCTTCTTTTTTCTGTTTGCAAGAAACAGCGGCAAGCACAACCATCATGATGCACAATGCTTTAATAATAGATTTCATAACAAAAAAATTTTAAATTAAAAATACCGTTATTGCTATTATTAGTACCATAACCGTCTGTTTTGTTAAGTGTTTTAAAAAGTCTGCTTTTTACGGTATATCATCAAAAAAAAGACCTACCGTCAGGCAGGCCTTTTCAATAATCGGTTATTAAAGAATTACTTCAATTCAACCTTAGCACCGGCGGCTTCCAACTTAGCCTTAATTTCTTCGGCTTCAGCTTTGGCAACGCCTTCTTTAACGGTCTTCGGAGCTCCGTCAACCAAATCTTTGGCTTCTTTCAAGCCTAATTGGGTGATTGCTCTGATTTCTTTAATAACATTGATCTTGTTAGCACCGGATTCTGCCAAGATAACATCAAATTCGGTCTTTTCTTCAGCAGCGGCACCTGCGGCAGCACCACCGGCAGCAACTGCAACTGCAGCAGCGGCGGATACACCCCATTTTTCTTCTAACATTTTTGATAAGTCAGCAGCTTCCATAACTGTTAAAGCTGATAATTCATCTACTAATTTGGCTAAATCTGCCATCTTTTTTCTCCAATTAAATTAAAATTAAATTTTACTAAATTACCCAAAAACCTATGCGGCTTCCTTTTCGCTGTATGCTTTGGTAACTCTTGCCAATTGTGCAGCAGGAGCTTGCAACAGACCAATAATCTTGGCACGCAATTCGTCCATGGACGGAATGGTGGCCAAACGACTGATTTCGGCAACGGAAAGTACTCCAGTACCCATAGCTCCGCCCAAAATAATCAGCTTTTCATTGTTCTTAGCGAATTCTACACAAGCTTTGCAGGCCGAAACAGGATCGCTTGCGAACGCAATGGCTGTCGGTCCGGTAAACAAATCTGCCAACCCTTCAAACTTGGTATCTTTAAGAGCCAGTTTAGTAATCCGGTTTTTGGTAACTCTAAACCCGGCGCCTGCTTTACGAACGGCATTACGCAATTCCGAAACTTCTGCAACCGTTAATCCCTTATAATGAGATACGACTACAACTTCGGAACCGTTGAACAGCTCGTGCAAGTCGTCAAGTAATTGTTTCTTTTCTTCGCGGTTCACTTATTGTCTCCAATTAACATATTATCATCTCTGACAATATTATTTTACCACAACCGCACATTTTTAAGCATATGCATACTTAAAAACATACGGCAACTAATCTGTCCAGGAGAAAAAATTTATATTCTAAATTCCGCTCCCGTCTATGTAGGATATTTAAAACAGACATCAGCCATAACTTATAGTTCCTAACTTTATCTGCCACCTACAGTCTCGGACAGTTTCAAGAGCTTTAAGCTCTTGAGAGCGAGCGGTGATAGAGCTCACCGCCCAAAACTTTTGCCTTAAAGCTTAAGGCAGATACCCGACTTATAAAGCCGAAGCATCAACTTTTACGCCAACTCCCATGGTGGAACTTATGGAAATTTTCTTTAAATATGTTCCCTTTAAGGATTGCGGTTTAGCTTTGATAATGGTTTCAATAAACATTTTGGCGTTATCGTAAATTTTATCTTCGCTAAACGAGGCCTTGGCAATACCGGCATGAACAATACCGTTCTTTTCTACACGATATTGAACTTCGCCGGCTTTGGCTTTTTGTACTGCCGTTGCAACATCAGCCGTTACGGTGCCCAATTTCGGGTTCGGCATTAAACCTTTAGGTCCCAAAACTCTGGCAACACGACCGGCCATACCCATCATATCCGGGGTGGCAATGCAGCGATCAAATTCTATTTTGCCCGACAAAATGGAATCTACCAAATTTTCGGCTCCGACAATATCGGCTCCGGCGGCTTTGGCTTCATCGGCTTTTTCACCTTGGGCAAATACGGCAACACGAACTTTTTTACCGTTTCCGTGCGGCAATGCACAAACGCCTCTTACCATTTGATCGGCGTATTTGGGATCAACTCCCAAATTGATTGCCAAATCAATTGTTTCATCAAACTTGGCGGTGGCGTTCTCTTTAACGATTTTTACCGCATCTTTTAAAGCGTATGATTGACTCTTATCAACATTTTTATACGCATTTACTATTCTTTTTCCTGCCATTGTCTTACTCCACTACTTTAATACCCATGGAAACAGCCTGACCTTTTACCATATTCATGGCAGCTTCAACCGTTGCACAGTTCATGTCAGGAAGTTTGGTTTGAGCAATTTCTTTTACTTGAGCAAGAGTTATCTGGCCGGCAAAAGATTTTCCGGGTTCTTTGGATGCCGAAGACACATTGGCTGCTTTTTTAATGTAATAGGCTACCGGAGGCAGTTTGGTGATAAAAGTAAAGCTTTTATCCTCATATGCCGTAATGATAACCGGAACCGGAATACCTGGTTCCATTTTTTGCGTAGCAGCGTTAAATGCCTTGCAGAATTCCATAATATTCAAGCCTTTTTGACCTAATGCAGGTCCTACCGGCGGAGAAGGATTGGCCTTTCCGGCGGCTATCTGAAGCTTGATTAAACCTAAAATCTTCTTCTTAGACTTAGCCATTTTTATACCTCTTTTTTCAGGTTCGTGGTATCAAGAGCATGGCTGCCCTCCCACGAATTTATGTTAAAACAATATGTTAGCCTTACAAAAGACGAATCGCCTTTTATAAGTGCTTTACTCTTAACATAATCTTTTTAAATTGCAAGCTTTTTTTATCATATATCAAAAATTTACCGATTGACAAAACCGATACATTTCTATAAAATTAACAGAAATCTAATTTTTTATATATTTTATTATGTTTCATATAATCTTTTCAAAAAATTATCTGGTCTTGCAATACAAAGATCAGATTGTGAAGTGCTCAAAACGCCGCATGCGGCTTATGCGGTTTCACGATTTGTCCGTACTGTTTCCGCTAGGAGCCGAGGTTGATGTTAAAAGCGTGTACTGTAATGTTGCCGATTACAGCACCGTAGCTGTACCGCTTTTTACACATCCCCACGATACATGGGTTAAAAACAATCCCATGTTGGAGAGCTATCCGGCTAAAGTCGTGGCCGTAAACCGCAACCCTGAAGACATACACCTTCTCGTGGAGCTGGAGCCCAATGTGTTGGCCTTTGCCGAAGTCAATGATTTTGACGGGGCCGAAAATGTGGAGTTTGTTCCATACAAATACAACCGTAAAACCAAAAAAATATACGGTTGTGTGGCTAGTTAGCTAACCATTTTAAGCCTAAAGCCGGAATTTTCATTCCGGCTTTCGCTTTTTAAAACTATGTATTTACTCCTTATGTAGTACCTACCTATTCCTCATTTCCTTCGGCCTCAGCCTTGCTTACTTCCTTTTCCAGTTCTTCATAATCTTCGGCATCAAGCTCTACCGCCGGAATATTATACGAACCGTTAAACCATCTGCCTAAATCTATGTCGGCACACCGCTTGGAGCAAAACGGACGATATTTTTCATCGTCCGTCTCACGACCGCAAATCGGGCATTTGTGCATTTTTACCATTACTTTTCTACCCTGCCCGTTCCTTCACAGGTCGGACATTCCTCGGTAAAAGTATCCAATAATGACGGACGACGTCGTTGACGCACAATCTCCACATTGCCGCCGCGGCTTAAACCTAAAACTCTTCCGCGGCACGGATCATCGGCTAATTCCGACTGCAAAATATCAATCACCGGCCTTATAAATCGGTACTCGGACGATCCTGCAAAATCTACCACGATTTTACCCGACAAGTTCTTTAAACGAATCTGGCGAGCAATCTCTTTGGCGGCCTCCTCGTTTAACCTTGAAATCGCTCCGCCTGACTGCATATCGCCGCTGTCCACATCAATGGCTACGCAGGCTCTGGTTTCCTGAATATGCAATCTGCCGCCGCCGGGCAATTCTACCGTGCGTCTTAAGGCCTCAACAATGGCATCTTCCAAACCGTATTCGGCAAACGGTTCGGCACAATATTTTACCATACCTTCCGGAGCAACTTCCGATAACTCTTTTTCCAAATTATGATTATTGACCACAATGGTTTGTAAATCATCCTTATATCTGCGAATATACTCAAATAACGGATTTTCTCTTACATATAACAAAGCCGGAGCCGTGGCGTTGCGAGCCTTAACTCTGATGTTTTCGTAAATGTTTCTTAACTTAACCATCTCTTCCAAAACATCTTCAATCGGAAAATCTACCGCTGCCGTCCTTATGGCCCAACCTTCCTGTCCGGTTATATTTTCCCATACCGCATTGCGATAACTTTGGGCTTTGTCTTTATCCTCTATTTTGGAAGATACATCCACTCCCATCCGAAACGGGCGATATACCAGTGTAGTTCCTACGATTTGGACATTGCGAACCACTTTGGCACCTTTTTCGGCTCTTTTTTCCTGACTAACCTGAACAACCACACTTTGTCCTTCGGTCATGTTGACTTCTTTCAAATCGTGCTCCGAGGCATTTAAAAACGCTTCCTCACTATCGCCGATATCTACTAAAAACCCTACATTGCCGTTGGCTAAATCCAATTTATGGACAATTTTTCCCAAATATACATTGCCTTCACCGGCACGATTTTCATTATAAAAATCAAACTCTACGGCTCGGCCCTCATCAATGGCTGCCAAGCGAGCCTCATCACCTTTTTTTTCATAAACTAAAGTATCTGCTTTCATTTTACTCCGGCTCCTGTTAATAAATTTTTGGTCTCATAGAGCGGTAAGCCTACCACCCCTGAAAAAGATCCTACCATGTTTTTGACATATCCGGCAAGCATGCCCTCAACTTTATAACCGCAGACACCTTGCCATTCTTTAGAATCTATGTATTCTCTGATTTCTTTTTCCGATAATTTTTTCATGCTGATACGCGTGGTAACACAGCGGCTGCTCATTTTGCCGTTTTTATCAATAACACATACCGCACTTATAACTTTATGATTGCGTCCCGATAACAGACGCATTACTTTTTCCTGTTCCTCAGGATTTTTGGACTTGTGGATTATTCTTAAACCAACCGTAACTACCGTATCACATGCCAGAACCACCTCGCCTTTATGCTCCTGCCATACTTTTTGGGCTTTTTCCTCAGCCATACGCCTTACATACGGCAGAGGACGCTCATACTTTAAGCAAGACTCATCTATATCGGCGGGAATAATCTGTTTGGGATTAAAACCGATTTGAGCCAATAAGGCCTTTCGTTGCGGCGAGCCTGAGGCTAAAATAAAATCTTTCACTTCCATGTTTTATGCTTCGTCATCGTAGGTTTTTTCCATTCTCTCGTGACGCTCTTGTGCCTCAATGGAAAGTGTTGCTATCGGACGAGCTTCCAAACGCTCCAAACCTATCGGTTCTCCGGTTTCTTCACAATATCCGTAGGTGCCGTCTTCAATGCGTTCCAAAGCTTCGTTAATTTTGGAAATTAGCTTACGAGCACGGTCCTTGGTCCTTAAATCAAGCGACTTATCGGCTTCCAATGAAGCTCTGTCCACATCATCAGGCTGATTTAATCCGCCTTGACGCAAATCTTCCAATGTGTCTTGCGACTGCTCTACCAAAGACTTTTTCCATGCTAATAACTTTTGGCGAAAATACTCCAACTGCATATCATTCATGTATTCTTCGTCGGCTGACGGTTTATAGTCCGGGGGAAGTATAATTGATGTTACCATAATCTAATCTCCTCTTTGTTAAATAATTGATTTCCAAAATTAGCAATTACTTTTTATAACTGCAAGCAAAATATGTATATTTAATAACAACAAAACCTCTTAATTAAAGTACCATATCATTTTATTATCATATTCTTTGGAACACCCATCCGCCACATCAGAAGTTATTGCCGGCAACTCATAATTGGGGTTATCTATGGAATTGGAAAACTTCCATCCCCAGGTTTTGTTGTTAATTTTCATGGCATCTAAATCCGATCCGTCATTTACCAACCATACTCTTAAGCCTAACTCCATACAAACTTCTCTGGGAACATCATCAAACTCTATATAAAATGTACTGCCTTCAGAATCGCCGCTACCGATTTTGACATCACCGCCGAAAGCATGTGCTCCGTCTGCCGTATCATAAGGGGCTATTTTTTCATCAATCAAAGTATCCATACTCACATCTTTATAGTTTTCCGCAGCTACATAACGTTGACTGATTACTTTTTTTAAATCAGGCAACTCTTGATTTATACGACTCATCCGATATTTATAATATCCGCTGTTGACCGCCGCCGCTATAGATACGGTTATCATTATCATAACACTGATATAACCTATGGCTTCTATCATGGAACGACCAATCTGATTGCTCTTATATAACTTTTTCATTGCCAACCTCTTTAAATACTCTGCTTACTATAACACAAAAATATCCTTTCTCAAAATATTTTTGTATTATTTGCTTTATTTTTTTATTATTGCTATTATTATGTTAAAAAGTTATAAACAATTTAAGGATTAGCTTCATGAAATATAAATTATCCGCTTTGATTTTGCTTACCGCCTGTGCTTTTTGTAATACTGCCAAAGCACAAGATTTTAAATATATCCCCTATATCGGGCTTGATTATTCCTACCTAGATGCCAATGCCAAATCCGCTTCTCCGTATTATAATTCCGGAAGCTTTAACTTGGGTACCAAATACAATGATTATTTTGGTACCGAATTGTTTTATCAGCAATCGGCCGATTATAAAAAACACGGTTCTAAAAGCTCTTATCGGGCTTACGGACTGGATATAAATGCCTACTTGCCTTTGGGATGCTATCATACGGTTGAACTTTTTGCCACCGCCGGGGCCGGTGAATATGTGTTTAAATTTAATCCGCAAGGAACTAAAAGTCATAATGAAAGTGCCGTTGGCTATCGTTGGGGCGGAGGCTTGATTTATAATATCTCCGAAAATATCAGTGTACGAGCTGCCGTGCGTTATATCAATCTGGATTTAATTTCCGATTATGATTATATGACGGAATATTCTTTGGGTATTCGTTACTACTTTTTATAATTGTTTAAAGAAAGGTGCATAAAATGTATAAAAAAATTATTCCGGCCGTTATTTTGGTTATTGCCATTTTAGGTACGGCCTATTGGCTTAAAAATAAATACACTCATAGCCAAAACGCTTCACAAACAACATCTCAGACCACCGCCGTTGATTTTGACGAGCAAACCTTTACTTATAACTTGTCTTCTTTACCGGAGGAATGTCAACTTAACAGCGAAATGGCTTGTGCCGTTGAATTGGCCGTAAAGTGTACAATCAATCCGGAATTTAACGGTTGTAAAGATGCCGGGCTGCCGAAGTTTATTTTTATGAACGATCCTTCTTTGCAGCGTCCGAGCCAAATGAGTTTTAAAATCAGCAAAATTAAACCGATTGCCGCCGATTTGGTGGAAATCCACACCCAAAGTACCTGCAACGGTAACTGGTTCGGCCTGTGTAACGGTAATATTATTTATGTTTTGGTACCTAACGGCGAAAGTTGGCGGGTTAAAGACATCTATGCTATTGAGTTATAACCTGTGAAGCTCCCAATCGGGAGCTTTTTTAATGTAAGATATTTACCTTGACTTTTATTAAACTTAATGTTACAGTTTCTCCAAAATAAATAATTATTACATTATATGGGAAAAATTTTTCTGATGTTATGTTGCGGTTTGTGTTCCTGCCAATTGATGCCGCAGGCAACCGTATCACAGTGGCGTGAGGTGACTATAACCTCAAGAGTGGAACTCGTTGTACCATACAATGCTTTTTCCTCGGAGACTGAAGTTAATTTGGAATTTTCCGATGGCTCGTGTTGGCGTGGATATTCATCCTCGTCCAAGCCAAACGAAAGGTTTCTTTTAAAAGCCCAAGTCGGAGATACCGTCAGTTATAGGTATAATTCCCATTATCTGACGAAAAAGCAATGGAGAAAGTAAAAATTCCCTGAAAGTTGAGCTAACTTTCGGGGAATTTCTGATTTAAAATAATTCTCTCGGCGGCTTGCTTGCCGGAAGCTACCGCTTCAACTACCGTAGAGGCTCCGTGCTTACAATCACCGATATAAATAATTTTTTCTTCTTCATCCAAAGAATCGGCTTTGCCGCCTATCGCCTTGATGATTAACGAAAATCCGCCAAGCTTAATCGTGGTATCTTTTACCGGAACCAATTTATCATCCACGAACTCGTTTTTATGGACATATAAATCAAGCAAACTTCCCGATTGTTCTATTTTTTCCGGACTGGTCATGGAGGTTACATCTATATTGTTTTCCACCAATTCCATATATTCATCTTTGGAAATTCGCATATTGGAACTGCGACGGCGAACAAATATTTCAACTTCCTTGGCTCCCTGCATTTTTGCCGTAAAAGCACAATCGGCCGCCACATTACCGCCGCCTATAATCGCAACTTTGCCGTCAGTTACATATTTTTCGGGATATCTCAAATACTCCATATACGACAAAGCATATTCTTCGCCTTCTATACCCAAAGATGATACATGCGGTTCGCCTTTGGCTACAAACACATAATCGTAATCGGCCGTCAAAGATTTAATGTCTTTAACTTCAGCATTTAAATTTAATGTTACAAGCTTACGATTAAACACATAACCCCAATCTTTTTGTACCACTTCCTTGGGTAATCGGTTTGAGGGAATTAAATTTAATGCTCCGCCGATACAATTTTGCTTTTCAAAGATATCTACTTTGCATCCGCCTTCGGCCAGTTTGGCCGCAGCTGCCAAACCTGCCGGTCCGGCTCCGATAACTGCAACTTTTAAGCCGTTTTCTTTAACTTCTTGATACTCTCCCTCATTTTGACGATAGTTTTCCAAAATGGTAGCTTGAACCTTGGGTATGTTAATGGCAAAATCAAGTTTGGCTCTTAAACAGGCTTTCATACAAAACTTATCGGGACAAACCAGTCCGCAGGTTTGTCCTAAAATGTTGTCTCTTATAATACTTGCCGCCGCTTTAGCCCCCTCGCCGTTTTTGGTATATTCAATAAACTCTCGCGGATTACAATGGGTCGGGCATGCCTGCATGCAAGGTTGAGTTTTACAATTTAAACATCTGTCAACTTCTGCTTTTAGTTGAGCTTTATTTAAATACAATTTTTTATTTTCTGCCATTTTCTTTTCCTCTGCCGGTAGGGTATAAAAATTTTCAATCTCTGTCAACAAATAACCCCTGCTTTATACATGCTTCATAAATTTGTATAATCCTCAATCTAAAACGGCTCGTTGTACAAACGAGCCGTTTTAGATTGTTTATTTGTTCTCTAAAGGCTTTAGCTCTCCGTTTAAGGCGATTTTTAATACCTCTCCTACTTCCGAAACCGGAATAATCTTCAGCCCCTCCTTAACATTGTCGGGAATTTCGGCTAAATCTTTTTCGTTTTCTTTCGGAATAATAACCGTCTTAATGCCTCCGCGTAAAGCCGATAACAGTTTTTCTTTTAATCCGCCTATCGGCAATACCCTTCCCTGCAGAGTAATTTCGCCGGTCATGGCCACATCTTTTTTAACCGGTGTCTTGGTTAAAACCGATACCAAGGTTGTGTACATGGCTATACCTGCCGACGGTCCGTCTTTGGGGGTTGCTCCTTCAGGTACATGAATATGAATATCAGTCTTTTCAAACACTTCGGGATCTATGCTCAATTCCTTACTGTGGGCTCTGACTACCGAATATGCCGTATCTATGGACTCTTTCATAACATCGCCCAATTTTCCGGTTTGCATTACTTTGCCTTTACCGGGCATGTCTACTGCCTCAATAAACAATATATCTCCGCCGACTTCCGTCCAGGCTAAACCCGTTGTTACGCCAATGTGGTCTTTTTCTTCGGCTATACCGTAGGAAAATTTACGAACGCCCAAATATTTTTCCAAATTACCTGCATTGACCGTAATCTTTTTGTCTTTGCCTTTGGACAGTAAAATTTCCTTTACCGCCTTGCGGGCAATGGAAGCCAGCTCTCTTTCCAAATTACGAACACCGGCCTCACGAGTATAATAACGAATTATATCTCGTACGGCACTCTCCTCAATGGAAAGCTCACTGTCCTTTACCGCATTTTCCTTAAAGATTTTGGGCAGCAAGTGCCGTTTGGCAATTTCCACCTTTTCATCTTCGGTATATCCTGACAACCTGATTATCTCCATCCTGTCCAACAACGGACGCGGCATATCAAGTGAGTTGGCCGTGGTTACAAACATTACATCCGATAAATCGTAATCAACATCCAAGTAATGATCGTTAAAAGTAGAGTTTTGCTCCGGATCTAAAACCTCTAACAGTGCCGAACTCGGATCGCCTCGCCAATCGTTGCCGAGCTTGTCTATTTCATCCAGCAAAAACAACGGATTGGAGGTTCCGGCTTTTTTCATGCTCTGAATAATTTTACCGGGCATGGAGCCGATGTAGGTTCTTCTGTGCCCTCTGATTTCGGCTTCATCTCGCATACCTCCCAACGAGGCTCTGACAAAATTGCGTCCCGTGGCTCGGGCTATGGACTGTCCCAACGAAGTTTTGCCCACTCCCGGAGGTCCGACCAAACATAAAATCGGGCCTTTAATTTTATCGGCTCGGGAACGAACTGCCAAATATTCTACTATACGCTCTTTAACTTTTTCCAATCCATAATGGTCGTGCTCCAAAATTTCCATGGCCTTGGCTAAGTCTTTATTTACTTTAGACTTCTTTTTCCACGGAATATCCAACAGCCAGTCCAAATAGTTGCGGACAACCGTTGCTTCCGAACTCATGGCCCCCATGGTCTTTAATTTACGAACCTCGGCCTGAGCCTTTTCACGAGCTTCTTTGGATAAGTGCGTGTTTTTAATTTTTTTCATATAAGCGGCAATTTCATCTTCCTCATCGCCGTCATTGAGCTCTTTTTGAATAGCCTTCATTTGTTCATTGAGGTAGTACTCTTTTTGGCTCTTTTCCATCTGCTTTTTAACACGATCGCGAATTTTATTTTCTACCTCAATTAAAGCGATTTCCGAATCTATTACTTCCAACAATTTTTCAAATCTGGCCTGCAAATCTTTGGCTTCCAACAAAGCTTGCTTGTCTTCAACCTTTAAGGCCATGTGCGAAGCTATGGTATCGGCCAACTTACTGTAATCTTCAATTTGATGAACCGCCGATAAAACATCCGGAGAAAGCTTTTTGGAAGATTTTACATACTCCTCAAACTGCGATATTACCGCCCGCATCAGGGCTTCTTGTTCAACAAAGTTTTCCTCGGCGTCTTCCGGAAAAGATTTAATTTGTGCCGAAAGGTATTCGCCGTTATCAAAAAAGTTTTCAATTTTAATGCGTTCCACACCTTCAACCAAAACTTTAACCGTACCGTCGGGCAATTTAAGCATTTGCAAAATGTTGCCCAAAGTCCCGATTTTATAAATGTCATCGGCTTTAGGATCTTCCAAATCGGCTTTTTTTTGGGTTGCCAACACAATATGCCCGTTTGTATCGCTTACCCTTTGCAGGGCGTTAATAGACTTAACTCTGCCCACAAATAACGGAATTATCATTTTGGGAAAAACTACCGTATCGCGTAACGGTAAAACCGGCATTATATCATTTTCTTCAGACATTTTCACCACTCAATAAAATTTACCAACATTACATGATATAGGAAATGTAGTAGCTTTTGGCAAGAGTGGCAACGGCAAAACTTTTTAATCCACAGTTACAATCTTGTTAAGTATCTGTGTAAAAATGATTGCAGATTATAAAAAATGTGTATATTATGCAAAAAATTGCGTGGTAAAAATGGGATACTTAAAAGATACATTTAAAAAAATTACCAAATCACATCTGGCTGCAGAAATCATAAGCTTTGCGGCCTATTGGTATATTCACCTACTGGCCGTTACCACTAAATGGGAAATTCGTAACATCAACAACTTCTATGACAATCTGGAAAAATACGGCAGCGTTATATTTATTGCCTGGCACGGCCGTATGCCCATGATACCTTATTTTTGGGATAAAAGAAAAGTTTTAAAAGCTCTGGTTTCACCGCATCGGGACGGCCAAATGATTGTCGGTCTGCTTCGTCGCTTCGGTATCGGTAATATCTCCGGATCCTCTAACGAACATGCCAACAGTGCTGCCGTATCTTTGTTAAGAGAATTGCAATCAGGTACCACCATCGCCATTATTCCCGACGGACCTCGCGGACCGAGCATGACTATGTCTCAAAGTCCGGTCTATTATGCTCAAAAAACCGGCAAACCCATTATCGGCGTTACCTACAGCATTGCCAACTCCAAAATAATTGAAAAAAGTTGGGATAGAATGCTCTTTCCCAAACCCTTTAATAAGGGTATCTGTGCCGTTACCAGACCGTTTTTTGTACCTCATGATGCCTCTAAAGAACAACTGGAAGTCTACCGCCGGCAAATTGAAGATGAGCTTAATAACTTAACTTGGGAACTGGACAAAGAACTCGGTATGCCCTATATTCCCAAAGGGACACTCCCTAAAAAGAAACGAACCCGCAGTTGAGTTTTTGATATCTGATAAAATGTGTCATTACTAAAGGAATTTATCCATGCTTTTGAAAATATACAACACTCTCATCCGTTTTTTATATCCGATAGCCATAAGTCGCTATATTGAAAAACGCAAGAAAAGAGGTAAGGAAGATATTAAACGCTTTAATGAAAGGGTGGGAAGACCTATAAAGCCGCGTCCTGAGGGTAAGCTAATTTGGATGCACGGGGCTTCCGTCGGCGAATCTATATCTATGTTACCGCTTATTCAAAGGCTCCTTGAAGTTTACCCTAATGCCCATGTTATGGTCACAACCGGTACCTTAACTTCTGCCGAAATTATGGCCAAACGGCTGCCGGAAAGAGCCTTTCATCAATATCTGCCGATAGAAAATCCCGTTTTTGCTACTCGCTTCCTTAAGCATTGGAAACCGGATATCGCTCTGTGGTTTGAATCGGAATTTTGGCCAGCCATGCTCTCTTGCATTAAACGCAAAAATATTCCTCTTATTCTTGTCAACGGACGCATATCCAATAAGTCCTTCAAAAGATGGCAACAGTTTGATTTTATTATTAAGGAAATTTTAGAGTGCTTTACTTTGTGCTTGGGACAGTCCGATGAAGATGAATATCGGCTGCGGGTATTGGGCGCTAAAAACACCATGTGCCTCGGCAACTTAAAGTATGCCGGCCTGCCCTTACCGATTGATGAAAATAAAAAGCAGGAAATTGCCGAACAAATTACAGGCCGTATGGTTTGGCTTGTCAGTTCCACCCACGATGATGAAGAATTTAAAATTGCCCGCTTTCTAAAAGATTTGCAAAAAAAAGTTCCCAATTTGCTTACTTTTATGGCTCCTCGTCATCCGCAAAGAGGCTCTGAAATCAAACAACGGCTGCAAAAAGAGTTGGGACTTAATGTGGCCTTGCGTTCCGCTAATGAAAAAATTACCGAAAAAACCGATGTCTATGTGGCTGATACCATTGGCGAACTGGGTATTTGGTATGATTTAATACCTCTGGTATTTATCGGCGGTTCTTTGATTCCTCACGGAGGACAAAACTTTATAGAACCCTCTCGCAGCAGAGATGCGGTTATTGTCGGACCTCATATGTATAATTTTGCCGACGCCATGAATAGAGCCAAAAAAGCCGATGCCGTTATCCAAGTAAATGATGTGCTGGAACTTATGGAAACCGTTGAAAATTTACTCACTCATCCGGATCTTTTGGAGGCTAAACGCTCTTTGGCCTATAACTGGGCTAACGGAGAAGCAAAAGTTTTGGAAGGAATTGTTGAAAAAATAAAGGCATATTTGGATTAACCCCATGAAAACACCGAACTTTTGGAAGCAAAACAATTGGTTATCAAATATATTGCTGCCGCTTAGCACAATTTATGCAACGGCTACAAAATTGCGAATTAAGCTACATAGTCCGTATAAAGCAAAATGTCCGGTTATTTGTATCGGAAATTTAACCGCCGGCGGAACCGGAAAAACTCCCGTATCCTTATCAGTTGCCGAAATGCTCCAAAATATGGGCAAAAAACCTTTTTTTATATCCCGCGGTTACGGTGGAAGAATCCATAATGTAATGGTCAATAAACAAGTGCATACACCCCAACAGGTTGGAGATGAACCTTTGTTGTTGGCCGAACAAGCTCCTACCGTGGTTAATCCCGACAGAGCCACCGCCGCTCAAATGGCTATTGCCCACGGTGCCGATTGTTTGGTAATGGATGACGGTTTTCAAAATCC
>CALXTJ010000020.1 GCA_944391375.1 uncultured Alphaproteobacteria bacterium
TCCCTCATTGGTCGCAAGCTGCCTTCGGCATCTTGTCTTGCTTCGTAGGTTTCGCAAAGCTCACTTTGCTCAACAACCCGAATGTCTAAAAAATACACACTTTATTTTTTATTGCAAGCTTTTTTATTACTATTTTAATAACCCATGCTCTCTAAAACTAAAATGATTGTTGCCGGTTATGATTATATGGTCTTGCAACTTTATACCTAACGGATTTAACGCTTCCGCAATCTGCTTGGTCATTTCTACATCGTTTCGGGAGGGCTTGGGATTGCCGCCGGGATGATTGTGGAATAATATAACCGACATCGCTCCGTTTTCCAATGCCGCTTTCACCACTTCCCGCGGATGTACCGCAACATTGTTGACCGTGCCTCTTTGCATTATCTCTTCTTTGATTATTCTTAAATTGGCATTCAAAAATAAAACTCTGAATTCCTCTATATCCGAATGGCCAATCGCCGCACGACAATATTCTATCATGTAATCAAAATTACTGATTACCGGCTCATCTTTATCTCGCAATTCCTGCCACGACATCTTTATGGCCGAAGCTTTAACTATTTTTAAGGCGGCAATCGCCGTTTGTGACAAACCGTATTCCGCCAACTGATGCTGCGGGGCACTCAATATTTTGGCAAAACTTCCGAAGTCTTTAATTAAAGATTTAGAAAGCTCTTTAACATCGCGACGGGGAATTGCCAATGTAAGCAACAATTCCAATATTTCATAATCGGCCATACTGCGGCCTTCGTCTTTTAAAAATCGTTCTCTCAATCGTTGACGATGACCTAAATAATGCGGCTTTTCCGCCGTTGTTGCCGATTTTGTTTCTTTTTCCATGTCTAGTCCATTTTGTACGGTGGTTTATCTAAGCCTTTTAATGAATATGTAAATACTTCGCAACCATCTTTGGTTACTCCCAAAGAATGCTCAAACTGTGCCGATAGACTCCTATCCTTAGTCACTGCCGTCCAGCCGTTTGGTAAAATAGAGCCCTCCTTTTTACCGATGTTTATCATCGGTTCTATGGTAAAGAACATACCCTCTTCAATAACCGGACCGGTGCCCTTTACTCCGCAATGCATTACATTCGGCTCGTCATGAAAAACTTTGCCCAAGCCATGACCGCAAAACATGTCTACTACCGAATATCCGTACTTGTGAGCATATTCTTCTATTACGGCTCCGATATCACCGAAATGGGCTCCGGGACGAACAACATCAATCCCCCGCATTAAACATTCATAAGTTACATCGCACAAACGCGTGGCTTTCAGTTTGGGCTTACCGGCATAATACATACGGCTTGTATCACCGTACCAACCGTCAACAATTACCGTTACATCAATATTAACGATATCGCCCTCGGCCAACTTCCTTTCATAATCGGGAATACCATGACATATAACATGATTGATTGATGTGCATATTGTTTTAGGATATCCGTGATACCCCAAACAGGCCGGTATGGCATTGTGTTCCACAATAAAATTGCGACACAAATCATCCAATTCTCCGGTGCTGACACCGACCTTTACAAAGGGAGTTATGTAATCCAAACATTCGGCCGCAAGCTTGCCTGCTTTTCGCATACCTTCAAAATCGGCCTTTTCATAAATTTTTATACCGTTTTTCTTGACAATCACTTTATGTTACCTTCTTTCTTTTTTTTAATATCAATACCACCCGACTTTTTGACTGTCAATTATAAAACCATATAATTCATTCATCTTGTGATTACCGGCTGCGGTTGTTAAAACGCTTGTTCAAGTTATATCGCTTGCTTGCTTTTATGGCTTTTTGTCTTTGGGCTGTCTTTTTCTTATCCGGCTTTTTCATCTTTTCCCGATACGGCAATTCCTCTGCCTCCTCTATACCCTTTTTATAGTTATCGTATCGGGGCTTGGGGGCTTCTACCTTCTCACTTTGTAATTCTCCAATCTTGCGTATCGGCTCGTAATTGTCGCTTATCTCCCAAACTTCCGTTACCATATCCGCTAAACTCCGACTGATATTGTCCGTTTGCGGAATAAACATCTTTATTGCATACCAAGTCAAAGGTTTTCCGTTGCCTGCCATATCTTTAATATTACCGTCCTCCAAACTCAAAATCCCCTGATTTTGCGTAAGATGTGTCTTTACCCCTATCTTATCCATTATCGCTTTGGTGTTTTCACACTGTTGCTCGTTACCGTGTATCGGTACCGCTATCACTTCAGGGGTTACTTTCTTTACCTCGGCTAATAAATCTTCCATCGCTTGGGCATTGGCGTGGCCGGAGTCTTGCATCTGTACTTCCTTAAAACCTCCGACCTTCTTTTCTGAGGGACTCATTACTACCGTTGCTCCCTTCTTGGCCATAAGCTGTAACATCTTCGGACCGCTCTTGCCGTTTATTTCATTGATTATCCTCTGGCGCGACAATATCAATGTGTCTTTGCCAATTTTAATTTGCGGATGTAAATCAAGTGCCATCTTTACCGCTGATGACATCGCTATCGGTGAATAGGCACTCATCCCGATGTTATTATCGTAATCTTCCATACCTTGAGCAAATGCTCCGGTACAAATAATGTATTTTTGCGAAATATGCTTATCGTATAAGTAACTTTGTAAACTTCCCTTATATACCACATCTTCAAAATCTTTATAGCCGCTTAAAATCATTGCATCTTTTACCGTTTGCAACCATTTACCGTCTAAAAATACTTTGGTACCCAACTTACGGGCAGTCTCTATATCTATGGCCATGTTCTGAACACTGCGGGAAATTACCGGAGATATTATTAAACTCTTATCCCTATTTTCCATTACCACATTGTATGTGTTTTCTACTGCCTTGGCAAAACCTATACGCTCTTTACCGTTGAGCACCGTTGATGTAGAATCTAAGCAAACAACCGTCGTCGGTGCCGGCTTACGTTTGAATACATCCAAATATTGCTCCAAGCTGAAAGATTTTCCTAAAGGCATGTTCTCTTCGGTTAAAAAATCGCCGTTATTCATTATTGCCGCATACGGCTTGCCGTTGGCGTATGTTAAAGTATGAAACCCTAGCGAATCTACTATGCTGTGGCTGACATCCACCGCTTCAATTTCCATGCTGTCGCCAACTTTAACTATGTCTCCGGCCTGTATCCTCTCTATTTCCGGAACAATCAAACCTTCTTTGGCAAAAATCAATCGCACAAAATTTCGCGTAAAGCCTCCGGCCTTCATCCGCGGCAAACGATAACCCATCTTTGTGTAGTTAATCAACGCCCCGATATGATCCTCATGGGCATGGGTCAAAAATAAAAAATCTACCGGTTTAGAGGCCTTTATCAGCTCCCCGCTTTTTAAATCTATCCTATCAAAATATTCATCAACATTGGGGTAAGCCGCAGAAAATTCCGAACCGGACGGCGTAAATTTACTGCCTAAATCAAACATTACACGCTTGGTATTGCCCTTTTCGTCGGTGTGCTCTATCAATGAACAATTGCCGCCGATGCGGTCTTTGTTAATACCGCCGATAAATTTTAAAATCGTTTGAACTCGTGACATTTTCTTGCCTCTTAACTATCATCTTACTACACTATATACCATTGTAGACAAAAATCAATAGTTTATTGTGTCAACTCTTGTTTTTTTTACATCAGAGCTTACATACTTTGAAAACATTACTTAAGGAGTACAAACATGAAATCTGTTTTAAAATTTATCTGGAGTTTTTTTATTGTTGGAATTGCGGCTTATTTTTGCTCAATATTCTCCCGCTACGGCGTGGATACTTTTTACGAAGGCTTACAAAAAGCCCCGCTTACACCGACTAACATGGTCTTTCCGATTGTCTGGCCGATTTTATATGCTTTGATGATTATTTCTTACTATATTATCTTAAAAGTCGTACCTTTCAAAAATTTAAAAAAATCCGCAGCCTTATTTTTGGGACAATTGGTGTTACAAGTTATCTGGTCGTGGCTGTTTTTTTATCAAGCCTACTTTTTATATGCGGGAATCGTTATCGTTTTGATGATAATTACCGTTTATTTGATGATTAAAGAGTTCGGAGTTTACGATAAAACTGCCGCTTATTTGCAATATCCGTATCTGATTTGGCTCATATTTGCCGCTTATATGAACTTCGGCATTATCTATTTGAACGGAAATGCTTTAATTTTGTAAAATTTTGCTAGACATAACCCAAAGATTGCTTTATTTTGAAAAGGTTGAAAAATTTAACAATCTTTGGGAAGTATAAAAAATGACAACAAGCGTAAAACAAATTCGTAAAACCTTTTTGGATTATTTTGCCAAAAACGGCCATAAAATTATTCCGTCATCTTCATTGGTGCCGGATAATGATCCGACTTTAATGTTTACCAACTCCGGCATGGTGCAATTTAAAAATATTTTCACCGGCAACGAAACTCGTGACTATAAACGAGCCGCAACTTCCCAAAAATCCGTACGAGCCGGCGGAAAGCACAACGATTTGGACAGTGTCGGATATGATGTTCGTCACCATACCTTTTTTGAAATGCTCGGCAACTTTTCCTTCGGCGATTATTTCAAAGAAGAAGCCATTTCTTACGCTTGGGAACTGGTTACCAAGGAGTTTGGCCTGCCTAAAGACCGTTTGGCCGTTACCGTGTTTCATACCGATGATGCGGCCTATAAATTGTGGCAAAAAATTTCCGGCTTGCCTGATGAACGTATAATCAAAATTGCCACCAAAGATAACTTTTGGCAAATGGGCGATACCGGTCCTTGCGGTTATTGCTCGGAAATTTTTTATGATCACGGACCGGAAGTTTGGGGCGGCCTACCAGGAACTCCCGAAGAAGACGGCGATCGTTGGATTGAAATTTGGAACTTGGTATTTGATGAGTTTGAAGATTTGCCCGACGGTTCTCGTATACAATTAGAGCAAAAGTGTATTGATACCGGTATGGGTCTGGAAAGAATTTCGGCCATTTTACAAGGGGTTCATTCCAACTACGATATTGACTTGTTTAAAAACTTAATCGCCGATATTTGCAAACTGGCCGGTACCGAGCCCGAAAATAAGCAATTCAGCTCTTCTTACAATGTAATTGCCGACCACTTGCGTGCCACCTCTTTTTTGATTGCCGACGGTGTACTTCCTTCCAACGAAGGACGCGGTTATGTGTTGCGGAGAATTATGCGTAGAGCCATGCGGCATATTTACATGTTGGGCGTTCATGAACCGATGATGTTTAAATTATTGCCGTCTTTACAACGCGAAATGGGCGATACTTATCCCGAACTTTATCGTCATGAGGCCTTAATTCGCGAAACAATCAAAGCCGAAGAAACCCGTTTCGGCAGAACTTTGGCCAAGGGCTTAAAACTTTTGGATGAAGAAACTTCATCATTAAAAGAAGGCGATACTTTAAGCGGACAAACCGCCTTTAAGCTTTATGACACTTACGGTTTTCCGTTGGACTTAACCGAAGACGCCTTGAAACTTAAAAATATTAAAGTTGATAACAAAGGCTTTGACGAGGCTATGGAAAAACAAAGAGCCGAAGCTCGTAAAAACTGGGCGGGCTCGGGCGATGCCGGCGTGGAAAAAATTTGGTTTGATTTACAAGAAAAGTTGGGAACAACCGAATTTTTGGGTTACACAACCTTAAAAGCCGACGGGCAAATTACCGCTTTGGTACAAAACGATAAAGAAGTAAATGAAGTAAGCGGCGGAGAATTTTATTTAATTGCCAATCAGACTCCGTTTTACGGCGAATGCGGCGGACAGGTAGGCGATATCGGAAAAATTGTATCTCCGGAATTTGTGGCTGAAGTTACCGATACCAAGAAAAAACTGGACGGATTGACCGTGCATGTTTGCAAACTCGTTAGCGGAACGGTTAAAACCGGCAAAACAGCTTCCTTTGAAGTTGATGAAGTTACCCGTAATCGGACGCGTGCCAATCACTCGGTTACCCACTTGGTACACAAGGCCATGCGTACCATATTAGGCGACCATATTGCCCAAAAAGGTTCGTTGGTAGGTCCCGACAGAATGCGTTTTGATGTATCGCATCCTAAGCAGATTACTGCCGAAGAATTGCAACAAATTGAAGATATGGTAAATGCCTCAATTCGTAAAAACTATCATGTAAATACCGTTATTATGAATAAAGATGAGGCCGTTAATTGCGGGGCTATGGCTCTGTTCGGTGAAAAATACGGCGAGGAAGTACGGGTTGTTCGCATGGAAAAAGATGGCGAAATTTATTCACAGGAACTGTGCGGCGGTACTCATGTCAACGATACCGGTGATATCGGCTATTTTAACATTGTTTCCGAATCGGCAGTGGCTGCCGGCGTAAGACGCATTGAGTGTGTTACCGGATACGGTGCCGAAAAGTTTGTACAAAGTATTGAAGATAAACTGCATCACATATCGGCTTTGTTAAAAACCAATGTTAATGATTTGGAACAAAGAATCTTAAATTTGATGGAAGAAAAGAAAAAGCTTGAAACCAATATTTTCAATCTGAAAAAGACTTTTGTCAGTCACAAGAGTGCCGATAATCAGGATAAAATTGAAACCGTCAACGGAGTTAAGTTTGTGGGCAAAATCATCCCCAATATTCATCCTAAAGAACTTAAAGCCTTTATTGATGAAATCAATCAGAACATCGGTTCGGGAATCGTGGTTTTAGCTTCGGATAAGGATCAAAAAGCTTCTATTGTGGTTGGAGTTACCAAGGACTTAACCGATAAATATTCGGCTATTGATTTAGTTAAAGCGGCGGCGACCGTTACCGGCGGTCAAGGCGGCGGCGGAAGACCGGATATGGCTCAAGCCGGCGGTCCGGATGCTTCCAAACTGGATGAGGCCATCGCCAAAGTCAGAACTTTGATATAATCTTAAAAGCACGACGGCTTAAACCGTCGTGTTTTATTTTGGGAATTAAAACTGTGGCAAGTGCTAAAAATTTTAGGTATGAAATGTATCGCAAGCTTGTTCATTTAAGCTCATTATGGATGCCTTTGTTTATCTTTTTGGTGCCTAAAGTTTGGGCTTGCCTATTATTTGCTACGGCTCTTGTTGCCGATGTGATAACCGAATATGCCAATTACAAACGATATAAATGGGCCAGAAAAACTTTCGGCCGGTTGTTTTTTAAAACTTTACGAGCCGGAGAAACTTCTCATCGTCGCTTTTTACCGAGCGGTTCGGTTTATGTTTTAACGGCGGCCTTTTTGTGCACCCTGCTCTTTAGTAAAGAAGTTGCCGCATTGGCTTTAAGCGTTATGTTAATTTCCGACAGTTTAGCGGCTCTGGTGGGTAAAAAATTCGGCAAGCATAAAATTTATAAACAAAAATCTTTGGAAGGAACTTTGGCATTTTTTACAAGTGCTTTGATAATCAACGGGCTCTTTTATTCGTTGGTAACTTTTAATTTTACAAGCTTATTTGCCTGCTTGGCGGCAAGTGCTGCCGAACTTTGGGAAGATAAATTTAAAATTGACGATAACTTGTCCGTTCCTTTAATTATCGGGGCGATTTTGAGTTACATGTAAACTAAATTTTACTTGTATTTAAGGTAAAAAGATGTTTTAATTTCAGCATATAAAATACTATTTTGAAACACTAAATTATAGGGTTATGAGAGCAATATTATTAACGGGATGCCTGGTAATATTGAGTATATTGCCGGCTTGGGTAGCTTGTGAAATGCAAAAAGCTTTACCGCTGCCGCTTGAAAAACATCCGGAGCCGCCGCAGAATAAAGAGCGGATAGCATTATTTGCCGTAAAAACGGAAGATGAGGCTTATCTGGCTTTGGAAAAAATCCACAAATTTTTAAAAACTTAACTACTAACGACCTTTTGGGCACTGCTCAAAAGGTCGTTTGGGTATAGAAGGTAGTTTGGGTATGGCTTAAAAAACTCTTGCCTTTATAGACAAAACATATTATAGTTGGTGGCATGAAAATATATTATGTTCAATTTTTAATTTCTAATCTTTATGAAAAAAATAATTTACGCCCTGGTAGGCGTGGTGGCAGTTTATGCCGTGCTTTTGGTAGCTGTTAATTGCTATGACATTGTCCCTCCGGGAATGACCGGTGCCAAGGTTACACTCGGAAAGGTTGCTCCGGAGGCGGTTACGGGGTTTGTTTGGAAGGCTCCCTTTATCAGCAAGGTTGTACAGACGGATACCCGTCAGCAAACTTTTGACTTTGTATCAAAAGATATCAAAGCCGGAAATGTGCAACCGTTGTCTCTTAACTGCTCGGTAATATATCGGGTGGTCGGAGATAATTTTCCGAAAATGCTGTCCAATCTGGATCCTGCAACATATCGGGAGACCATTTTGGTGCCGCACATAAACAGTGCCCTACAAGAGACTATCGGTAAAAACGATGCTCTCTTGTTGGTAACTCAGCCGGAAATGGTGCGTGAGGCAACTCAATACATCTTGGCAGATGAACTGAAAACTGATAATTATATCCAAATTGTGGATGTATTATTCAGCAAACCTAAGTTTTCTGCCGAATTTGAGGAGGCCATAAACAAAAAGACAACCGAGGAACAGTTGGTTGCTTATGCTAAAATCCATACTCAACGAGTTGAGGAGGAAGCCGAGCAGGCTTTGATAATGGCTGCGGTTGATGTCAAGGTGGCTAAACAGCTCAATGATGTTATTCACAATCCACTCATCATCAAGTATGAGGCTATGAAGGCCTTAAGAAAGTGGAACGGAGAGTTACCGTCATCACTGATGCTCAACGGTGCAGAAAACGCCGTACCGGTAGTCCCGTTTGTAAATAACAATAATAAACAGTAAGGCTATGGAAAACATTATCTTTCCTAACAGTTGGGTAAACTGGGCGTTTGCCGCTGTAATTGTTATTTTAGGCGGAATAGCTCTGTGGAAGAGCTATCCAAAAAACGGAAAAACATCCCGGATGTGGAAGTACAGAGCAGCCATGTTAAAAATCATTGGCCTCGGATGCTTAATAGCTCTGGTGTGCTGTTGCATAAGGCCGCTAGGATATACGGGAGCAGCCATTATTATATATACGGGAGCATTGGCCATGGGCTGTTTGATAGTATCTCTGAGTTCCGAGGATTTTCTACTCGGCTTTAGCATCCTACTTGCCATTATTGGCCTGGTTACTATGGTAATATACATATGTGCCATAGAACCATTAACATGGAGCAAGGCTCTGCTCAGAATTTTACTCTTTGCGGGAAGTTTATGTTTTCCGCTGGGAGTGTATATGAAATCATCAGAGGGGAAGTAATTCCCCTCTTTTTTATTTTTAAATTTATCGTTATTTTTTAGTAATTGCTTATAAAATAAACTTTTTGCACCTTAGATTATTTTTTACTTGACCTTATGGACAAAATGTGCTTAGATATTCCTTACAGTTTATATTTATGTCTAACTAATTAAAACATTTTTATGAGTAAAGTTATTTCTTTTGAGAACACCAATGCATTCGTGTTGAACCAAAAACTGGACAAGCACATTGCCTCACAGGACCTAAAAGCCAAGGAAGATAAGTGCCGGATGGTACGAGTCGTGCTTCGCCACAAGATCCATAAATTTCCGGTAGGTATTCCGGTTGTGGCGGCGGTGAAAGCGGTTGAAAACGGGAAAGTTGCCGTGTTCAACATCAAACGGAGCACTGCTGCCATTATAGACGGCATTGACATTGCCTCCGAAACGAATATCGGCAGGGAATTTGCCATTGACGGTGTCCGCTATATCTTGGAGGATACCATTAACGGCTTCCCCCGTTACAAGCCGCAGTTCAATAAGTAATATACAGCCTCAGATTTTAAATCTGAGGCTTTTTTTATAAGCCAAAAGGGAGTTTGTACAAACTCCCTTTTACCTTAACCGAAAAAATACTCCTTGGCTTCGTCTATACTTCCTAATCTACTGGAAATGTACAGACTGCAGGCAATTTCGGCAAGCTCAATTAAACTTACCTCGTAGTCTGATTTCCGATACTCTTGGAAAATCAGGAACCATGCCTGCCAGTGCCTAAAAATAAATCCTTTACCTCGGCTGCCAAACCTTTCTACTTCAAATCGGCGAATCTCGTACTCATCGCAGATTTGTGTAAATCCTCGCCAGAGGCTCCCTTTTACCTGCCCGATACCGGCCTTAATTTCATTACATGTCGTACCGTAGTAGATGTTGGCTAACCGCTCTATGGCATCGGTATCCATCGGTTCCGCAGAATCCGAAGACGACGAATATTTGACAGCTTGCGAATAACTGTCGGCAAATATGACCTGATTAAACCAGGCTTTAATTTTTTCCTGCCAGCCTGCCGGCTGCTCTTTTAAAATGCGGGCAAACTCCCGGAGTTCACTTACGCAAAACTTTTTCATATCCATATATTGATAATTTTAATCTGCTTTGATGATAATTCTCTCAAACTTTTTGTCAATATATTTTTTCCGAAATATTATCCTTTTATAAATAATTTCTATCTATAATCAGGCAAAAGTGTAGTTTTTTCTTAGCAAAGGATAATAAAATGAGTAAAATTGCCGTAATCGGTGTAACCGAAAATGTAGGACGAGAAATTTTAACCTTTTTGGAAGCCGACGGTATACCCTCTGAGGATGTTATTGCCTTAGAACCTAAAAGCCCGCTCGGCAATTTGGTATCTTACGGCGAAGATGATGAATTGGATGTTTTTAATTTGGATAATTTTGACTTTTCTCAAGCCGATATTGCCATATTTGCCACATCTGAGGAAATTACCAAACGCTATTTAGCTAAAGCCAAAGCTAAAAATATTAAAATTATTGACTGCTCAGGTGCAACTTTTGCCGATGCCGATGTCCCGATGATTGTGGCCGGACTTAATGAAAAAATCTTAAATACCGATACTAAAATCGTTGCCATCCCTTCGGCTCTTACTACCCAAATACTTTTACCGTTATCCAAAGTAAACGAACGCTTCTTGCTCAAAAGAATTATTGCTTCAGCCTATATTTCTACCTCCGTTTACGGTAAAGATGCCATGGATGAACTCTTTAATCAAACTCGCAAAATTTATATGAACACTACCTTGGCCGATGATGAACAAGTGTTTAAAAAACAAATTGCCTTTAATGTTCTGCCTCAAGTCGGCGAATTTATCGGTGAAGAGACTAAGTTTGAGTGGTTGGTTAATGCCGAAACTAAAAAAGTTTTAAACGGTAATATGAAAGTACATGCCAACTGTGCCTTCGTTCCGGCCTTTATCGGAGCTGCTTTATATGTTAATGCCGAATGTGCCAAAGAGGTTGATGTTGATACCGTCCGCTCCGAAATGCAAAAAACTAAAGGTGTGGTCGTATTTGATAAGCAAGTTGACGGCGGCTATGTAAGCCTTAATGATGTTCAGGGCGAAGATGACATTTATGTCAGCCGCTTGCGGCAGGATTTGTCCGTTGATAACGGCTTTAGCTTCTGGTGCGTGGCCGATAACTTAAGAGCTTCGGTGGCTAAAAATGCTTTTAATGTTATGAAAATAATGCTCAAAAATTAAATGTGAAAGGGCGAAAATATGATTAAGCTTTTCAAAAATTTCTTCTGTACTTTTCTGTTTTTGTGCATAATGGCAGTAAATACTGCCGCTGCCCAAGGCGAAACTTTGCCTTTTGACTCTCTTTCGCAACAACTGAATTCTATTGAAGAAAATATGAAAAGCGGTAACTTTACCCTCCAAAGTATTGAAACCGATCTTAACTTTCTTTATCAGGTTTCCGGCGACTTAAACTCCTTTAAGCAAACCAATGAACAAGAAGCCAAGTTTGTGCAAAAACAACTTGATGCTCTGGGAGAGCCGCCCTCCGACGGAACCAAGGAATTGGAAGTTATTGCTCAAAAACGCACCGAATTTAAAAATGAATTGGCTATCCTTAAAAGCCGTATTGCCGAAGCACAGATTTTGCAGGTCAAAATTGATGAGTTGAATATTTTGATTATTAACTCCCGCAATCAAAAACTTTTGGGCAATCTGGTCAACAAACAAGCCGTTTTAATTGAACCGCAAAACTTTTTGGCCGGAATTAAAGCTTTTATAAGCTTTGCGTGGGATATTGCCATATCTCCCATACTTTGGTACAAAACTTTGGATAATTCCTCCAAAACTTATGTTTTAACTTATTTACTACCTTTTATTTTTATACTTATCGGTACTTTCTGGGCCGGACTTATTTTACGAAGACTTATTATGAAAAATTGGGGCTATCGTAAAGATATTGAAAATCCGCGTTACGGCCAAAAAATAAGTGCCGCCGTCTTTGTGGCAATTGCTTACGGGGTTATTCCTTCGCTGATTATCGGCGGTTTGCTTATATGGCTTATCGGTATGCAAATTTTTACCATCGGCTTGTTCGGTGTTGTCATTAACAGCTTTTTGTATTATCTGTTGTATGTAATATTAGCCAGAGCCGTCGCCCGAGTTACTTTTGCTCCTTATAATGAAAAATGGCGGCTTATAAATGTTGATACTCCCAAAGCCGTAAGCTTGGTCCATGCCCTGTATTTGAGCATTATCTTAATAGGACTTATTTCCCTTTTGGAACATATTGCCGTAACCGCACAGTATCCGCAAAACCTGATTAACTTTTTAATTGCCGCATCCTGTGCCGTTAAAGCTTTTGTGATTATTTTACTGGTTGCTAAAATTTTTCAAGAAAACGATGATAAACCTGATGATGCTCCGGAAGAGGAAAATACCGCCGATGATGATGAAAATGCCGATGATGATACCATGAGTACTCATTTTAAAATTATTTTCATCACCTCTTTTGTTTGTATAGTCACTTTTGGTATATCTTTATTCGGTTATCCGGAATTGTCCGAGTTTATACTTAACCGCTACATTGCCAGTGCCGTCTTATTGGGTATTTTTATAATCTTTCATAAGCTTGTATCCGAACTTGTCAGACGCATTTTGTTGATGAGTTTTTGGGTTAAAAATTTTAGAATGCGTCGCAAACTCTTGGCTAAAGTTGATTTTGGCTTAAGTCTTGTATTAACTCCCTTAATTGCCCTGTTCTTCCTCTTTATATTACTCAATTTATGGGGAATGTCCGGTGATTTGATTTTACATATGGTCAAAAAGCTGCTCTTCGGATTTAATGTCGGCGGCGTCAGAATTTCCCTTATTGCCATTGTACTAGGAATTGTTGTTTTCTTCGGCTCTTTGGCTTTGGTTAAAATTGTTAAAAATAATCTGACCAATAATGTCTTTTCTAAACTGGATATTGATGATGGCATTAAGCATTCCCTATCCTCGGGTGTAAGCTTTGTAGGCTTTATTATAGCAACCTTGCTGGCCATTATTGTTATGGGCGGCAACTTAACAAGCTTGGCGGTTATCGCCGGTGCTTTGTCGGTTGGTATCGGTTTTGGTTTACAAAACATTATTAACAACTTTGTTTCCGGTATTATCATCTTGTTTGAAAGACCTTTTAAAGTCGGCGATTGGGTTATATTTAACGGTGAAGAAGGACAAATTAAACAAATCAACATTCGTTCCACCGAACTGGAAACCTTCAAAAAAACCAGCGTTATTATACCTAATGCTACCCTTATTTCCTCTTCTTTAACTAACCTTACTCACGGCAACAACTGGACAAGACAATCCGTTACCGTCGGCGTGGCTTACGGTTCCGATGTCAACCGAGTTACCGAAATTTTATTGGAATGTGCCCGCAACAATAAAAAAATTCTTAAAGTTCCGGCTCCTTATGTTTTGTTCCAAAATTTCGGTGCCAGCTCTTTAGACTTTGAACTACGATGCTATTCCAGCAATATTTGGGCCGGTTGGGTTATTCCCAGTGAGCTTCGTTACGAAATCAATAAACGCTTTATTGAGGAAGGTATTGAAATTCCGTTCCAGCAGATTGTGGTCCATAAGGGCAATACCACCGTAGAATCGGAAACGCAGTTCTATGCTAAGAAAAAATCCGCAAAAAATAAAGAAAATGGCGAAAATAATTAAAGCAACCTATTGTTTTTAAATCGTTTTATCGCTTAAAGAGGTTTTTGTGTTGAATAGGATGTAATATAGTATATACTAAGTCTTAGAAAACCTATTATTTAACAATTATGAGACCACTTATATTCTTGCTGCTGGGATGCGGGATGCTTCTTGGCAGCTGCGTACGGATAGAAACCATCCGTGCTCCTTCGGTAACTAAATCGGTTACCGCAGAAGATGATAGCAGCTATGTCAGCTCAATAATCATAGATAACGGTTTGAATGAAACCGAACATCTGATTGAGCTCACTTATGCTGCTCCTCTGGACACTTCGTTTACGGAAGTAATTGTCAGCAACCCGCAGTTTGAGGTGCTGTCAATTTCCGAACAAAGTGTAATTACTTTCAGCTCCGCTCAGAGGGATATTGCCAAGACCTGCTATCAAAGGCGGCAGGTATTGGAATTTTCCGATTTCTTTGTTCCAATCTGCTGGACCGAAGAAGGAGCCGAGCTTTACGGGACTTATCAATTTGCGGTTATTGAACCCCAAATTGAGCTGTTGCCGGTAGAAGTTATACGCCTTGATGATGAACAGGGATATCAGGTTTGTTTTGAAAGGTATTTGGTAAAGTGCTCCGCACTTATCAAAAATACCGAAAATAACATACAAACCGCAACCTCCTCCATAATCGTCAAGGTTCCTCGCTATCCAATTACCTTTGATCGTCCGAATGTGGATGATTGGACAGAGGAAGAAGTGGAAATTTAAATGCAAAAAAGGAGCTCTGTTTACAACAGAGCTCCTTTTTTATGTATCATCAATACAAATCGCTTAAATCCGGCTTTTTATAATTGGGGCCTTTTAAAAATTTGCCGTCAGCCCTTTTTAACGGCTTACCGTCTACCAATTTTGACATATTGCTTTCATGAACACGTTTAAATACTTCTTCAAAAGGTATATTTAAACTTACTGCCGTACCGCTTAAAACATATTGTAAATCGGCAAGTTCTTTATACATCCTTAATACCGTTTCTTTGTTTACCTTATTGTTGGTTTTTAATTCGGCTATCAAACTATCAATTTCGGCACTCAGCTCTGCCGTTTCTTCGTTAATCAGACGCCGACGCAACTCCAAAAGCTCAACCGAATACGGCTCATTAACCGCCGACTCCATTGCTTTGTGGCACTCTAAAACCATTTCCTCATATTTGTTCATGATAAAACTTTCTTTAAAAAAATGGTGCCGGTTATGTGACTTGAACACACGACCCACGCATTACGAATGCGTTGCTCTACCAACTGAGCTAAACCGGCACTGCCTTTAACTTACATAATACCAAACAAAAAGCAAGTATTATTTTTTACTTTTTATGCTTATTGTTTATTTTTGCTTACCTAAATTATAACTCTCTATCATGCGTAAAATGCGGCAAGCCAGCACTCCGGCTCCGAATCCGTTGTCAATATTAACAACCGACATGCCCTCCGCACTGGAATTTATCATTGTCAATAATGCCGTTAAACCGTTAAACGACGCTCCGTAACCTACCGAGGTGGGAACGGATATGACCGGAGCTTTAACTTGTGAGGCAATTACCGAACTTAAACTGCCGTCCATACCGGATATGGATATAATGACCTGTGCCGCACCGATTTGCTCTATTTTGGATAACAAACGATGAATACCGGAAATGCCTACATCAAAATATCTTTCAACTTCAGCTCCGAAAAATTCCGCTACCTGAGCCGCTTCTTCTGCTATCGGTAAATCCGATGTGCCTCCGGTGCATACCGCAACTTTGCCGGGCAACTTATGCACCGAACCAAAACGCATTTTCATAATTTGCGAAGTTGTATCATATTCTACCGGCAATCCGGCTTGCTTTACATATTCAAACTGCTCTTTAGAACAACGCGTGCCCAATACCGATATTTTTTCATTAGCAAATGACTGATATATTTTTACCAGCTGCTCTTTGGTTTTACTTTGGCAAAAAATTGTTTCCGACATGCCCGTACGCTCTTGACGACTGACATCAAGTTTGGCAAAGCCCAAATCATTAAATTTATCTGTCATGCCACTCCCCTTTCCTTTTTATATTAACAATTTTTTTTAATATCGGCACATCTTTTTAACGATTGTAAACAACTCGTTTTAAAAAAACATCTTGCCAAAAACAAAAAAGTTGTGTATTGTTTTGTCAAACAAAATTTTTATAAAATTATGAAAAAAATTAAAATTAACATCGCCGCATTGGCGATTCGTGATGCCAGCCGCAATTTTGGCGGCCAAGAGCCGCTGATAATTAAACTATCATTGGCAGAGGCTATGGATTTTGCCGGTAACTTTTCCTCTTTTGAGGAAATGAAGCAAAAATACGGTGCTGACCGCCTCCTTAAAAAAGAAGAGGAATATAAAGGTTATGCAGCCGTATATTACAACGAGTACCGGCAAGATGTGGTATTCATGGAAGGTTTTTTGAAAAAACTTCCTTCCGGATATGGTGATGGCAATGAATATGCCATTTTAAGGCATGGCAAAGAGGCCACATTAAGCGGGGTGTTTTTGTATGTGTGGACTTTTAGAGGTTGCACTTTTGCCCAGTGGGCCGAAGAACTCAAAAAAGTCAACCGCTTGCCGCAGAGCACGACATCCCACCTGTTGGACGCCACCCTCAAAGACAAGCTCGTAAATGCTTTGTTGGGCAATTATGCACTTGAGCTTACCGATGAAGAATTTACGGTACTCAAGTCTTACCTAGGCGAGTACTACCGGCGGTTCTCCTTAGAGTAAAATCAGCCCCATGTTTATAAAAAACATGGGGCTTTTTGATGTTTATCGGCCATAGCCGCCTTTTCCGTATATTGCGGCATTTTTTAACCTTTCCCGCATTCGCTTCGGTACGGCATGACTGGTAAATACAACTACCGAATACGGCTTTAGTGCATATTTACTGCCTGACTCATAAGGTATTCCTACCTTTTCAAATTCTCCTTTGGAAGTATCTAACAACAGCTCCCATTTTTCACCCGAGGGCGGTGTAGGTAATGTGTATTCTATGGTATAATCGTTATCTCCCGAAGCCATTATCAAAAAGTCGTCATCGGATGCTCGCTTGCCGTTACCCGCTCCGTTTAACATATAAGCTCCGGTTTTATGAAAAGGCTGCCGCCACTCGTTTTCCGTCATCTCACTGCCGTCGGGGCGAAGCCAGGTAATATCCTTTACTCCGTTCTCGTCCACCGTGCGGCCCTCATATAAACTTAAATCCGTAAAAATCGGATGGGCCCGCCTTAACGCATTTAATTTACATATCTGCTTAAACAACTTCTTTTCTTTTTCATTTAATTCTTTCCACTTCAACCATACCGAAGCATCATCTATACAGTAAGGGTTGTTGTTGGCACTGGCGTAACCTAACTCATCGCCGTTTCTTAACAGTGGAATCCCCTTACTTAAAATGTTTAAAGCCGCCGCACTTGAAGCCCTTCTAAACAGCTCGTCCTCATCTGCCGATTTTTTGTAATTATCGGCACTGCCGTCCCGACCGTTCTCCCCGTTAGGCGTTGTATCTTTATGGTACTTAAACGCCCCGACAAGACTAAAACCGTCATGCGTAAAAGCCGTGCCGACTACCGCACTCTTTGTTCCCGTTTTATCGGTAATGGCTGAACCCGACACCTGATTGCCGAACTCCCCGGCAACATTTTCCCGTGAACTGAAAAAATCTGCCGTAAATTCCCGCCGTTTATCACTCCATTCCTTAACTTCCGGAACCAGTCCGGCAAAACGGCCCGTAAAGTTGCCGCCCATTGCACTCCACGGCTCTACATACATTTCCATCTTTAATTTTTCGGTTGCGTATTGCAACTCCTTAATAAAGGCTCCGTTATCTTGAAACCTGCCGTAATTGTCAAGGGCGTTATCTCCCCCTAAGTCCCACCTTATTCCGTCAAAACCCAAAGAATACATGTAGTTTATATAATCATGCAATATTAAATGACCAAACGAACTGTCTAAATTGAAATTGTTGTGGCAACCCGTCGTGTTCATATATTCGGCCTTATTATCACCTGCCGAACGATAATAATTGGGACTGTCCAATAGCTTAAACGATAACGCTCTGTTCCAATATCCCGTGGCCGCATGCTCTCCGGTATGATTAAATACCGCATCTACCGTTACCTTTATGCCGTTTTGGTGTAACTTGTTGATAACCCCTGCCAAATCAGTTAAATTACCGTATCGCGGATCTATGGCAAAATAACAATACGGATTATAACCCCAACTGTCAAAACGACCTTGTCTTTCCGGTATCTGCCGCCCCGGACAGGTCGGAGTTATCGGCATTAACTCTATGTTATTTACTCCCAGCTTTTGAAAATATTCTATTACCCAATCATCTGCCAAGGCTTCCAATCTACCTCGTTTATGGGGAGCTATGTGCTCATTTAAATAGGAAAAGTTTTTAATGTGCGTTTCATATATGCAATTTTTGCCCATATCAAAATTAGGACGCTTGTCTAAATACGGATACTTTTGCCTGTCAAACAAACAACTCTCATCAACAACCACCGCCTTGGGCATTAAAAGAGCCGTATCGGTGTTGTTTTCCACACTTAAATCTTCCGACTGCCATCCCGTAAAACTTTTGGACACTTCCAAAGCATACGGATCCATCGCCAATTTGTGATGATTAAAAAATAAGCCCTTGTCCGGATTATACTCCCCGTAAGCCCGATATCCGTACTTTTGGCCGGGACGAATATTTTTAACATCAACCTGCCATAAACTTCCCTCCCGTTTGAGCGGAATTCTGAACTCTTGTTTTTCATCCTCGGAAAACAGGCATAACTCTATTTTTTCCGCATGTTCCGATAATATCCTGAAACTGGTTTTATCCGGTGTATATAAGGCTCCCAAGCCGCTTTTATGTATCATCATTTAGTCCTTGTATTAAATTTTGTCTAAGTATACAGCCTTTTTACATAAATGACAACTCTTTTTATCTACATCTAAAAAAACGGATTATATGCCCACTGCAATAAGGCTTGTCTTTGTTTGGGACGACACTCAAAATCCAGCATGCGGCAATTTTTTTCAATTTGAGCCTTATGCCGCTTGAAAGCCCGCCATCTTTTGATTTGTACGGCATCAACGGCCGGAATGCGGCGTCCCATATAATAACGGCAGTACCACTGAAACCAACCCCGCACATCCGGCGGATATATCCACCCCCTTTTTTGCCACTCGGATAACGATAAACGCGATTTGATTTTAAAACAATTGCAATTAACATCCGGATGTAACGGAGATAATTTGGCATTTTCAAACCAGGATGCCGGAAATTCCTCACGGCAATCATTTAAATAATGGCCTTCAAAAACTCCTAGCTCCAACATTTCTTTGGGCGTTAATTCCGGCTTAAAATCTGCGGCAAAATTTGCACCTTCCGCTTCCACTCGCTCATAAATGTAATTGTGCTGCATTTTATCATTAACAATTATCATTTTTTCATCCTTGACTAGGTTTATGAAGATGTATTACATTTAATTGTTTTTAGCGGATATACAACCGTTTGAGAGGTAAAATATGACACTTGTACTTAAAGATAACCCAACTTTACGGGATTTTCAGCAATATGTTTTACAAATGAAGCAGGAACGCGGTTTTAATACCACCGATAAGTTTTATGAATGCTGTTTGTTGGCCGAAGAATGCGGAGAGGTTATCTCGGCAGTCAGAAAAAACTCCAAAAACGGCTCAATCGGTTCCGGTTCCAAAGTCGGTGATGTGGCCGAAGAGCTGGCCGATGTTTTTATTTACATCTGCTCACTTGCCAATATGCACGGCATTGATTTGGAACAAGCCTTTCGTGATAAAGAAGAAAAGAACAAACAACGCACTTGGAAAAGATTATAATATGAAAATAAGAAAAGCCCTGCCCTCTGATGCTTTAGGTATTAAAAAAGTTCATGTGGCTGCTTATCAAGTTTCTTATCGCGGTTATTTACCCGACGATTATTTAGACGCTAAGACCGTAAATGATGAAATAGTGGAAAGGACGGCCCGCTACCTTGAAACAGCCGAGTGCTATGTTGCGGAAAACGAGCAACAGATAATTGCCTTTGCTTATATGGTTGACCATGAAAATAACTTAACCGAAATTCAAGCTCTGTATGTTGACCCTTTATTTCAAAAACAAGGTGTCGGAACAAAACTTGCGGAATATGTGACTGGTCTTAAGAAAAAAGCCGGATACACGAAGTGTGCGGTTTGGACACTAAAGTTTGGACCATCGTTGCCTTTTTATCATAAAATGGGGTTTATTGAAACCCAAAACGAAAAAAAGTGGCATCCAAAAGAATTTACGGATATTCCGATTATTGAACTTAGTAAAAATTTATAACCAAAAAGCACTTTCGTATAATCTTTACCCCCAAAAGCTGAATGATAAAAAATTATCTGCAGTTATGCTCGGATAGATAGTTTTGGGGACGGTAATCTAACACTTCTACTTTTCTTGTCTGTCGGAAATATCTTCTTTAAGGCAGCCGCGTTCTTCATTCCATGTCCAACAATCATCACGGCATAATCCAAAGCAAAAACCGCACATAAAACAATTAAGATAAATATTTTAGATGAGTAATTGTTGGTTTGACCATCGGAGACAGAACGGATGCCGATTATTGTACTTCCATTTTAATAATGCAATCAGGGTTTGTTACTTTGCCGGTTAGGGCATCTCCTTTTTTTATTGCG
>CALXTJ010000021.1 GCA_944391375.1 uncultured Alphaproteobacteria bacterium
AAATGTTTTTTTATTTTTTTTTTTTACCTTTTTTTTTTTTTTGCAATTTTAAAGTTAAGTCGGTGGATAAAGTCCTCTAATACAACCATAAGCAATTTAATAATTTACGGCACTACAAAAAAGGCGGATAAAATCCGCCTTTAATAGTTAAATAACCGCATTACACCGCCATGGTATCCAAAAGTTTTTTGGCATAAGCCCTAAGTTCGGCACTTTTCATTAAAGATAATCTTAAGTTAGACTTGGCCAAATCCTCGTTAGTGCCGCAATCAAATCGCACGGCATCACACAATACCCCGATTAACGGTGCTCCTCTTTCAACAGCTAAGTTTATGGCATCGGTTAAATTTATCTCACCGTTGGAGCCTTTTTTAACCTCAGGTAAAATATCCATTACCACATTGGGCAAAATGTAAGGCCCCATGCTGGCATAATTGGAGGGAACTTCTTCCAACTTCGGCTTTTCTACCAACCCTTTGGCATGAACTATCCTTCCGTCTCTGGCAGCTCCCACCAAAGCTCCGTATCTGACCATATCTTCTTTCGGAAATTCCATAATGTTTTCAACAACTCCGCCCGTCTTCTGATAAACATCACAAAGCTGCTTTAATATACCTTCTCCGTGGAAATTGATGTATACATCATCAGGCCACATTACTATAAAATCGCGTTTGCCGACCAATTCTTTGGCCATCAAAATTGCATGACCGTTGCCTAAAGGCTTCTCTTGCTCCGCAAACGAAAACTTCATCCCCTCCGGAATTACATCCTTAACCGCTTTAAGCAACACCTCCTTACCATGGCTCTTAAGATGCTCTTCCAACCACGGATACGGGGCAAAATATTTTTCAAATAAATGCTTACATGATTGATCGCTGTAAATAAAGATAATCTCTTTAATACCTATCTCACGACAATTCTCTACCGCATATTGAATAATCGGTAAGTTGTTTAAGGTTAAAAATCCTTTATGCAAAACTTTAGTCGCCGGTAAATTACGAGTTGACAACCCTGCTACCGGTAAAATACAAACCTCTGGCTTGGTATACATATCATACTCCCAATAATTTAAGTTAATCTTATACTCAAAATATATCACTTGTTTTATATAAAGCAAGCTCAAGGTTATATAATATGCTCACAAATCGGTATTTATTTTAACGCTTTTTCGTAATGGTTCCGCCGGCCGCCACTTGATCATCAGTGATTGGTTTTAGCAGGCTTTCAGTCTGATTCTGCGGTTGAATAAAAGCCTTTTTTTCCTCGGTTTTGATTATCTGTTTACCTTTGGTTATGGTACCCGACGGTGCCAGTTTTGAGCTGTAAGAAATAACTTTGCCGGAGCTTGGTTGATTGGCGGCATTTAATGTTTCCGTCAATGTGTCGCCGCTCTTGGCGGTTACGGATTGAACCGGAACATTCTCTGCCGTGTTATTTTCATTGTTATTTTCATTTTTTACCAATAAGGATTCCTGACCGGCCGTATTTTGTTGTAAATCTGCCTGAGTGTTAGTTACGGTTTCATCAATAATCGTTATTTTGGTTTCAGGCTCGGGTGCTTTCTGTTCGGGTACTTTTTTGGCATCTTCTTCTTCTCTTACCAATTGCCGAGTATAGGCAAATAATTCCTCCAAGCTGGTATTTAGTTTGGCCAGTTCTTTTTGCGACTTATCATCCAACTCTTTCATAACGTTATGTAACCGATTAAGCTCATTGATATCTTCGGTTCCTTCCACTGCTTCACGAGTTGTGTTAGCCTGTGAATTGATATCTTCAATTACTTTTAAAGAGGTTTCTATCTGATTTTTGTAGTCAGAAGCTTTAGGATCTCTATCTAAAACTACCAACGAACCCAGCTGCAACAATCTCAACACATAGGCATCCAAGGTTTTTTGATAGTTTACGGCTTTGGTTTGAGCATTATCATAAATACTTTTAATGTTGTTATAGGCCGTGCCGGCGTGCATTTTAACATCGTAAGCAAAAGTTTCATCCAAAAGCTTTATCATATCATTTAATTGCGGGACAAAAGAATCAACTCCGGCATTCATTTCGGTGATTTCCTCTTCGGTAAATTCCTTTTTGGCTTTTTCAATCATCATATCCAGTTGATTGTTAATATCAATGGCCACAAGGTGATTACTGTCATAACGACTTTTAATGTCCGAGTTGCTGCTTAAAGGTTTATATTGTTCAATTTTGGGAAAAATCTCTTTGGTAAGAGTTTCCTTTAGCGGTTTGATTTTTTCTTGCAAAGCGGCCATTTTTTCATTAAGGGCTTTAATACGGGCTTGTTCGGCTTCGCGTTTTTCCTTGGCAATTTTAGCCCAATAGTCATCGTATTTATTTTTAAGAGCCGTGGCATCAACTACCAAATTAGGTGCGTTTAAAGAACCTTTCCATAAAAATTCTATGGGTAAAATTTTATCACGCAATTGCTCAAATACTAACAAAAATGAAGTATCGGTAGTCCAATCTTTTAAGCTTCCGTTTCCGACAAAATCTATGGTTACGGCTGATGAGGCCATTAGCCCGTCTTTAAACGAGTAACTGCCGTTTTTTACATTAACTTCGGCTCCGACCAGTTCAAACGGTGTTTCACCGGTTTGTAGATTGTCTCTTAAAAATTCAAACAGATTATCTGAGTGAGTGCGTTGTTCCAAATCTTGTTCAATGGCAGCCAAATTCCACCCTTTAAACACGGTATTATCAATATCAAACGAAATTTTTCCGTTAAGTTGTGATATAAAATCGTAAACCGAAGCTGCGGAGGTGTCAAATTCCGTGGTGCTTCTGAGCATACCGCCGTTAAGCGAATAGCGTTTGCCGCCTAAAGTATCAATTTTAAAATTGCCGAGTTTTAGTTTGCCGACAATTTTCGGATTATCGTTTATGTTAAGGTTAAATTGTCCGTCAACGGAAGCACCCTTGTAGTTTGTTTTTAGGCTTTTGGCATTTATAACGCCCTGCAAAATATCTATATCCGTGGTCAGATTATCAAAATAAATTGTGCCGTAATTAAAGCTGTCGGTTTTAAATTTGCCGTGCATATCAAAGGTTTTGAAAAAGTCATAATCTATTACGGTTTTATCCGGTATCGGTTTTTTCAAGAAATCGGCATTTTCTTGAGCATATTTAAGCTGTGTTGCTTTAGACATCGGATTATATATAAAGCGGTCAAACTCAAACTTATTGGCGGTAATATCGGCATCAATTACGGGCCGATTATTGGCATAACTTTTAGATACCGAACCTTTAAAATTATGTGTTCCGACAAAGGCAGTTAAGTTTTCGGCCTTCCAATTATCGGTATTACCGGTAACGGAGCCTTCAAAAGTAAAAATATTAGCCGGCATGTTTTGAGGCTGATAATTAAAGCCCAGCAATCTTACAAAATCGGTAAAATTGGGAGTTTTGAACTCCAAATTTCCTTTAAAATTCAATTTGTTTTCAAAAGCGTAAAGGCGTCCGCCATATACCGAGTTTAATTTATCAATAGCGGTTACGGCCTTAATATTAACATCATTTAAGTCACCGGTAAATATACCTTTGGCATTAACGGTTTGAGCCTTATCAATCAGCGGCAGTTGCGGCAGGGGCAAAGCCAAAGTTTTACTTAAAGTTGAAAAATCGGCAGTAGCAAGCTCATATTTTAAGTTGCTAAAGGTCGGCAGATTACCAAGTCCGGAAATGGCTCCGTTGATTTTCAGGGAAGAAGCCGCAACTTTGACAATGCTAAAATCTTGTAAACTAACGGTTCCGTCTTTAATATCGGCATAAACGGAAAGTTGTTCAAAAGGTATCTGATTATAACTTCCGGAATTTATTTTGGCATCAAAATGCAAATCCAGACCGTTAAGGAAGGAAAATTTATTCAAAACGAGTTTGGCTTTATCGGCCAAAGGCAATTGTTTTTGTTCATCGTTAAGCCACGGAACATAATTATCAAACATTACCGAATCGGCAACGGCCGAAACAAAATACTTAGTTTTATCGCCGCGAATAATACCGACGACGCCTTGTCCCGAAGTGTTATCAACCTTAAATGATACCGGATATATTTTAATCTGTTGCAAATTGCCAGACAAACCAAAATCAATCAGGGCATTGCGATATGTGGTATCTTTGTAATGTTGCGGTTTAATATTAAGCCAGTTGATAAATTTTAAAAAGTCCTGACTTATACTTTTAACCTGTAAGTTATAAGCCGGATTTTTATCTTTTTCAAAAATATCGCCTTTAACTTGAAAATCGGTATCTCCCGGTAATAAGGCCGATAAGTTTTTAATATTGATTGCATTATCAACCACGGAAGCATTTAAGTTAAAGTTTCTGAGGGATTGTCCGTTATAGAGAGCTTTTAACGATTTAATATTCAGGGTTAAATCAAAATCCAGATTGGGCTGGTAGCTTCCGGGGTGAGAGTCATATTTTTTGAGTCGTTCTTTGATAAGTCCTTCTATGGGTTGTAAATCAAGATCGGTCATTTCAAAATTGGCTTCAATTTTTCTTCTGTCTTCATCGGGCTGCGGACGGAGCGGAATTAAAATATTTCCGGCTCCGGCGGTATCATTGCCGTATTTAACGATAAAGCTTGATAAATCAATTTGTTGTTTGTTGGTTTTTAATTCTACGGAAACTGCCAACGGATAATTAAATTTTTCGGGCAGTATCATTTGGTTGGTAATACTGTTTAAAAAGGTTGAAGGTTTTTTAGATTCCACAATAAAATTGCCGTTAATTTCATTATTGCTCATAAGCATGGAACCGTCAAAACGGGCATAACTTTCGGTGGTAGGATGAGTAAGCACCAGATTAAGCGAAGTGGCAAAACTGTCAGATAAGGTACCCAAAGTAAGAGCAAATCCGGCAGGATTATTATCTTTAACAAAATTACCGTCTATACGGTAAGGGCCTTTAATGCTCTGAGCCGTAACTTCGGCATTCAGATTTTGCAAATGTATATCGGTATTCAGCCCTGGGTTAATAATTTGCACCGAAGCATCTTTGAGCATAACACTGTTTAAGGCAACATCAATATTTTCAAAATTTTCCGATTGTTCGGTTTGTGAGGGAGTATCCCAATTTAAGTGTCCGTTTTGGTCAACTTCAATTAAAATGTTAGGATTAACCAAAGACATATTATTAACTATAAAATTGCCTTTAAGCAGAGGCATTAAACTCAAGTCGGTAACAAGCTCGTTAATAACGGCCAAAGGAGGAGTTCCTGGCTGAGCATTTTGATTATAAATTTTAATATTTTTGGCCGTCAGATAAGGAGAGGGAAAAACGGAAAGAGAAACATTACCTTCAAACACAATTTTTTTACCGGTAACATTTTCAAACTGTTGGGCGATTTTATCTTTATGTTTATTCCAGTCAATAGTTGACACATAGGCCGATACACCGCCTAATATCAGAGCAAAAACAACCACCAATCCGATAATCAGTTTTTTAAACACCGTACGATTCTCCTGTAAAAATGCAAAAAGTCTTTGCCAAACATATCAATAATGTATAATATCCATATTATAAATCAACTAATTTTTGATTAAGGAAACAAAAAAATGTCTGACAAAGATGCACTTTTTAGAACGGCTTTGGAATATAGGCATAATGCGTATGCACCGTATTCGGGTTTTGCCGTAGGTGCGGCAATTTTGGGCGGCAACGGTAAAATTTACGGCGGCTGCAATGTGGAAAATATATCATACCCTTGCGGAACATGTGCCGAAGCGGGAGCCATAGCGGCCATGAACGCCGACGGAGAAAGATTGATAAAAGCCATAGTGGTTGTGGCCGACGGTAAAGATTTAATTACGCCGTGCGGAGCTTGTTTGCAAAGGATTTTGGAGTTTTCCGATACAAATACAACGGTGTATCTGGCCAATCTTGAAGGTATTAAAAAAAGTTATAAACTGGGGCAATTATTGCCGGTAGCTTTTCATGAGGAGAGTTTAAGGTCATGATAGAAGAGTATGTTGGCAATTTACAAAAATTTTTGAAAAATAGGCATCCGGAAACTTTGTTGATTTTAGGTTCCGGATTAGGCAGACTTGCCGATGATATACTTGATAAACAGGTTGTTTCGTATCAAGATTTAGGTTTTCCGGCAAGTACGGTAAGCGGACATGCGGGAAATTTGATTATCGGTAGATTAGGTGCAAAAGAAGTAGCCTGTATGCAGGGCCGTTTTCATCTTTACGAAGGCTATAAACCGGAACTTATAAAAGAGGTAATAGCAGCCTTTGCCGCCGTCGGGATTAAAGAGCTGATTGTGACCAATGCCGCCGGCTCGTTAAGAGCGGATATGCCGGCAGGTTCTTTGATGCTGATAAAAGATCATATCAATTTAAGCGGAAAAAATCCGCTTATCGGCCCCAATGATGAAAGGTTTGGACCGAGATTTCCGGACATGAGCAATGCATACGATAAAGTATTGTCCTCTCGTCTTTTGGATATTGCGGCAGAGCAGGGAATTAAAATATATGAAGGTACTTATTTAATGGTATTGGGCCCTACTTTTGAAACGCCTGCGGAAGTAAGAGCTTTTGGCATTTTGGGAGCCGATGCCGTGGGGATGTCAACCGTTCCCGAGGTTATTGCCGCCGTTTATGCCGGCATGAAGGTTTTGGGAGTTTCGGTCATTACCAATTTGGGAACCGGTTTACAACAAAAAACGCAAAGTCATGCCGAAACCTTGGCCCAAGCCGACGGTGCGGCGGTAAAATTGGCCCGATTGTTAAAAATGTATATGGAGGAAAAATAACATGTTTCCGCAAGAGATTATTCGCCATAAAAGAAACGGACAGAAATTAAGCAAAGAAGAAATTGACTTTTTTATCAAGGGCGTGGTCAATAAAGATATTGCCGATATTCAGACGGCAGCTTTGACAATGGCGATTTTTTTAAATGGATTTGATAAAGAGGAAACGGTAGCTTTAACCTTAGCCATGAGGGATTCGGGAGATGTTTTAAAGTGGAATTTACCGGCTCCGGTCATAGACAAGCACTCCACGGGCGGGGTTGGAGATAAAGTAAGTTTGATGTTGGCTCCGATTTTGGCGGCCTGCGGTGGCTTTGTGCCGATGATTGCCGGTCGGGGTTTGGGACATACCGGAGGCACATTGGATAAGCTGGATTCTATTGTCGGTTATAACACTTTATCAGATAATGCCACTTTTACAAAAACGGTAAAAGATGTCGGTTGTGCCATTATCGGACAGACCGGAAATTTGGCTCCGGCCGACAAAAAAATTTATGCCATAAGGGATGTCTGCGGTACGGTTGAATCCATACCGTTGATTACGGCCTCAATCTTGTCCAAAAAATTGGCGGCCGGTTTGGAATATTTGGTAATGGATTTAAAATGCGGCAGCGGTGCTTTTATGGAAAATTTGGCAGATGCTAAGGCACTGGCTCGCTCCATTGTGGATGTTGCACAAGGAGCCGGTACTAAAACATCGGCGGTAATTACGGATATGAACTCGGTGTTGGGTTACACTGTCGGCAATGCGTTGGAAGTAAAAGAGGCAGTGGAGTATTTGCAAGGTAAAAACATCAATCGCCGACTTGATGAAGTCACAAAGGCACTTTGCGAAGAGCTGTTGGTTGCCTGTGGTCTATGCAGTAATCAGAAAGAGGCAGCGGAAAAAATCGGCAAGGTATTGTCTTCGGGACAAGCTGCGGAAAAATTTGCCAAGATGACGGCAGCTCTCGGAGGTCCGAGCGATTTTATGGAAAAGTATGAAACCTATTTGCCTCAAGCATCCGTTATTCGTCCGGTATTTGCCAAGGAACCCGGCTATGTAACGGGTATGGCGGTAAGAGATATCGGTATGCTGTTGGTCGGCCTAAAAGGCGGAAGAGTACACCCTGATCAAAAGTTAGATTATGCTACCGGATTTAGCGATTTTTGCCAAATCGGCGATTATGTGGACGGCAGCAGGCCGCTGGCGGTGATTCATGCTCAAAGCGAGGAAGATTTTAGCAAAACAGCCGAAGCATTGCTAAAACTGATTAAAATAGGCGATAAAAAACCGATTGATAAAGTTATATTGGGAAAAGTTGCTTAAGTAAAAGTTATCTGAGTGTTTTAAGCCCCGAACAATCGGGGCTTTAAATTTGATTAAGATAAAGGACGCTTAAACACTTCCGGTGGTAAACAAGTTAAAGTACTTATAAACCGAACCGTCGGGAACGGTCCAGGAAAAATCTTTTTCCATGGCGTTGACGGTCATTTGTTTAATCAGTTCCGGATTGTCGTAGAAGCAATGCAAAGCCTTAAGCAGAGTTTCGGCATAAGCATTTACATTATTTTTTAATCGCTGAGCTTGCAGATTGGAGCCGTAGACGCGTACCCCGTCGCTAAAGAAAACTTCGGTTCTGAAACCGTCAATATTGTCATCAATGGTATCCACCAATCCTCCGGTAGACATGGCAATCGGTAAACATCCTTTGGCCATGGCTTCCATTTGAGTTAAGCCGCAAGGTTCAAAACGGGAAGGCATTAAATAAAAATCGGCAGCCAGTTGCAGAGCATAAGCAAATTCGTCGCGATAGCCGCGGAATACAAAAATTCTTTCGGCGGCCCGAGGCGAAATTTTTTTAACATCGTCCTTTAACTTTTGCAGGATATGGTAAAGTTCAACATCTCCGGCACCGCCCAAAACAAAAATCGGAAATTCGTTTTTGGTATTTTTATGCTCTTCAATAATTTTCATAATGGATTCGGCGGCAATATCGTAACCTTTTTGCTCAACCAGCCGACTGGTGGCGCAAACAAAAGGAATTTTATCGGCTTTTTTTATAAGTTTGGTAATATCGTCAAATTGATAAATGTCAATTAAAGGAATAACCTTTTGTTTATAGTCTTTATCGGTGGCAATTTTAGAAAGCAAACGCATACATTCTTTTTTGTTGTGTAATTTATTTTCCAGAGTGTTGGGCAAGTAAACTTTAAAATCAAAGTCCTGAAAATAAGTATTAAGATGTTCAATTTTTTCGGGATTGGGAGAGATAAGATGCTTATCATATCCGTTGACGATACCGAAAAATGTTCTTTGATTTTTTCTTATTTTCAAGATATCGCGAAAATCAAAACCGAAGCTTAATTCTTTAGACACTTCTTCCATATAGTTTTTGGAAACGGTAATAACTCTGTCGGCAAGATGAAAACTGCCCGAAGCCTGATTGTAACAATCATAAACAATTAAAGTATTGGTAACTCTGGGATTGGAATTTTTCATAGCTTTGGCATTTTTAACCACGCACAAGGCATTATGCTCGTATAAGGAGTTAAGAATTTTGGTAGTATTGGGGTAGTCCCAGCCCTGATATCCCAAGTGGTGGGCAATATGGATTATGGGAATATTTTGAATATCGTGAGCGGTTTTTTCATTTAAGGTATGATTACAAGCCTCCATAACCGTATTGTACTTACAAAGTCCGGCCAGAGCTCCGCTGTGCCAGTCGTTGGCAATTAAGATATTAGGGGCTTTAAGTTGCAGATTTTTATCGGTAAAACAAGCTTTAATCAAGACATAAACGGCCTTTGAAAAGAAGGCGAACCTTTCTACCTCATTGACATTATTTTCATTTAAAACATAGCATCCATCCTGAGCCGATGGGTTATCGGGATGCGGATTGATGGAAAAGAAATGATTATTGGCAATAAGGATATAATCGGTATTATTGTGTGAAGCGATATAAAAATCGGTAGGATAATCGGTAAGTTTATTGTGCGAATTTATAAAAGGCACTTTAGCGGTAAGAATTTTGCGAGTAAGCAAAGATATTCCTTCGGCACCGTAGTAGACATTACCGTCAAAGGAAGATTTTTTCTTGCCGGTATTACCGATATACATGGGAGTTACGACGGATATACGATGATTTTGCGAGCCAAAGACCTTATTAAAATTTTCCGGCAATTCGGAAGCGACCATTCCCAATCCGCCCCACTTCATGAGGGTTGCGGTTTCGGCCGAAAGCATCCAAGCGTTTATTTGTAAAATTTCCTTCCAAGGTTTACGGCCCATACATTGAATTTTTGCCAACTTTTGCATAGCGGCAATTTCCACATTATGTGAAGGCTGAAAAACTTTAAAATTTTTCTTTTTATTGAAGCCTTCTTGCAAAAAACCGCTGTTATTTGATGAATTTAAAATCATTTCTACTCTCTTATATAAATAATATGTAAAGTATTATACACATATTATTTGAAAGGACAACACAAAAAAACACTTAATCACTTGACTTGTGAATGTTTAGCAACTAAGTTCATACAATATAAGGGCAAAATTATAAAAAATAAGAGGTTGTAATGAAAAAGGAACATAAAACGGCAGAAGAACAAGAAGAGTTGGCAAGCATGAGCGAAACTCCCGAAACGGCGGAAGCTATAGATGAAGATCAAGCCGTATCCGATGATGTAGAAAAGAGTTTGGAAGCCATTAAAGAGGAAAATGAAAAATTAAAGGAAGACTTTTTAAGAGTGTTGGCAGATTCGGAAAATTTAAAGAAGCGGTGTGCTTCGGAAATTGAAAAAAACAACAAGTATGCAATATCATCTTTTGCCAAGGATTTATTGGGCGTTGCGGATAATTTGCAGCGAGCCTTGGAAGCTGCCAAAGACGGGGAGGATAACGCCTCGTTGTTAAAAGGGGTAGAGCTGACGCAAAACGAGTTGATGCATGTGTTTTCCAAATTCGGTATAGAAAAAATGCAGGTAATGGATTCGGTTTTTGATCCTAATTTTCATCGGGTAGTTCAGGAAGTTGAAGACAAAAGCAAACCGGCCGGCACAATAATTGCCGAGTTACAAACCGGATACATGATAAACGGTCGTTTGTTAAGAGAAGCGATGGTTGTTGTTACCAAAGGCGGAAAGTAAAGATTGGCAAAATACGGTTAAAAAAACTGCAATTTTCGGTAATTTCTTGTGAAGTAACGCAAAATTGTAGTTTTTTTATTTTAAATATGTGTATATACTCCGGCTCATGAAGAAGTTAAATTCGTATATTCTGCGGCAGATTTTTGTCGGCTTTTTATTGGTATCTTTTTCGTTGCTGTCAATGTTGTGGTTGACGCAATCGCTTCGCTTTGTGGAAATGGTTACCAATAAGGGTTTGCCGCTCAGCTTGTTTGTGGAATTGACCTCATTGTTGATGCCGCGTCTGTTTTCCATTTTATCGCCTATAGCTTTGTTTGCGTCGGTAATGTTTGTCTACAATCGTATGCTAAATGACAGAGAACTGGTAATTATGCAAGCAGCCGGTATCAGCCCGTGGTATAATGCAAGGGCAGCGGTGTATATGGGTTTGATATTATCCTTGTTGAGTATATATGTGCAAAATGTGGCCATACCGCAAGCGGAAAATGCGTTCAGAAATCTGGAATGGGAAATTAAAAACAATGTATCGCATTTAATGTTTCGGGAAGGCGAGTTTACAACTTTGCAAAACGGAATGACGGTATTTATAGCCAAGCACGAAGCCGATGGTTCGGTAGCGGGCATTTTGTTAAATGATGAAAGAAATCCCGAGAGCAAAATAACTTTATCGGCAGAAAGAGGCCGCATAGTTTATACGGCTGACGGTCCGCGAATTTTGCTGGTAAGGGGAATGCGTCAGGAAGTGGATAAAGAAAGCTCTCGGTTTTCGTCTTTGAAGTTTGAAAGATATGCGGTTGATTTAGGCAGCATGGGAGGCAAGCCCATGAAGCAGGCTTCGGTCAGAGAAAAAACTTTGTGGGAATTGCTTAATGCCGAAACGGATGACAGCTTGGATGATGACGATAAACGCAAATATGTGGTGGAAGGACACCGCCGTATTTTGACGCCATGGTATAATCTGTTGTTCGCTTTATTGGGTTGTACGGGCTTGCTGATTGGTAATTTTAATCGCCGCGGGCAGGGCAAAATCATTACTTGTTCGGTAGTGGCCATGGTCATTATTCAGGGAGCGGATTTGAGTTTGACCAATTTGGCGGGAAGAAGTTTATATTTTTTGCCGGCCTTGTATGCCAACTGTTTAATTCCGATGATAATTTGCATATATTTGTTGCTGTTTTATAATCCGTATATGTTTAGCAAAAGACATGTTTATCAAGAGGCAGTATATGAGTAAAATCGGTAAAATAGTTATATTATCGGGCATGTCTTTGTGCATGGGAGGGGTGGCTCCGGTGTGGAGTATTTCGGCTGAACCCGAAAGTGAACCGGTGGCAGGTGAGGTAATTAAAGAGGAAAAAGTAAAACCCTTTGTCCAAGTAGAGCCGTTTAACATAACCGAAGTTTTACAAACGCCTCCGGCCGATGCCGAACCGAATATTTATTTTAATGCCGATGAGTTGATAAGTAACGATAAGGAAAAAACCATAGAAGCATTGGGTGATGTGGTAGTTAAAAGAGAAGGCATGACTTTATATGCCGATAAGTTGGTATATCGGCAGACACCAGATACCATAACCGCCATCGGCAATGTCCGCTTGGAGGAGGAAAACGGTAATGTCATTTTTGCCGATAATGTAGAATTGTCGGATAAAATGAGTTTTGCTCAAATGAATAAGATTAAAGCGATTTTGCAAGATGAAAGTAAAATTTGGGCAGAGCATTTTCATAAAAAAGCCAATAACAATAAAGTAATGCGTCAGGCCGTGTATACGCCGTGCGATTTTTGCGAAGGTAAAGAAAGTCCGTTATGGCAAATCAGAGCCCGCAAAGTAACCCACGATGCCGAAGGGCAAAATGTCAATTATAACGATGCGTTTATTGAATTAAAGGGTGTTCCGGTTTTATATACGCCGTTTTTCTCACATCCTGATCCCGAAGTTAGGAGGCGGTCCGGCTTTTTAATGCCCAATATCGGCAGTAACAATTATTTGGGTGGAACTTTACAGGTTAATTATTTTTGGAATATCAACGATAATTCCGATTTTTTGTTTTCACCCATATTTACAACCGATAAAGATGTAGTTTGGGGTGGACAGTATCGCAGATATTTCAACAAGGGCTATGTGGACATGCAAGGTACATATTTGCATGATACCAATGATAATCGCCCTTCCAATCGGGGCAATTTGTTTGCATACGGCCGTTACGAATTAAATGATAATTGGGTGGCAGATACTAACATCAATTATGCATCGGACAGCCTGTATCTTAAGGAATTGGATTTGGATCATGAGGATGATGCGTGGCTGACCTCCAATGTTCGTTTACAGTATTTTAACAACCGTGATTACGGTTCAATTGAAGCATATTATTACAAGCTGATAAGCTATGATTTACGACGCAGTAATCAAACCGAATACGAGCGTCGCAAGTATAATCGTCCGTATGTTCTGCCGCTTATGGATTATGAAATTATAAGCGATGTCAGTCCGATAGGCTCATATTGGCAGAACAATTTTAATTTTGCGTCCGTATATCATGAAGAAGATTCCTCAAGTCAGAGAATGTCCATGATAAATGCCTGGGTATTGCCTTGGACCAGTCCGTTCGGTGAAAGATACAGGGTAATGGCGTCGTTAAAGTCAGATGTTTATTATGTGGATAAATACCGAGCTGCGGATGGAGGTTCAGATTTTAGCGGAGCAGTGGCAAGAGTCTTTCCGCAATTGGGAGTTGAATGGAAGTTACCGTTTATCAGAGCCACCGAGGACACACGGCAAATTATAGAGCCGGTAGTGGTAGGTGTTTTGGCTCCCAACGGCGGTAATTTATCGGATAAAATTCCTAACGAAGACAGTGAAGATGTAGAACTTGACGATACCAATATTTTAAGTTTGGACAGATATTCCGGTTATGACCGAAACGATACGGGAAGCCGTATCAGCTACGGTTTAAATTGGAGTTCATACGGTAACATCATGGGCCGCACTTCGGCGTTTATTGCCCAGAGTTACCAATTTAACAATAACAGCAGCTTTACAAGCAATATAGATAATGAAGGGCATTTTACCGACTATGTCGGTAGAATTTATGCTTCACCGTCGCCTTACTTGGATTTAAATTATCGGTTCAGGCTTTCTAAAGATAATTTTGAATTTCAGTATAGCGAATTGGGAGCCCGCATAGGCAATAATCTGTTGAATTTATATGTATCATACATATATCTGCAGGAAAATAAAAATTCTTCGGAATACTTTGACGAGCGTAAAGAATTATATACCTCGTTAAGAGTTGCTTTAACAAGAGATTGGTCCTTAAGTTTTTACAATCGTCAGGATTTGGCCAATAAAAACCGAGGCTCGCTAGAGCATGGCGGAGAGCTCATTTATGAAGATGAGTGTTTTATGTTTGTGACTACCGTAAAGCGGTCTAATTCAAACGATCCGGAATTAGATGACGGCTACGAATTTAATTTTACATTTTATTTAAAGACATTGGGCGGATTGGGAGCCTAGTCGGTAGGGAGATAAAAGATGTTGCAGGGATTGATATGCGGAATATTGCTGATATTGAGCACGGAAAGCCTGGCTCAAGAAAATGTTTCGGCGGCGGGAACGAGTGTAATGTTTCAAAATCCGCAAAGTTCGGTACTGTTTAGAGGACGCGAGGAGGAAATGCGTCGTCAGGAGGAAGAGCGTCGTCGTCAAGCCTATGAGGAAAAGATGCGTCAAGAGGAGGAAAGGTATCGTCAGGAAATGGCCAAAAAAGCCGAGGAAGAGCGTAAAAAGGCATTAAGACCGGTTAATTTGTTCGGATCGGAAATAAAAATTTTTGCGGAAGTAAACGGCGAAATCATTACCAGTAAAGACATTCAAGACAGGGTAAATGCTTTTGTGGCCACAACGCAAATACCGGTTACGGCTCAAAGCAAGAACATGATAATAGATAAAGTTTTGCAATCGGCAATAGAAGAAAAAATCAAATTGCAGGAGGGCCAAAAAAACGGTATAGAGTTATCGGATAAAGAGTTGGAAGAAGGCATGAAAAACTTTGCCCAAGCCAACGGGATAAGCTTGGCCAAGTTCAGGAAAATGCTAAAAGAGGCAGAAGTTAAGGAAAGTGTGTTTAAGTCACAGCTTGCCGCCGAAATGACCTGGGCCAGATTAGTACAAAGGAAAGCCGCTCAAGAGGTAAAAGTAACAGGGCGAGAAGTATCGGATGCCATGGCGGCAGTTTCAAAAGATGTTAAAATGCCCAAGTTTATGGTTTCGGAGATAGTTATATCCAAAAAAGACGGTAAGCATATTGCCGATTTGGTAAGCAATTTGCGTCAAGATCCGCGTTTTGAGTTGTATGCCATGCAGTTTTCGCAAAGTCCGAGTGCTCCGGGCGGAGGAAGGCTGGGCTGGATAAATAAGGGCATGTTGGCCAAACCCTTGGAGCAAGCTCTGGAAAAGATGCAGGAAGGAGAGGTATCCGATGCCATATCGTTAGGTTCGGATTACTACATTTTAAGATTGGATAAAGTATATCGCCCCGGAATAGATAAAGCTCCTAAAGTAAATGAGGAAGAAATTCGCACCATGTTAAAAACAAAAAAAACCGAAGAATTGGCCGCTAAATATTTAAAAGATATTCGCAATAAAGCGATAGTAAATATCAATAAATAAGGAAGAGGCATGGATTTCGGACTATCATTAAGAGAAACGGTTGAAACTTACGGGCTTATGGCTCAAAAAGCTTTGGGGCAGAATTTTTTATTGGATAAAAACATAACCGATAAGATAGTTCGTTTAAGCCTTGATAGACAAGGATTAGAAAATTTTTCCGGAATAAACATGGTAGAAATCGGCCCCGGTCCCGGAGGTTTGACGCGTTCGGTTTTGGAGCAACAACCGCAAAGCCTTACGGTTGTGGAAATGGATAAAAGGTGTGTGGCGATTATGGAAGCTCTGCAAGATAAGACCGGGCATAAAATGCAGATTATCAATCAAGATGCACTGGCAACCGATTTAACCGAACTTGCTCCGTTGCCGCGGCAGATAATCAGTAACTTGCCGTATAATATATCGGTTCCGTTGTTGGTGGGATGGTTAAAACAAATGCCGCAGTATCAGGCCATGACTTTAATGTTTCAAAAGGAAGTTGCCGACCGGATTACGGCTCCGATTAAGAGTAAGACCTACGGCAGAGTTTCGGTTTTGGCTCAGTTGGTGTGTAAAATAGATAAATTAACCGATATCAATCCGGAATGTTTTGTTCCGGCACCAAAGGTATGGTCAACCGTACTTTTATTTCGTCCGTTGGCTCAAATTCCCGATGCGGACATTTTGGAAAAAGTGGAAAAAATAACCGCTTTGGCCTTTGGACAAAGAAGAAAGATGCTTCGTCAAAGTTTAAAGAGTATCGGCAATTTAGATAAAATATGCGAAGGTTTGGGCATACAGACCACCAAAAGAGCCGAGGAATTACTACCTGCAGAATATTTAAGCTTAGCTGAAAAGATATAGTTTGTATATTTTGTCAAAAAAGTACTTGCTAAAAGCCAAATAATGTGCTAGCGTCCAAACAATAACCTATAATTTTTTTCAATTATGAACAGAATTAAATTGTGTAAAAGGTATGTGGCACAAAGGATTGCCGCAGCCGATGAGCTTTTGAAAGAAGCTAAGAGTCAAATGAAAAATTTAGACTTTGTGGAATTGGTGATGCAACAACCGGTTGATGTCATCAATCCTGAGGTCTTAGAGGAGTGTGCCGAGGCAATAGAAAAGAGGTTTCCGCATGAAAAGAGAACTCCGCTGTTTGCCAAGTCGGAAAGGTTTGTATACAAATATACGCAAACGGTCAAGTTGTGGCTTGCTGATGTTTGCGGCGTATACGAAACCGGCGATATCCTGACATACTTTTCGTTGTGTACCGGATTTCCTGTGGGGCGTATCAGCCGGAGCACAATAGACAGCCCGCTGATAGACCGACCGTACTTGATTTCTCTGATTGAAAAGTTGGAGGAGGCAACCGGCAAAAAGCTGCTCAATAACGACAGCAACAGACCGTTGACGTATCTGGGAGATGTCAGCTATGAAGAGCTGGCCAAGTATTTTTCCATTGGCTCGTTCTTAATAGATGCCAGAAGGCTTGCGACATGTCCCGACAAACAGTATCTGTATACCAGATATCGCCGAGAGGCACTGAAACGGTACAGAGAGTTGGCGGAGGTAGATAGTAAGCTTACCGATGAGGATATGCTCAAAATGCCGGTCGGAAGCTTTTTCTACAAAACACCCAAGAACTGGGAGTTGCCGATTTTCTGGCTTGAATCAGAGTTTAAGGTTCGTTTGCCAGAGCGTATCGGTAAAAATTTACCGATATCAGAGCTGCTGCAAATGGTAGCGGCGGCAAAAGTCGCCGAGCATTCCGCTCACCGATAACAAAAGCAAAAAATAAAAAGGGGGAAGCAAATGCTTCCTCTTTTTTTATACCAAAATTTTACTTAAGGTTACATTGAAAGATTATAAAAGAAGATTACCTCAAAGACGGATAATAATTTTAATTTATAAGGAGAAAAGATATGTTACAAGGTGTACGTTATCCGACTTTAGCATTTCAAACCGGCGGTGCCGGCCAATCAGACGACGGAATTCCTCCTCAGCCGTTTGAAACATTTTGTTACGATTCGGCCTTAATGCAGGCTAAAATAGAAAACTTCAATGTCATTCCTTACACATCGGTATTGCCCAAAGAATTATTCGGCAATATTGTTCCGGTAGATAAGGTAGTTAATCAGTTTAAGCACGGAGCCGTATTGGAAGTAATTATGGCCGGACACGGAGCCAGCCGCGATGAACATAAAGCCATAGCCACCGGTGTAGGTATTTGCTGGGGTAAGGATAAAAAAGGCGAGTTAATCGGCGGTTGGGCGGCCGAATATGTAGAGTTTTTTGACACGCAAATTGATGATGAAATCGCTAAAGGCCATGCCGAGATGTGGTTAAATAAATCATTAAATCATGAATTGGCAATTCGCGGAGTTGAAAAACATAGCGAATTTCAAATGTTCCATAATTATTTGAACATTACCCAACAATTTGGATATTGCTTAACATGTTTAGGCTTTTTAAACTTTGAGCACGCCGATCCGGCCAAAGTTAAATAAACGAGGGTAAAAGGATGATAAAAGGCAAGAGTACATCAAGCCAAAATCCGGCGACGTCTTCCAAGGCGTCGGCCGGATTGGGCGTTTGGGCACTGGCGGCAATTGTTGTCAGTTCCATGATAGGCGGAGGCATATACAGTTTGCCGCAAAACATGGCAGCCGGAGCCTCTGCCGGAGCAGTATTGCTGGCATGGGTAATAACCGGTTTCGGAGTTTATTTTATAGCCAACACTTTTCGTGTATTATCGGAAGTAAGGCCTGATTTAACAGCCGGAATTTATATGTACAGCCGCGAAGGATTCGGTCCGTATGCCGGATTTACAATAGGATGGTCGTATTGGTTATGCCAAATTTGCGGTAATGTCGGTTATGCGGTAATTACCATGGATGCTTTAAATTATTTCTTTCCGCCGTACTTTGCGGGAGGCAACAATTTAATATCCATAATCGGCGGCTCAATTTTAATTTGGGGCTTTAACTTTTTGGTATTAAGAGGCATTAAACAGGCAACCGTAATCAACATTATCGGTACCGTGGGCAAAATTTTGCCGTTGCTGTTGTTTATCGTGATTACGATGTTTGTTTTCCACAGCGATAAATTCAGTTTTGACTTTTGGGGTGAAAGTATTGCCACCAAGGCCAAACTGGGTGATTTATCGGCTCAAATCAAGAGCACCATGCTGGTAACCTTATGGTCATTTATCGGCATTGAAGGAGCCGTGGTAATGTCGCAGCATGCCAAATCAGCCAAAGATGTGGGAAGAGCCACATTGTTGGGCTTTATGGGCTGTTTGGCAATTTATGTACTTTTGTCTTTATTACCGTTCGGTTATATGAATCAGGCCGAACTTGCTGCGGTGGCCAATCCGTCCACGGCAGGTATCTTGGAAAAAATCGTTGGTCCGTGGGGAGCATGGCTGATGAATATCGGTTTATTGATATCGGTATTATCCAGCTGGTTGGCCTGGACCATGGTAACTGCCCAAATACCGCAGGCAGCAGCCGAAAACGGCACATTTCCCAAAGAGTTTGCCAAGGAAAATGAAAACGGAGCTCCGTCGGTATCATTGTGGATAACCAGTGCCTTAATGCAGGTATTTATGCTGTTGGTATATTTTTCCAACAATGCGTGGAACACAATGTTAAGCATTACCAGTGTTATGGTGCTTCCGGCGTATTTGTTCAGTTGTGCATATTTATGGAAAATGTGTGAAGATCATGAATATCCATCTAAAACCGATGTTCGTCGTTCCGGTGCGTTATTGTGCGGGGTTATCGGTTCATTGTATGCTGTTTGGCTTATATATGCGGCCGGATTGCAGTATTTGTTGATGGCAGTGGTATTTGTGGCTCTGGGTATACCGGTTTATATCTGGTCGCGTCGGCAAAATGCACCTGAAGAGAAGGTCTTTAGCTCTAAAGAGGCTTATGCGGCCGGAGCTTTGGTCTTAATTGCTTTATTTGCCATATATGCCATGTCAACGGGAATTGTTAAGATTTAACACAGAGCGTTGTTGACAAATTATGTTTGACAAAACAGGACTTAAGGTGCTATAAAAGTAGAACCAATAAATTATTAAATATATTATGAAAAAAAGAAATAGAAGCTTGGTAAGTATTCTCAAGGAGGGTGATTACCAAGGGTTTCGTCAGTTTTTGCGAGACCACATCGGCAATGTTTCCGAGCAAGAGGAAATAGAGTTCTTCAAAAAAGCTCCGGAGCATTGGAAAAGAGCTTATATAAAAAGAATATGGCCACAGCCGGTATCGGAGAGATGTCTGATGATATCCGGCGGCAAGGAAGCTCTGCAGTTATTGTATGACATGTGGGGTTTCTGGCAGGAAAATCTGCTCTGGGTATTTGAAAACGGCAGTATAGGGGCTTGTCGCCGGGTATTGAGCTGTTTAAGGGAAGTGCCCACCGACGAGGTTGAGGAGGCCATGCTCAAAAGAAAAGACATTGAGCTTTTGCACATGTGGCTGGACAAGTTTGGCGAGCTTTGTGAGGACAGTGAGCGAATGCTTGAAGAGCAGATGTGCTTACAGAGCATGAAGACGGCCTATATAGATTATGAGCTGTCTCATGA
>CALXTJ010000022.1 GCA_944391375.1 uncultured Alphaproteobacteria bacterium
AAATTTTATCAATCAGGTCGTTCCATGGTGGAAATGTTGGGAGTTCTGGCGATAATCGGCGTGCTCTCCGTTGGAGCCATTGCCGGTTACTCCAAAGCCATGATGAAATATAAACTTAATAAACATGCCGAGGCTTTTAATATGTTGCTGGCCAATAGTATTCAACTTTCACGGCAACTACCGAAATCACCATCCGGCTGGACTCATTACAATGAAATGCTGCAAAAGCTTAATCTGTTACCTGATACCGTATATTATGATAAAACTTCCAACAGATTGTTTGATATATTTAAAAACAATATAAGATTTTACTCCAACTCATCATCAGAATATTCTTACGGACTTATTTTTTTGCTTTCCAACACTACCGCCAGTTTTGAAGTGTGTCAAAACATTATAAATATCGGCAAGGCTTTTTCATCGGAATTGTTAAAATTGGAACGCAATGATGACACTTCCGAGGCCTATGTCATAAAAATTTTGTGGGGAGATAAAGAATGTACCGCAAATCGCACATGCCTCAAAGATTTATCTTTGGATGACATTTCCAATATATGTGAAGCAACAGATAAAGATAATACTTATTTTACTTTTGGCTTTGCCTGGTGAGCATAGGTCCTAAATATTGCTTAAAGCCTAAAATTTTTATTGACGATACCAAAAAGTTGATGTACCTTTCTCCCAGTTTAGGTTAGGAAAGATTTTAACAATGCGTTGTTTTTATATACAAACTTCTTTCATTATTATCCCCTAAGGGGATGCTATTTTATTTTCTAAATACAAATATTTAACCAATTAAATTCAATAAACACTTTAAATATCAATAGGTATAAAAAATGAAACATTATGCTGATGTAAAGGCTAAGCCCGACTTTGTTGAGCTTGAAAAAGAAGTCCTGAAATTTTGGGAAGAAGATAAAACTTTTGAAAAATCGGTACATAATCGTGACGGTGCCGCCGAATTCGTATTTTATGACGGTCCTCCGTTTGCTAACGGTACCCCTCACTACGGCCATATGATGGTATCTTATGTAAAAGATGTTGTGGCTCGCTTCCAAACCATGAACGGCAAAAAAGTTGAACGCCGCTTAGGCTGGGACTGCCACGGCCTGCCCGCCGAAATGTCTGCCGAAAAACAGTTGGGAGTTTCGGGACGCAAACAAATTGAAGCTTACGGCGTTGAAAAATTTAACAATTTCTGCCGCTCCGATGTATTGAAATACTCCGGTATTTGGGTTGAAATGTTCAAACGCATCGGCCGCTGGGTAGATTTTTCTCATGATTATAAAACTATGGATTTGCCCTTTATGGAGAGCGTTATCAACAACTTTAAACAACTCTACGATAAAGGCTTGGTGTATGAAGATTATCGGGTTTTGCCTTATTCTTGGGCTGCCGAAACACCGCTTTCCAATTTTGAGGTTAATCAGGGTTATCAGGACAAAACCGATAACGCCATTACCGTTATGTTTAAGCTGGAAAACGGTATGAATATTTTGGTTTGGACCACTACCCCGTGGACTCTTCCTTCCAACTTGATGTTGGCCGTCGGTAAAGATATAGATTATGCGGTTATGGAAGAAAACGGTCAAAAGTACATTTTGGCTCAAGCTCTGCTAGGCCGCTATAAAAAACAACTTGAAAATGCTCAACAGGTTGCTTCCTTGAAGGGTTCGGACTTGGTCGGACTTGCTTATGAGCCGATGTTCCCCTACTTTAAGCACTTAAAAGCCAAAGGTGCATTTAAGGTTTTAAGCGGTGAGTTTGTTTCTACCGAAGACGGTACGGGTATTGTCCATATTGCCCCGGGTTTTGGTCAAGACGACTTTGAAGCTTGCCGTGCTTATGATGAAAACTTCCCGATTGTTTGTCCGGTTGACGAAGCCGGTAAATTTACCGCAGAAGTTCCGGATTATGAAGGCAAGCAGGTTTTTGAAACTAACGAACCGATTATGCAATGGCTTAAAGCTAACGGATTGCTGGTTAAAAAAGAACAATATACTCACTCCTATCCATTCTGCTGGCGTACCGATACTCCGCTGATTTATAAAGCTATGTCGTCCTGGTTTGTCAGAGTTACCGATTTCAGAGATGAAATGGTTAAAAACAATCAGCAAATCAACTGGATACCGGAACACATCAAAGACGGTCGTTTCGGTAAGTGGCTGGAAGGTGCCCGCGATTGGTCCATATCTCGTAACCGCTTCTGGGGTACTCCGATTCCGGTTTGGAAATCGGATAATCCTCAGTTTCCGAGAGTAGATGTATTTGGTTCCATTGCCGAAATTAAAGAAAAAACCGGTTTTGAAGTTACCAATTTACACAAACCCTATATTGATGATGTGGTATATCCCAATCCTGATGATCCATCCGGAAAAACAATGATGCGTCGGGTAAGCGATGTTTTTGACTGCTGGTTTGAATCCGGCTCCATGCCCTACGGTCAAGTACACTACCCGTTTGAAAACAAACAGTGGTTTGAAGAACACTTCCCGGCTGATTTCATTGTGGAAGCCATGGATCAAACCCGCGGTTGGTTCTATACTTTAACCGTATTATCTACCGCTTTGCACAACAAACCGGCTTTCAAAAACTGTATTTGTACCGGCTTGTTAATCGCCGAAGGTGGCCAAAAACTATCCAAACGCTTGAAAAATTACCCTGACCCTAATGAGGTATTGGAAAATATAGGCTCTGAAGCCTTAAGGTGGTTTTTGGTTTCTTCTCCAGTATTAAAGGGCGGCAATTTGGCCGTTGATAAAGAAGGTAAAGAAATTGCCAAAGCTTCAAGAGCAGCTTTAATCCCATTATGGAATGCTTTTTACTTCTTTACTTTATATGCCAATGCCGAAGAATATAAGGCCAAAGAGATATCTTCATCTTCCGAGGCTATTGATAACTACATATTATCAAAATTAAAACACTTAAGAGATGTCGTAAAACACGGCTTGGAAACTTACAATGTTTCTTTGGCTACCGATGAAACCGAATCTTTTATGGAAGTTTTAAACAACTGGTATATCCGTCGTACTCGTGACCGTTTCTGGGAAGGCGATACTCAGGCTTTTGACACTTTATATACGGTACTTTTGAATTTAAGCAAAATCTTGGCTCCTTTAATGCCGTTTGTCAGTGAATATGTGTTCAAAAACTTAACCGGCGAAGAATCGGTACATTTAACCGACTATCCGAGTTTGGCAAGCATTAAATCCGATGAAAAGCTCATGGAAGAGATGGACTTTTTACAGGAGTTGTGCTCGGCCGGCAAATTTATTCGTGAGGAGAAAAACTTGCGAAACCGCCTGCCCCTGGCCAGCTTAACTTTGGTCGGAGCTGAATTAAAGCCCGAATATCAGGAAATTGTAAAAGATGAGCTTAATGTTAAAGAAGTTAAGTTTGATAACAATTTATCTGCTTATGCCGATAAAAAGCTTTACTTGTACACTCCGTTATTAGGCAAAGCCATGGGTAAAGACATGGGGCCGGTAATGGCTGCTTATAAGCAAGGCATTTGGTCGTTAAATAATGACGGAACACTGGAAATTGCCGGAAAGACTTTAACTCCTGATTTGTTTGAAGTTCGCTTGGATATGAAGGATGGTGTTGCCGGCAGAGCCTTTGCCGATAATAAGGCCGTAGTAACTTTGGACACCAACCTTACCGACAGCTTAAAACGCGAAGGCATGGCTCGCGACTTTGTCCGCTTGGTACAAACCTTGCGTAAAGACAAAGACTTCAATATATCCGATAGAATTGAGCTGTCTTGGAAAACCGAAGACGGTGAACTGGCTCAGGCCCTAAATGAAAATCGTAAATATATTGCCGAACAGGTTTTGGCCGTTAAAATGGCCGATGACTGTGCCTCCGGCACCAGCGATAACATTGAAGGCAAAAGCATTATTTTTGATGCCAAAGTAGCTTAGGGTATACTTAAACCTAGTAACAAACACCTGAGATTATTCTCGGGTGTTTGTTTTTTCACAAAACACTGGACAAAAAACTTTTTTGATGTTACTATGCTCTTAATATAAGTTAATCAGCTTTGACGGAGATTAAAATGAGTGAAGCCACTATCAATTGGGATGAAGAACTCAAAAAAGATGAGATATACATACTTGCCCAAAAGTCAGGTATTTCCACGGATGATTTAAAAGCCTCTTCGGAAGAGGAATTTAAGAGTCTGCTGGAAGATTTAAAAAAGCAATTAAAGGAATTACCCAAAGACAGAATTGACGCATTACCTCCGGAAGATGCACAAAAAATACAAGATTTGATAGCTAAAGAGAATACGGAGAATTCTGCAAGCAGCGGTAACGATGAAAATCAAGATAACGAAGGTAGTGAACGCCAAACTTTGGAAGTCGGAAAAGATGACCGTGAGGGAGAGGCCAATAATCTGGATTGGATTGAGGAAAAACGCAAGTTCTGGAAGGAGTTTGCCGAAGAAAACGAAAATAACTTCCAAAACGATCCGCAAAAAGATACAGAAAGCAAAACCTTTAGCTGCACTCTTAATAAAGATAAAGATGCCGGTATCATTACCTATACTTCTCCTACAGCCGCTCGCATAACTCCGGAGTCTCACTTGACCATGTATCAAGGTTTGGTCAAAGACGCTATGCAAAATAATTTGAGCATTACTTTCGGTTTGTCTTTGGATGAAAAGCAAAAAGCTATGTTATTGGCAGCTTGTCTTATGGAACAAAGCACCTACGCCAACGGCGAAAAATTGCAAATGGTCAACCCGCCCAAGATTGACATGAATGCCGAATACATTAAGTCTTTACCAGAAGGTGTACAAAAGGTGTTGGGAGATTATGCTCAGGAACAGGCCCGAAAAGCCAAGCAAGAGGAGATAGATAACAAGCTTAATGATGTTCGCACAAAACTGCGTAAAAACCAAGAAGCTGCAGCCAAACTCGGCAAGGATGACGACCGTAGTGCATTGGCTCAGGAAAGAGAAAATCTACGCCTTGAACAACTGGCAGCTTTAAAAGAAAAAGTTAAAGAAAACCCCTCGGCTCATACCGACGATAAAAATAAAGATAAAGAAAATATTGAAAAAATCATGGCCGCTCGTATGGGAATTATCAATGATCCGAACATAAAAGATGTAAACGGTAAACCCATTGCTAAAAACGACAAATTTACGGCTCGTAAAAATGAGCAAAACCCCGGCCTAAAAGCTTATTTGGAAAAGAAATACGGACCTAAGGAGAAGTAAATGGCAGATACGGGAAGCGAATTTATAGAGTATCTTAAAGCTTACGATGTGGAGGCTTTCAACAAAGTTTCGGCCGATTCGGCTACCGATGCTTTGATAAATTCGGTTATTGCCAAACATAAAGATAAGTTTGAAGTTTGGCAAAAAGTTCCCGAATGGCTTAGAGATAAATACAATAATCGCGTTCCCGAAAATATATTGGATATGGCCAAAAGCGGAGTTCCGCTTACTCAGGAAAACATAAATACCGCTACTGGCAATTCCGATTCTGCAAAATCTGCCTTGCAACCGGCTGATTTTAATCCGAGCCTTGAGTTGGCCACTGCCGTTGTCTTTACCGCTGCCGATATTGCCGCCATCAAGTATATGTCAGAACAAATTGCTCTGAAGGGTTACGGCCCTGAGGCTTCCGATAAGTTGGCCGCCTCCAAGCAGATTCGTCATAAACTGGCCGAACAGCTGCAAGATACATCGGTAAAGGCTAAAGGGCAAATATCTGCCGATTGGCGAAAAACCCGAGAAAGCGATTTTAAAACCATAAAACAAGATTGGATTCGTAACCAACCGGAAAAAATGTTCGTACATTTGGTAAAAGAATTGCACCGCGGCAAAATTGATGTTCAAACCGCAATTCCGCAATTGGATGTGCTCTTAAACAAAGTAAATGAACAAGGACGGCAACAACAACTTGTTACCGCCCTCCAAGAACCGCAAAGTATGGCAAAGCATTATTCGGAAAGCACCAAGTCCATGTTGGCTGAAATGCTGCAAAGCCACAACATAGGCAGACAAAGAACCAATGCACCCGTCACCAAACAAACTGCACAGGTAAATACCGCCAATCCGGACAGAAGCGATAACCTAATATTGAAATCACGGTTGCAGAAATCCCAATCCGGACGCTAATCGGCAACACAATTGTTGCCACGCCACTTCCAGGCCGTAATTATGCCGTTTTTAACCCAAAATGAAGTTTGGCATACTTCTTCAACCTCGTTATCGGTAATTTCCGTATACGGGGCAAAGTCATATTCCCCCATAAAGGGATAGTAGGTAACATCTTCGGCTACCCAATCGTCATTATAAACATAGTATTCCGAAGGATAAAACCACTCATTGATACTGGTATAAGTAATAATTTTGGAATTATCACTTAAATATTTTTCGGCACTTGGAGTACCCCAAGTTTCCAGTAAATATTTTTCACTGGTACCGACCAATTTATCCAATTTTTCATCATACTTTTGTGATGTTGCACATGCCGTAAAGGCCATTATGGCTAATATTAAAATCATTTTTTTCATATCCGTCTCCCGTTGTTGCAAGACAGATAATCAACAATTTTCTGATTTCAATACTCTAAAGTAAAAGATTATGCTAATCGTCTCCGAAAGAACTTCTGCCCAAGTTCAGATTACGGTTAATATCCATACACAAAATAATGCCGAAACTGGCCATAACCGAGAGCATAACCGTTCCGCCGTAAGAAATTAGGGGCAAAGGAATTCCCACCACCGGAAGCAAGCCCAATACCATGGCAATATTGATAAAGACATACAAAAAATAGTTGGTGTTAAGTCCGATAATTACCAATTTTCCGAAATAACTGCTGGTACGAAAAGCAAAAACATAACCGTAAGCAATGATAATCAGATTAAGTAAAATAATCAAAACCCCGCCCATCATACCAAATTCTTCGGAAAGCATTGTAAAAATAAAGTCGGTATGTTTTTCCGGCAAAAAGTTCAAATGACTTTGCGTGCCATTTAAAAAGCCTTTACCGAATATACCGCCGGACCCCAAAGCTATTTTGGATTGAATTATATGATATCCGGCTCCCAAAGGATCTCTTTCCGGATTAAGAAAGGTTAAAATGCGTTCCTTTTGATAGCCATGTAAAAAATGCCAAGCTATGGGAGCCAAAACCACCCCAGCTCCACCCAAAACCGCAAATTTCCACAACTGCACGCCGACTACAAAAAAGATAATCATAGCCGTAAAAGTCATCATCAAAGCCGTACCCAAGTCCGGTTGAACCATAACCAGTGCCACGGGAAACACAACCATAATAATCGGAGCGATAATACCCTGCAAACTTTGGATTTTATTTAAAGTACAGCCGTGAAAATATTTGGCCAAAACCAACACCAGGGCAATTTTCATCAGTTCCGAAGGTTGTAATTTAAAAAATTTCAAATCAATCCACCTCTGAGCCCCCATGCCGACATGGCCGCTTACTTCAACGGCAATCAGTAACAGAAGCACCAAAAAATAAGCAATATAGGAATATTTAAGATAAAGCTTCACATCTACCAAAGCCAGAACAAACATCAGTATCAGGGCAATCCCGAATCTTACAATATGTTTTAAGGCCCAAGGGTTCCAATTGCCGTTGGCCGCCGAGTATAAAACAACAGTTCCGATTAAGGCCAATAAAATAATACACAGAACATAGCCGAAATTTATATTAAAAAATCGGTCTTTTATTGACAATCTCTGACTTTTGATACCGGCTTCATAATATTTATACATTTTAGGACCTTTAGTTAATGTTTAATTTAATAGCCTCTTGCAATATCTTAGAGGCAATGGGAGCAGCCACTCCTGAGCCGGAAGAGCCGTGTTCTACCACCACGGCCACGGCATATTTAGGCTTATCTTGCGGAGCATAGCCCACAAACAAGGCATGATTGCGTAGTTTCCAGGGCAAATCCTCATCTTTTAATATACCTTTGCGTCGTTCTTCAAGGGTTATACGGCGAACTTGAGTTGTTCCGGTTTTACCGCCCATTTTAATACCGTCAATATCAAACTGAGCCGTATTGGCCGTACCTTTTTTGGAATTAACCACTTCAAACATACCCTGTTTTACGATTTCTATATTTTTACGTGAGATATTGATTTTACGAATTTTTCCCTTATCCTGCAAGTCCAGTTTTTGAAAAGTCGGATTAACGGCATATCCGCCGTTGACAACTCTTGATACCATAGTCACCAACTGTAAAGGTGTTGCCAAAACATAGCCCTGCCCGATACCGGCAATAACGCTTTCGCCTTGTTGCCATTTTTCGCCGTATCTGGCCATTTTCCAGGCCTCATCGGGTATTAAGCCGTCTTTTTCATTATCCAAACCGACATTGGTGGCCTGACCCATACCCAATTTGCGTGCCATATCGGCAATTTTTTCAATACCCAGTTGCAAAGCTACTTCATAAAAGAAAATATCGCATGAATTTTTAAGAGCTTCCACCACATTTTGCTCACCGTGTCCGGAGTGTTTCCAACAGTGAAACAGATGATTTCCCAATTTCATGGAGCCGGTACAATCAAATGTTGTATTTTTATCAATAACTCCGGCTTCAAGAGCTGCCAAGGCTACCACGATTTTAAAAGTTGAGCCCGGAGAATATTGTCCGGATATGGCCTTATTGGTCAGAGGGTTTCTTTCATTATTAAGCAATTTGTTCCAGTCGGCATGTGATATTCCCTTGGTAAAAAGGTTAGGATCAAAAGAGGGAACTGAAACAAAGGCCAAAATTTCGCCGCTGTGGACATCTAAAACAACGGCAGCTCCGCTGTTATCGCCAAAAGCATCTTGGGCAAATTTTTGCAAACGGCTGTCTATGGTCAAATACAAACTTTTCCCTTCAATACCGTTTTTGCGTTCAATTTCCTTCATAATACGGCCATAAGCATTAACTTCCAGTTTAACATTTCCGCCATGACCACGGAGTTCATCCTCAAATTGCTTTTCCAAGCCGGACTTACCGATTTTAAATCCCGGTACCATTAAAAGCGGATTATCTTTAGCCTCATCATCTGATACGGCTCCGACATAACCTAAAAAGTGTGCCGTATATTCCCCTAAAGGATAAGTTCGGTTCAAGCCCTCACTGATAAACACGCCCGGTAAATCAGGGGCATTAAGAAGCAATGCCGACACTTCCTCCCAGGTCAGATTATCTTTTAATTTAACGGGCAGAAATTTACGATTATATAAAATTTTTTCTTTAATTTTATTTTCTTCTTCATCATCCAGCGGAATAATTTTTTTAAAATTTTGCAAAGTCATGTCCACACTGGGGGTTTGTTCGGCAACAATAAGAGCCTGAAAATTTTGTTCATTGGTAGCCAAGACCACACCGTTACGATCAAATACCGAACCTCTGGGCGGCACCAGCACTCGCGTAGATATCCGATTTTCATCGGCCAACATCAAATACTTATCGCCCTGATAGACCTGCAAATAATATAAGCGGGCAATTAAAAACATCAGCATACCGAAGACGGCAGCGGCCATAATCAAAGTTCTCTGCAACAGAGTTTTGCCTTTATCGTTATCTCTGTTCATAGATTACCTCTTCTCCGGCCAAGAACCGATTTTGGATATAAATATTTAATCTGGCTATCAACGGATACAAAAACACCGTAGCCGCATAGGCGGCAAATATGCCTCCGAAAGGCAAAAACCTGCTGTAAAACATGGAAGACAAGAGCCATTTAACAACAAAAGCCATAAGAGATATAACAGAAAATCCGGCCCAATTTACGGCAAAAGGTTTAGTATTAACATAACTGGCAAAAGTAACCGACATGGTAAATATAAAAATAAATATAAAGATATTCAGGCCATCCGGTGCGGCACTTAAGCTATCGGCAATTACGGCAAAAACGAGGGTTGAGCAAACTCCGAACAAATCCTGCCGATAGAGGGCCCAAAAATAGACGCATATCATTCCGATATCGGGGCGAAAAAATTGAGACAAAGGAATATGGACGGGAATATAAGCAATCAGTAGCAAAAAAGTTGAAAAAAGCAACGGCAGCACTTTTTTCAGGTTATTTTCAATTATTTCCGCCCAAGATTCATGCATGGTTAATTCTCAAGAGTATTATTGATTTCCAAAACCCCGTCATAGACGCCGTAATCAACAATTTTGACATATTCCAAACGTTCAATATCGGTAATGGTTTCAACCTCAATGGCATCGGCCGAAATTTTACTTACGACACCTACGGGAAGCCCCACGGGAAACACACCGGCAACGCCGGAAGTTACGATAATATCACCCTCTTTAATATCCGCATTAAGAGCGGTAAAGAGCAACTTTGGCACCATGGTATTATCGCCCGATAAGACGCCTCTGACACGGCTTCTTTCCACAAGGACGGGAATTTTAGAGTTAATATCGGTAAACAAGAGGATGCGTACATAAGGCCCGTTCACATTATCTACTCTGCCGATAACGCTTTCGGACCCCAAAACGACCTGCCCTTTTTTAACATTATCGGAATTGCGGGTATAAGCAATCACGGAATGAGAAAAAGCATCTCCTTCTTCGGCAATTATTTTAGCCGTAACAAAAGAGGCCTCCGGAGGAGGTGTATAATGGAGCATTCTGCCCAACAGGCGATTTTCCATTTTCAAGGTGCGAACCTGATTTTTAAGCATTAAGAGGTCAATATTTTGTTGTTTCAAGAGTTTATTTTCCTGATAGACAAAGACAACATCCCGCACGCCGTCATAGGCAGCATAAACAATCTGAGCTGGAATTTGCAACACTCTGACAATCGGGTTTAATATGCCTGATACCGAATTAGATATTTTGTTTAAAAGTCGGCTGTCTGCTTTACTGAGCATCATAACCAACAAAGCAGACAGGAACACCAACACGACAAGAGCTTTTCGGAGCAGGACTCTGAATTGACTTAATCGTATAAACAAAACACGACGACGTTTCATAGCATAATTCCTTTATTTAAACGTCTCTGTGTATTAGTACATGGTAGACAAGACACTCTTTAATTTATCAATATTATCCAGAGCGTTACCGGTACCCTTGGCAACGCAAGCCAGAGGTTCTTCGGCAATAGAAACCGGCAAACCGGTAGCATCGCGTAAAACCTGATCCAAATTGGTAAGCATAGCTCCGCCTCCGGTCAAAACGATACCTTTATCAACAATATCGGCGGCCAATTCCGGAGCCGTATTTTCCAGAGCGACTTTAACGGCCTCAACAATGGCGGAAACAGGTTCTGCCAAAGCCTCGGCGACTTGTCTTTCGGTAACTTCTATTTCCTTAGGTACGCCGTTCATTAAGTCGCGTCCTTTAATTTCCATGGTACGGCCTTCACCTTTAGCCGGAGGGCAAGCACAACCGATTTCTTTTTTAATTCTTTCGGCACTGCTTTCACCGACCAGCAGGTTCATATTGCGGCGGATATAGGAGATAATGGCACTATCCATTTTATCACCACCGACACGAACGGAACGAGCATATACTATACCGCCCAACGACAACACGGCAACTTCGGTAGTACCGCCACCGATATCAACCACCATTGAACCTGTAGGTTCGGTAACCGGCAAACCGGCTCCGATAGCAGCGGCCATAGGCTCTTCAATCAGCCAAACTTTGCGAGCTCCGGCAGCCTCGGCGGATTCTTGGATTGCTCTTCTTTCAACGGCGGTTGAACCGGAAGGTACGCAAACAATAATCATAGGCGTAGCAAAAGTACGGCGATTGTGGACTTTGCGAATAAAATATTTAATCATTTCCTCGGCAATTTCAAAATCGGCAATAACACCGTCTTTAAGCGGACGGATGGCATGAATATTTCCGGGAGTGCGTCCCAGCATTTGCTTAGCCTCATTACCAACGGCCAAAACCTGTTTTTTACCTTTGAACTCTTCAATAGCAACGACAGATGGTTCGTTAAGGACAATACCGCGGCCGCGAACATAAACCAAGGTATTGGCTGTTCCCAAATCTATAGCCATATCAGCTGAGAGAAAACCCATTAACTTTGAAAACATTTAAAAAAACTCCGTTATTTATTAACAATTGATAACTTTTTATTACTTTATTTAATTATGTGCAATATTTTTTTTTATAAACAAGCACTTCATCAACAATATTTTTACATAGATTATCTGTCGGAATGTCTTTAAAATTATCCCAAAATACTTTTTAAGACTTTGCTTAAAACAAAACTGTAAAAAAGCTTAATTTACACTCCCATTAAGCTCTTGGCGTAATCTTGGGCGTTAAAAACATCCAAATCGTCAACTTGCTCGCCGACACCCACAAAATAAACCGGTATCGGAGATTCTTCGGCAATGGCAGCTAAAATTCCGCCCTTGGCCGAACCGTCCAGCTTGGTAATTACCAAACCGTTTACATCAACCATTTCCTTAAATACTTTTACTTGTGAAACGGCATTCTGCCCGGTTGTGGCATCTATTGTAAGCAAAGTCTGATGCGGAGCTTCGGGCAAAACTTTTTTAATTACTCTTACCATTTTCTTTAACTCATCCATCAAACCGCTCTTGTTTTGCAAACGCCCTGCAGTATCTATAAATACCACATCATCGCCGGCTTTTATGGCAGCATTTAAGCCGTCATAACACAATCCGGCACTGTCGCAGCCGTCGGGGCCGTAAAAAACTCGCAAATCTGACCGATTTCCCCACTCTTTTAACTGCTCCACCGCCGCAGCTCTGAATGTATCGGCGGCAATTAACGAAACTTGTTTGCCTTGAGCTTTAAGCTTGGCCGAGAGCTTGCCGATGGTCGTGGTCTTGCCCGCTCCATTGACACCTACCATTAAAATTACATAAGGTTTTATACTCTTATCTATTACAAAATCTTTTTCCAAAACGGCCAATATTGTGCCTATATCTTCGGCTAAGGCCTCTTTTATTTCATTTTCATCGGCTTCCTTATTCAAACGCTTACCGGCAAACTTGGCAATAATTTTACTTGAGGCTTTAACTCCCATATCCGAAGTAATCAGCAATTCTTCCAACTCTTCCAAGGTCTGCTCATCAACCTTTTTCTTGGTAAAGATATCGCTGATACCGCCGCCGATTTTATTTGAAGTCTTTTTTAAGCCTATACCTAACTTTTGTAAAAATCCCATAACTTATTCCTCTCGCATTTGCCTTAAAATTTTAGCTCTTCTTCTCCGTTCTTCCATGTCAATCTGCGGCATTTGGGCTGCCGGAGTTCCCGGTCTTTCCGAATACGGAAAAACATGCAGTTTATCAATTTTAGCCTCATCTACCAGCTTGCAGGTATTTTCAAACGCCTCAATGCTTTCGGTTGGGAAGCCGCAGATAAAATCAGCCCCGAAAACCGCCTCCGGACGAACCGTCCGTATTTTATTACAAAGAGAAATCACATCTTCTCGGCTGTGCCGCCGCCGCATCCGTTTCAAAATCAAATTATCACCCGATTGAATTGATAAATGAAAATAAGGATAAATGTTTTTATGTTTCCCGACCAACTCAATAAATTTATCATCAACTGCCGCCGGATCAAGTGAACCGAACTGTAAAGAAGGCAGTTCGGGTACTTGCTCTAAAATATGCTCCACCAATCCGCTGAAAGACGGTTCATAGGAACAGGCATCCACGCCAGTTAAACAGATTTCTTCAAACCCTTGAGCCAAAAGAGTTTTTATTTGCTTAATTATTTCGGCTTCCGGTACTGAACGATTATTACCTCTGGCAAACGGAATAATACAGTATGTACAGCGATGATTACACCCTTGTTGAATTTGCACAAAGGCTCTTTGCCGTCCTTCAAAGCCGGTAATTAAATATTTATCGTAAGCATCATAGGAAAAAATATCCCCGACAATGGTCTTTTCGGTTATATCGCCGTTAATATACTTTTCAATTTCGGCTTTTTCCTTATTGCCGAGTACCAAGTCTATCTCCGGCATTTGCGTAAACTTTTGCGGATTTATCTGTGCCGCACAGCCCGTAACCACAATCTTGGCCGATGGATTTTCTTTACGCAATTTTCTTATAGTCTGCCGGCATTGTCTTTCCGCTTCTCCGGTAACCGCACAACTGTTGACGATAATCAAGTTATCAATACTTTTAAATTTTTCTTTTAAAATTTCCGACTCAAAACTGTTAATGCGGCATCCGAAAGTTACAACTTCTACCATATTTTCTCCTTTTTTCGTTAAGCAATATAAAGGTAAAATTTTCTGTTTGCAAATTAAATTTTGGTATTTATAATCCATTACAGCTTAAATTGAAATGAAAGGTTTTAACCATGATAAATAAAATTGCCCTGTTTATTGCCACCTTTTTCGGTTCCGGCTTATCGCCCAAAGCTCCGGGCACCATGGGCTCACTGGCAACTTTGCCTTTGGCTTTTATAATGGCTTACTTTTTTGGCCGCAACGGTATTTTGATTGCTGCCGTAATTGTCTTTTTTATAGGTGTTTGGGCAATTTTTGAAGCCACCAAAAATCAGGAAGAAAAAGACCCCGGAAAAATCGTGATTGATGAAACCGCCGGACAATTGATGTCTTTTATTTTGGTAGCCCCTGCCTTACATCATAATTTAGCACCGCAAACAATTGTTGTTTATTTACTTGGGTTTGCCCTGTTCCGTTTATTTGATATTTGTAAAATGGGTCCCGTAAAATGGGCCGATACCAAACTTAAAAATGCTTGGGGTGTAATGCTTGATGATGTCTTTGCCGGAATTTTTGCCGCTTTGATTTTAATGCTGATTGCCAATCGGATATTATAAAGCAATATCAAAAAACTTATTTATCGGCAAGAATTTTACGAATACAGATACAAGTTCTTGCCGAATTTTTTTAGCCAAGTTTGTCCTTGTTCATAGGCAGGACACAATTCTTTAACACACTGCCAAAAGTCTGCCGAGTGATTACGATGTTTTAGGTGTGCCACCTCATGAGCCATTAAATAATCAATAACATAATCGGGAGCCAGAGCGATTCGCCAGTTATAATTTATGTTATTTAAGGTAGAACAACTGCCCCACCGCGAAGCCGTATCTTTAATGGTAACATGATTAACTTTACAACCTAGCTTATCGGCCAGCTGTTGCGAGCGGTTAAAAAACTCGGTTTTGGCTTGTTTAATAATATAGTCTTTAACCCGACGATGCAAAAACACTTCATCGCCGCCCACTTCCAAAACATTACCATTAAGCTTTGGTGAGCTAAGCGAGTTCGGAATATGTGAGATGGTAACTTTTTGCCCAAATAAAAGTATGGTTTCGTTATTTTTAAATTCGCGGGCTACCGGAATTTTTAATAAATGAGCTTCAATCCAGTCCAAATGACTCTCTACAAAGGCATAAGCTCTTTTTTTAGAGCAAAGGAGCGGCATATTCAAAATAACTTGCCGCTTTTTGGTATCAATTCTTAAGCTAAGTCGGGCAATTTTTAAAGACGAACGGACTTTTAAGGGCAGATTAAACGCCTTTTGTAAATCAAAGGTCTTGCCAGTCAACAAGGTAATTTTCATAATCGTCAACCTCAGATTCGTTTACAAGCTCCCTACCCTTTAAGGAATTGCCGGAAGTATGCACGCTCATGGCATCGCCGCTGATTAGCGGATGCCAGGAAGGCAAGTCGTAGCCGTTGTCTAAGAGCCAATAAGCACAAGTTTTAGGAAGCCATCTCGGTTTTTCACGTACGGCTTTAAGGTCAATATCCCGACAATCGGGCACTACCTCAAACCGATTTTGATAAATTTTACATAAACAGTTTTCGCAATTTAAAAACCGACAATAAGTATTGGTAAATTTAATTTGCCCTTTAATTTCCAGCTTGTTAAGACAACATTTTCCGCAACCGTCGCATAACAGCTCCCATTCGGTTTTGTTCATATCCTCAAGTTTTTTATGCTTCCAAAATTCCGGCTCAACTTTTTTTAAATCATCAAGACGGCTCTCGGGGGAATATTCGGGCTCAATACTTAAGTTTTTATCGCTCATAAATCCTCCCAATCCACAATATAATCCTCCAAATCATCGGGATTAACCAAATTTTCGGATATGCATCGCCCCTTAATGGTGGTTTTAACCGGATTTTTAACCTTTTCAAACAAAGCCCGATAAGCACAGGTTTGGGGCATCCACTTAATTTTATCAACATTTTCGGGAGTAAGCTGCAAACACTCCGGAACCAGCTCGCAACGTTTATCATACACCATACATAAACATCTTTCGGTATCAAAATATTTGCAAACCACATTGGTATAGTAAATTTCCTCGGTATCTGCATCCTGCAATTTCAAGAGACAGCATTTTCCGCAGTGATTACAAATACTTTCCCATTCTTCTTTGGTATAATCTTTAAGTTTTTTCATCATTATCCTATTTGTTCGGGCAAGTTTTCCTCATTGGCCAAATTACCGAATTGAGCAAATTCACCGTTCCAGAAAAGTTTAACGGTACCGGTCGGACCATGACGTTGCTTACCGATAATAACTTCGGCCAAATTGGTAGTTTCACGGTCGCGTTTTTGCCATTCTTCCATACGATGCTGAAATTTTTCCGGTGTTTCGTTTTGTTTTAATTTAGGCTCTTCGTTATGGATGTAGTAATTTTCACGATACACAAACATAACAATATCGGCATCTTGCTCAATAGAGCCGGATTCTCTTAAGTCAGACATAACAGGGCGTTTATCATCGCGTTGTTCAACGCCGCGGTTTAATTGTGATAAGGCAATAACCGGAACTTTAAGTTCTTTGGCCAAAATTTTCAAGCCGCGGGAGATTTCGGACAATTCCTGCACACGGTTTCCTTCATTTTTCTTGTTATTGCTACCGGTAATAAGTTGAATATAATCAATCACAATAAGCCCTAAACCTTTAGTGCGTTTTAAGCGGCGGGCACGGGTACGAATGGCGTTAATGGTAACACCGGGAGTATCATCAATATAAAGCGGAATACTCTCCAATTCTCTGACGGCGGCGGCAATACGGGTAAATTGGGCATTATCCAGCTCACCGGTACGCATTTTGTTACCGGGAGTTTGGGTAACGGTAGATAAAATACGGGAAGCCAACTGGTCGGCCGACATTTCCAAAGAAAAGAAGGCCACACCTTTATCATGAGTATCCAAATCTTTGGCACGGCTCATATATTCGGCCACATTGTAGGCAATATTGGTGGCCAGAGCAGTTTTACCCATGGCCGGACGCCCGGCAATAATGATAAGGTCGGAATTGTTTAAGCCGCCGGTTTTATAATCAAGTTTTTCCAATCCTGTCGGGAGGCCGGAAATTTTACCGTCTTTTTGAAAAGCCTGCTCAATATAACCCAAAGAAGAAGTAAGAGCTGCGGCAAAATCAATAAATCCGCCTTGGGCATCGCCCTGATCGGAAAGATTAAACAAGTGCTGTTCGGCAGCTTCTATTTGCTCTCCGGCAGATAAATCGGCATCTTCTTTAAAGGCATTATTAACAATTTCGGAGCCGACATTGATAAGTTCGCGTCTTAAATACTTATCATAGATAAACTGTCCGTAATATTCCACATTAGTCATGGGTGAGGCACTGTCGGCCAGTTTAACAAGGTAATTGGCACCGCCGACATCATTTAAGGTTCCGTCCTGCTCAAAGTAGTTTTTCAAGGTAATAACATCGGCAATATGGCCTCTGGATATAAGTTTAGACATCACCTCAAAAATTTTAGCATGCACAGAATCGGCAAAATGCTGAGGTTTTAAAAATTCCGAAACCTTTTCAAAAGCTTTATTATTAGCCAGTATAGCACCGATAAGGGCTTGTTCGGCTTCAATATTTTGCGGTAATTTTGCAGTATCAATTTGTTCCATTTTGTAAAGTCCGTAACAGAGTTTTGTTTTATTTGTTTGTGATACAATTTTTTACAAAAAGCTTGTGAAAAATTTTTCTCCCTGTGGATAACGGGGATAACCTTTCAAGATAAAATTTGACCTACAAAAAATATTTAAGTATAAGTAGATGAAAAATCAAAAAGGAAGGTATTGCATGCCCAAAATTTTAGTTATCGGCGGAGCCGGATACATCGGCAGCCATGTGGTAAAAGAGCTTTTAGACGGCGGCTATGAAGCTCTTGTCTTTGATGATATGTCCACCGGACAAGAGGTTAATTTATTTAAGGAAGCCGGATTTATTAAAGGCAATATTCTGGATAGAAAAGCCCTTGACGGAGCTATAAGCCAAAACATTGATGCGGTTATTCACTTAGCCGGTAAAAAAGCGGTCGGCGAATCTATGGAAAATCCGCAAAAATACGCCGAAAACAACTTAAACGGAGTAGTAAATATTGTAAATTCCATGGTAGACAATGGCGTTAAGCATATGGTGTTTTCGTCATCGGCAGCCGTTTACGGAATGCCGCAGTATCTGCCCTTGGATGAAAAACATCCGCTTAATCCGATAAGTTTTTACGGTTACACCAAGCTTGCCACCGAAAATTTATTAAGTTGGTATGCCAAGTTAAAAGATTTTAATTACATTGCCTTAAGATATTTTAATGCGGTAGGTTATGCTGCCGATAAGAGCATTACCGGACGAGAAAAAAATCCGCAAAACTTACTGCCGATTATCATGGAAGCCGCCACCGGCAAGCGGGAGGGATTTGCCATTTTCGGTTCGGATTATGAAACTCCGGACGGTACCTGTTTACGCGATTATATTCATGTTTCGGATTTAGCCTCGGCTCATGTAGCGGCCATAAAGCGTTTAATGACGGACAAAAAATCGTACGCATTAAATTTAGGCACCGGTAAAGGTATTTCGGTAAAACAAATTGTAGATGCTGCCGAAAACATTATCGGTAAGCGTTTAAATTATCGGTTTGCACCGCGTCGCCCCGGAGATCCGGCAACAGTGGTTGCCAAAGCCGAACTGGCCCAACAAATTTTAGGCTGGAAACCTAAATACACCAACATTGAAGATATTATTCAAACCGTTTGGAATTTAGAAATTTAATTAACTTAGAACATAAGGAAAATAAATGGAAAACTTAACTGACTTTTTTACCAATCACGCAGTATTGTCACAAAACTGGATGTGGACAATTTTCGGCATCAGTGTAATTGTGCTGTTGTTTTTGGATTTATGTGTATTTAACCGCAAAAACGAAGAGCCTCATTTTTGGCACACTTTGTGGATTTGCGTATTTTATATAGTAATTGCCCTTATTTTCGGCGTATTTGTTATTTACGAAGAAGGTACGGAAAAGGGTATGCTTTACTTTACCGGTTACTTACTGGAAAAGAGCTTGTCTTTAGATAACATTTTTGTAATGTCGGTTATCTTTTCCACCATCGGAGTACCGGCCAAGTACCAGCATCGTGTATTGTTCTGGGGTATTTTGGGAGCTTTGGTCATGAGAGGTATAATGATCTTTTTGGGTGAGGCTTTAATTTCCAGATTTCACTGGGTATTATACATCTTCTCGGTATTTTTAATTTACACCGGAGCCAAGATGCTCACCATCAAGCACGAGGAGCAAGCGCCTTTCAAAGAATCTAAATTATACAAAGTGTTATCAAAGTTTTTTCATGTAACGCATGAACTTCATGGCGAGCGTTTTATGTTCAAAGAAAACGGCCATTGGCACATAACTCCGCTGTTTTTTGCTCTGATTATCATTGAAACCATGGATGTTATTTTTGCCTTTGACAGTATTCCGGCCATCTTTTTAATTACGCAAGATGTATTTATTGTATACACCAGTAACATCTTTGCCATTTTGGGCTTAAGGGCTTTGTACTTTTTACTGGCGGCCATTGTAAATAAATTTACATATTTAAAGCCTGCCTTATCCATCATTTTAATCTTCATCGGTTGCAAGATATTCTTGCCGCATTTCGGATTAAAAATTGAAGCCTGGCAGTCATTGACCGTCACCTTTACTTTGTTATTGGGCGGAATGCTGTTATCCATTTACAAAGATCGTCAAAATAAATTGCCGACAACAAAGTAAATCAGATAGAGGTAAAAGACTTAATCTCTGCCGTATGTTAAGTATGGCAGAGATTTTTTTTGCAACTTTATCCACCGCTTTAACTTTAAAATTGCAAAAAAAAAAAACGGTTTAAGATTTCGTTTAAAGC
>CALXTJ010000023.1 GCA_944391375.1 uncultured Alphaproteobacteria bacterium
ATTTTTTGAGACCCCGTAAAACGGCTTTAGATGAGCCCTTATACAAACTTTCTGCCGGAAGAAGTATGGTGGAAATGTTGGGAGTGCTCGCAATCATTGGGGTGCTGTCTATCGGGGCTATTGCCGGCTATTCCAAAGCCATGATGAAATATAAACTTAATAAACAAACCGAGCAAATTACTCAAATTTTAAGCGGAATGATTGAATACAAAAACCTATTTTCTGAAATTGATGCCAACAGCGGTGAAACCTTCTTACTACCCTATTATAAAAAACTCAACATTATTCCCCAAGAAATGGTAAAAGATAATTCTAACTACTTATATGACGCTTTTAATAATAAAGTTCTGCTTTATGTATCCGGCGGTATTTATGTAATTTTTTATGATGGTGATATGGATTCTTGCATCAATCGCTTCAATTTGGCTAAAGGCTTTGCCGATGAATTGTTAGCAATAGGTTATGCCGGAAAAGATACCGAAGATGAATATCAAGAGCATTGGTTTTGGGGTAATAAAAATGTCCTATGCTATAATAAGAAGAAATGTATATCAACATTGGATATCAATACAATCGGGAGTATATGTAACGAGTGTATAAGCGGCAATTCATGCAAAGTGTATTATGTATTTCCCTCATCATAAATTTTTATATTTCTTTTCTGCTAAAATTTACACTAAGGGCGGCTGAAATTTATCAACCGCCCTTATAATTTGCCCTCAATTTATAGGTATAATCTTCACACCTCTAAATTAAGCACATTTTTTGCAGCAAGCTCCGTGAGAAGCTCCGTCTACATCTTTCTTTTTGCCCTTGTGTTTAACGGCAGCTTGAGCTGCAGCCAAACGAGCAACCGGTACACGGAACGGAGAGCAAGATACATAATCCAAACCTACTTCATCAAAGAACTCAATAGATTTCGGATCACCACCGTGTTCACCGCAAACACCCAAGTGAATATCCGGATTGGTAGCACGGCCTTCAACAGCGGCACGACGAACCAATTTACCGACACCGTCAACATCAATTGAAGCAAACGGATCGGCAACATAAACACCTTTGGCACGATATTCATCCAAAATGGCACCGGTATCATCACGGCTCATACCTAAAGTGGTTTGAGTTAAGTCGTTAGTACCAAAACCGAAGAATGCGGCAGATTGAGCAATTTCTTCAGCCATTAAAGCGGCACGAGGCAACTCAATCATGGTACCGACAATGTAGTGGATTCTCTTACCCTTCTCGGCAAAAACTTTTTCAGCCGTGGTATCAATAATGTTTTTAACAATATCCAGCTCTTTTTTAGAACCTGTTAAAGGAACTTCAATTTCCGGAATAACTTTAATTCCGTCAGCTTCACATTCCAAAGCAGCTTCCAAAATAGCACGAGTTTGCATTTCACCGATTTCAGGATAAGTAATCGGCAAACGGCAGCCACGATGACCCAACATCGGGTTCAATTCGTGCAAAGCATTGGCTCTTACTTTAACTTCTTCCAAAGTTTTGCCTAATTTATCGGCCAATTCCTTCATTTCCGGATCTGTGTGAGGCAAGAATTCATGCAACGGAGGATCCAACAAGCGAATGGTAACCGGTAAGCCGTCCATAATTTTGAACAAATCTTTGAAGTCTTGTTTTTGATAAGGCAACAAACGAGCCAAAGCTTCACGACGACCGGCTTCGTTATCGGCCAAAATCATAGCCCGCATATCAGCAATACGGTTAGCATCAAAGAACATGTGTTCGGTACGAGCCAAACCAATACCTTCTGCACCAAAATCAAGAGCTTGTTGAGCATCTTTGGGGGTTTCGGCATTAGCACGAACCTTCATGGTACGGATTTGATCAACCCAAGTCATCAATTTACCGAAGTTACCCGTGTTGGTATCAGCCTTAACGGTCGGGATTTGACCTTCAATAATTTGACCTTTAGCACCGTCTAAAGATACCCAGTCACCTTCTTTAACAACAACACCGGACTTGGTGGTCATGGTCTTAGTTTTATAATCAATGGTAATATCCTTTGAACCGGAAACGCACGGAGTACCCATACCGCGAGCCACAACGGCTGCGTGAGAAGTCATACCGCCGCGAGCGGTAATAACACCTTGAGAAGCGTGCATACCGCCAATATCTTCCGGAGAAGTTTCGTTACGGATTAAAATAACTTTTTCACCTTTTTCTGCCCAAGCTTCGGCATCTTCGGCGTTAAATACGGCACGACCGACGGCAGCACCCGGAGAAGCCGGCAAACCGGTAGCAATAACATTTTTCTTAGCTTTAGGATCAAGCATCGGGTGTAACAATTGATCCAATTGATCAGCACCTACACGCATAATGGCTTCTTCAGGTGTAAGCAATCCTTCTTCAACCATTTCAACGGCCATACGAACGGCAGCTGCTGCTGTTCTTTTACCGTTACGGCATTGCAACATCCAAAGTTTACCGTGTTCAATGGTAAATTCCATATCCTGCATGTCTTTGTAGTGATTTTCCAAATTGTTTCTGGCATCAACCAATTCTTTGTAAAGGTTAGGCCATCTTTCCTCCAAGGAAGTACCGTCACCGATACTGCCCATCGGTTGCGGAGTACGAATACCGGCCACAACATCTTCACCTTGAGCGTTAATCAAATATTCACCGTAATATTTGTTTTCACCGGTTGCCGGATCACGAGAGAAGCAAACACCGGTCGCACAATCATCACCGGCATTACCGAATACCATGGTCTGAACGTTAACGGCCGTTCCCCAATCGCCGGGGATGTTGTTTAATTTACGGTAAGTAATGGCACGAGCCGACATCCAAGAACCGAATACGGCACCGATACCTGCCCACAATTGTTCCCAAGGATCTTGCGGAACAACTTTACCCAACTTAGCACCGATTTCTTTATATTCTTTAACAAGTTCTTTTAAGTCTTCGGCAGTTAAATCGGTATCCGAAGCATAGCCTTTGGCTTTTTTCATATTATCCAAAGCTTCTTCATACAAATCCAAATCAGCACCTAAAACCACATCGGAGAACATTTGCAAGAAACGACGATAAGAGTCGTAAGCAAATCTTTCGCTGCCGGAAGCTTTAGCCAAGGCCTTAACTGTTTCATCGTTTAAGCCCAAGTTCAAAACGGTGTCCATCATACCCGGCATTGAAACTCTTGCACCGGAACGAACTGAGAACAACAACGGATTGTTAGCATCGGCAAATTTTTTGCCCATAATTTTTTCAACACCGGCAACGGCTTCTTTTACCTGATCTTTCAAATCTGCCGGATAAGTATTGTTGTTTGCATAGTAATATGTACAAACTTCCGTTGTTACCGTAAATCCCGGAGGAACAGGCAAACCGACCTTATTCATTTCTGCAAGGTTGGCACCCTTACCGCCGAGGAGATTACGCATGCTGGCATCGCCTTCGGCTTTGCCGTTTCCAAATGTATAAACCCATTTACTCATGGTTAATTAAGCTCCTTTCGCAGCTATTCTGGTTAAACACAAGTCACACATCAAAAAAATGTGCAACCAAATTAAAAAATTCAATTCGGCTAAAATTTATACCACTAATTCCGATTCTTCAAGCAAAAAATTCATAATATCGTAATAATTTGTAAACCATATTTATGCTAAATTGCTTAAAATAAGATGTTAATATATTATAGGTGCTGATTATGGATGTTTCACAAATAAAAAAGAATTTAGATCTTGATTTATATGACAAGATTAAAATTATTGACGGCTCTTTGCGTCAGGAACAAGAGCGGCATTTATTTTTGGAAAACATTGCCAAACGGCTTTTTGGCTCCTTGTTTAATCTGGAACAAAATCCGGTATTTTTCTGCATTACCGATGATGACAATCCGGATATAACTTTTGTTATACCCACCGCCGATAATCCGCAAAAAAAGGTAGCGGTCCCCACCTTGTATATTACCAAAGGTTTGTTTAACATTGTTCAAAATGAGGATCAACTAGCCTTTATTTTAAGCTATGAGCTTAAATTTTTGGCGGCTTATTTCAAGAGTACCGAATATGATCCCAATACCGTATCGGAACTAAATTCTCTTAAAATGATGATAAATGCCCGCTACAATGTTGCTCAGGCTCGCTCATGGCTAATTCATATGTGCCTAAATTCGGCCAAATATCATACTCTGGCAGCCAAAATTTTTCGGGCCTTTCAGCAATATCCCGATAATGAGAGTATTATTAACGCCTTAAATTTAAAAATCCAATCTTTAAAACTCTATTATCAAAAACAAAATATTGATATTTTTTCTTTTGATGTAACCGAAATACCTGCCAAACTCAAGGCCGATATCAACAGTCATTTTTACAAATCCAGCTTACGCCGATCCCTTGAAAGTAAAAATTACGATTCGGCAGGCTTAATTGCCAAGCAAGACATTATCATAGCGGCTCTTAAGGAGTTTACCGACACATACCCGCATCTTAGCACAACCCAAAAAGCTCAAATAGAAGATGTTATTTTAAGCTATGTTGCCCAATTAAGACAAAACATGCCGCTTAACATCATTTCCCGCAGCGATTATGAATTGTTTAAAGGTTATAATCCTGTAAACGAGGAAATACGGCAGCAGCATTGGCAGGCAATTTTCCAAACTCCGATGCCCGCCTCGCACGAACAGCGAATAGCCATTTTACAATCTTTCCCGCAAAAAATTGTGGAAGATGACGAAGTTGCCGATGCAATAGCTTTGCACAAATTGCTCAAAGAACGGCAAACCAATGAAATAGCTTCCGGCTTAAATGCCAATGTATTGTTTTGGGACAAACTGCTGGAATTGGAAAGCAAAATTCCCGAAGGCGACTACTTAAGCATATACAACGGTTGTATTTTAAGCGGTATTGAAAATATAGACATCGGAGTTTTGCCGAACGGTAAAAAAATTTTGGAAGAATTGGAAAAAATTTTCCACAATCAGGAAGATCCGGCATATCCGCGTCGGGTATGGCGTAAATTTTCCAATATTCAAGATTATTTCGGCAGCGACAATCCCAATCATTTCTTGCCCGAACACTTAAGGTCTTACCCCAATCGGGAAGATTACATATTTAAAAAATTTAAGCTTGATAACTTCCCCAAACCTCCCTTGGAAATGTCCGACAAGGATATCGGCAAAAACATTCCGCAGGTGGCTTTGCGTTCCTCCGATTATGAGAAAATTTTGGGTATTAACGCTAAAGAAGTTTACAAAGGAACTTTCCTTATTCAATATCAATCCGATTATCGTCAGGCTCCTTTTTCGCTTAAAATAACCGATAAAACCTGGTTTTACATTACCGATGACAAAGGCATAATCAGCAGCTCTTTCAGCCCCGATAAAAAGGAAGCTACGCTCAGCTCTTTACTTCATACCCGTGAAGACGCCATTTATAAACATCTGGCCGATGAGTTACAAAAATACCGCCAACTTGTCAATTCCGCTGCCGGTAATCCGGAAACCGTCGCCAATCTGGATACCGCCGAACTTTTACACATTAAAACTTTAACCGGTCCGTACAGATATGTTGCCAAAAATCAAAAACTGTCCGCCGCCGAATATGCCAAAGAAATTTTTAACGACAACAGTGATAAAGTTCATCCGCAAAAACAACCTATTGAAAAATTTATGGAAGATAGTTTTTATACCTTAAAAACCTCTTCGGAAATATACGAAGGTTACGGCAATTTCAATCAACTGCAATTTAACCGCCTTTTAAAACCGGACATGCTGGAGTTTATAAATTCCAAATATAACCTCCGTGATGACAATGCCGTATTTGAGGTTTATTTATCACACATTATCAAAGATGTGGAGCATGCCGAATACGGTTGGAAAATAGATACGATTCGCACTGACGAAACCGAGCTTCTCCAAGATTGTCAAACCGCATTAAAATATCCGCAGATAGCCCCGTTTTTTTCTCAGGCACAGTTTATAAAATATTACAATACTTTGTTTGAAAAAATTGATATCAAAAAATTGCTTGATTTAGGTTTATTAAACAAACCCAACACCATAGTACCCGAACTAAAAAATTTGGCAGTATTTGCCGTAAATGAATTAAACCAAAATAATTTGGCATCTTTTAGCGATGTAGACTTCAGCAAATATCGTCCGCTGTTTCACGATAGAATTGCCTCGGCCCTCAATCTGACAACTGATTTTGCCAATCTTTCGGAAGAAACCGTTACCAAAGCCGATAAAGATACTTTGGCACATTTGCGGGTAGGCATATTGCTTTATATACTGAGCGGACAAAATAATTCATTTCCCTTGGAATTGCTGGCCAAATACCCGATTTATGAATTAAAAGATTTACAAAAAGCCAAGCTGGGAATTTTCCTGACCAAAGCCGAAAATTATCCTAAGGACATAAAACGGATGGCGGCAACTTATCGCCAGCTTTATAATCAGGGTCTGATAGCCGATACGCAAACGGTTAATTTTATAATAAAACAAATCAAGCAGGAAGCCAATCCGCGTAAAGCTCTTGATGCTTCTCTGGAATTAAGCGAAACACTTAATAAAATAGGAGATAATAAGCTAAAAGATTCACTCATAAAATCCAATCCGGCATTTAATACCGATTTATTCGGCAAAATAAGAGCCTATCAAAAACTGGCCGGATCCGGAGCATTTGCCGATGACTATGTTTTACAAAATCAATTTTTGGAAGACTTTATTCCGCAACTGGAAACCATCCGCGAACCGGAACTAAAAAATAGTTATTATGACATTTTTATCAACAAGCAGCACCGTATTGCCGATCCTGATATCAGAAGAAGATATCACCAATTATGGGTACAGTCGGTTTTTGCGGCATGCGGCTCACAGCTTGATGACAAATCGGAAGAACTGTACAATAAAGTTAAACCCTATGCCGAAAAGCTTCACGGTTACGGAGATGAGCAAAACATTTTAGGCCTTGATGCCCAAGAAAACCTAAACCAAGCCGACCGATTGGAATTATCCCGATTATTGGCCGAACGGTTTGTATCACAAAAACGATTGTCGTATTTATTCAAGCCCTACCCCGCTACCTTTATGGAAATGAGCGAAGATGACGACGGATGCCGCGTTTCCGTAGTCGGTTTTGCAACCATAAAACAACTTATAAAAACTTCATCGGTTCATCATAAAAAGTTAATTGAATTTTTAATCAGTTTCGGGACAGCTGCCGACTGCAAAGATTATGCCGACTTTTTAAACAATTGCATAAAAGAGGCCGCTTTATCGGATATTAAAACCGTTTCACCGCAAACACTTGATATTTTGTATCATGAATTTTGGGGATATCCGCTTGAAGCCCGAGCCGTTATTTTGGGCGAAGTTTTACAAGCATCAGGAGCCGGAATTTCGGAAGATAACTGGGAAAATTTATTTAATATAATAAAACCCCGCATGTTCCCTTACGGTGATGAAAAAACCGTCAAGATATGCGAATTGTTCATCTATCATTATATCAAATCGCATAAACATTCCGAACGATTACTTCTTTTAGCGGCCATGATGGCAACGGTTATCGGTAATGCCACCATCACCAATCCGCTAAGGAGCATATCACACGGACTTTGCCTGTTTTTAGAGCACTCCGGTCCGGTTGCTACCCGTGTAGCCCAATCGGCAAGTTCTTGTATTGTCATTCCCAAATTTATCAGGAACGAGCTTAAAAAAATTACTTTTGCCGAACAACAACCTTCCCGTTGGGAGCTTTTTGAATGGCTTGATTTTTATAACCATCAAGATCAGGACAATCGCCTTGATTACGGTGCCGATATCTGGTTGGGCCGCATTTTGGAATCCAATCCGTATTTTGTAACGCTTGAAAAAGGTTCGTTGGAAAAAGATAAATCTCCTTTTGAAAGCGGCAAAACCGTAAAAATTGTTTATGCTTCCACCAAAGCCTCATCAGATAACGAGTTTAAGGCTTTCAAAAATACCATTTATGCTTTAGCTTACGAAGGCATTTTCACCGACGGTATTGACTTTTTGATTGATACCGTGCAACAAACTCGTAACAATGTGCAGATAGAAACCGATTTAAGCATAGAGCATCAACAATTACTTACCGCTCAGCAAACATACAACGGCAAAGAGTTTGAAATTGACGGCTACAATTTAAGTTTAAGAATTGCCGATTGGAGCAACTACGGAACAACCTGGGCCGAAATGGAAAGAAGCCATGGTTCCGAGCTGGAGAGCATCAAAAATTTACGATATAGACAGGTTGTAAACAAAATTTATTTTTCATTGGAATTATGCAACATATTATCCGGTTATAATTTTGATCATCGTCAATTAGGTTGGCAAATCAGAATAGATACCGACAAAAACATCATCGGCATTTTTGACAGCGGAGCCAAGGCGGTAATTTTACCTTCGGCCGATGACAAATATTTGCTTGGACAACTTTTGTATCAAACCTTTGAAAAATTGATAAACAATAATTTTGAAGGCAATTTATTCAGAAAGTTTGCAGTTATTTTAAGCAATAAAATAGACAGTTGCTACCGCAACAAACAGGCCACTTCTTCATACCTCAGCGGATGCCTCAGACGCTTATTGGATATTGTGGATTTTTATAAAGATTTCAATGTGCTTGATTTTGTAGATTGTATCAATAACAGTATCAATGACGAAAAAATACCGATTGACAAAGACATTATAAGAGGCTTTGTTGATGAAGGCATCAAAAGCTTAGGGATATTTTCCGTTGAACAATCTCTGTTATCGTCAGGCGACAAAAATTTAATCGGAGGTATGCTGTTTAACATGTATGCCGATTCCTTTAAGTGTTTACCGGTAAAATTAGGCAGTGTTATCAAAAAAGAAATAATTAAGGCTCAACAGCAAGCCGAAATCAAAATACCCTTGCTGAAAATAATGGCCGACAAAATTCAGGAAATGGATAAAACATCGTTAAGTCCTGACATTCCCAAGGAGTTTATGCCGAATATAAGCGATTTAATAAATCGTCAGGACACCGACATCGCCATTTTAAAAGGTATTATGAAGGAGGTTATATATACGGTAAGTTTACAGGAAAACAATCGGCCGTTTTCACCTGAGGATCGGTATGAATTCGGGCGATTGTTGTACGATACCTTCAACTTTACGGTTGCCGAAAAAGGAGAAGGTGCCGGTCCGGATATGGTTACAACTTACATGATGTTATACAAAAGCGGCAATTATAAATCGCAATATGCGGCTAAAATTGCAGCCGTTATCAGCATTGTCAAAGAAGTACCGCTTCATGCCGAAAACGGCTTAAATGCCCAAAACATAGTAAGAGCCGTAATGTTATCCGGAAAATCCGACAAAGAGATTGTTCGCGGCATGGCCGATACCTTTAAGTCGCGTAATCCCAACTCCTTAACGCGAACGGTAGTTGCCAAAGGTTTGGAACAATTTTTGGCCGAAGAACGGACCAATCCCAATACTTTAAAAAGATTTTTAATTAAAATGTTTGTACGCAAAAGAAGCGAAAACATGCTCACTCCTCCTTTATTGCACAGTCGTTACCTTGAAGGAGAAAACAGTCGTAAACTTATCGGCGACATGATACAAAATTACATCAACAAGCTGATAAGACTTTATAAACTCAAGAAGAGCGAAGTCCAAAATCAGGAGGAAAGCCCCAAGGCCTCTTCCGATAAAAAAAGTCGCAAACAATAAATTATATTCATAACAAAACTAAGGCAACCTGTAAACGGTTGCCTTAGTTTAACCAATCAATAAAAGCTGTCTTTTGCTTTAGGCTTTTCGTAATTAGGTATTTGCCGCACGGCCACCAACTTCTGATACATTTTTCCGCCGTAAGTTTTTTTACGCCACAAAAAGCATTCTTTATCTTTGGCATAAGTTTCAATATCGCGTTTCCACATACTTTCGGCAAAAGGCTGATAGAGTCTGTTAAACGGCTTAATCAAATACCGTAAAAGGTTCCATTTTGACGGATTGTGATAATCCACAAAAATAACTTTTCCGCCCTCCTCCACGCTGTTTAAGGCATTGTTTATAACTTTGGTTTTAGTTGTCGGCGGTAATTCATGAAGCAGCATATAGCAAATAACAACATCATATTTTTCGGTCCACGAACGAGCCGCATTATGTGAGCGAAAACTGATTTTTTGGTATATTTCCTTACTACGGCATCTGTCAAGTTGCTGCGGACAAACATCTTCAATTACATACTTTCCGTAAGCCCCTATTTTTTCGGCCACGGCTTCAATTTGTTTGCCGAAAGTACACCCGAGCTGTAACACCTTACTGTTGGTGCTTATTTCTTTTACCAAATCATCCACCAAACGTTTTTGAAATCCCCAAGTCATAAGCGAAACAATGCGTTCATCATCCAAAAAGCGAGACAATTTTTCATTTTCATAAATTTTACCGTAAATTTCCTTAACATAGGCGGGAGTTTTAACGGCTTTAGAGCTTTTTACTATATTATATTTAGTCACCGGCATAGGCACCTCTTACAAATTAACATCACTGCTGGTAATATACCCCTGTTTTACGGCTTCCATAACCGCCGCCACCCGATTGGTAACACCCAAAATTTTAAGAATAACCGTTACATGGACTTTAACCGTACCTTCGGTCAAGCCCAATTCATAAGCAATCATTTTATTGGATAATCCGCGAGCAATGGCCTTTATAACATCAACTTGTCTGGGGGTTAGTTTCTTTTTAGCTTCGGAAGTATGACTAGCCTCGGTCATAACTTTAAGTTTTTTAAATTCGTCGGCAATTTCCTTATTATCGGTTGCATCATTTAAGAGTTCATGAGGAATATACACACCTCCGGCTTTAACCAGATTGATAGCACTTAACATCACGGCATTGGACGAAGACTTAGGAATATAACCCGACACTCCGACTTCAATGGTTTTTCTGACGATTTCCTTATCAAAAACGGCCGAAATAATCACTATCGGCACATCCTTGGCCAGATTATGCATATGTTGCAAAGCTTCAAGCCAATTGGCACCCGGCATGGCCAAATCGGTAATAATCAAATCAAAATCATTTGCTTTTTTAAGTTGTTCAAAAATTTCCGTATAATCTTTAGCCAACGCTATATCGGCATCCGGATATTCCGATTGCAAAATAAATTCCAACCCTTTTAAGAACAACTCATGATCATCGGCAATCAGTATTTTCAAATAATTTCTCCTTATTAAATCAGAGCCAATCGCCGCACATTGCCTGCCAGCAGGCTAAAGCGGCCAAAGCGGCGGTTTCCGCCCTCAAGATTCTTTTTCCGAGTGTTACGGAAACAGTATAAGGGCAATTTTTTAAAATTTCCAGTTCTTTTTGCGAGAATCCCCCTTCCGGCCCAATTAAAAAAGCCGCCGGAACGGAAGCGTTTTGCAAAGCTTGCATAACAGGTTTACCTTGTCCGGTTTCATCTAAATAAAACAATGTACGATTTGGCGGCCAATCGGTAAGTAATGTTTTTAATTCAATAGGTTCATCCACTTGAGGAACATCCTGCCTTCTTGATTGTTCCGCAGCCTCCGTTGCCAGCAAATTAAGTCTTTGCTGCCGAACATTTACGGTATTGGTAAATTCGGTAATGACCGGACACAAACGAGAAGCCCCGAGTTCAGTAGCTTTAACCACCACCAAATCGGTATTATCTTTTTTAAGTAAAGCAAACAAAAGCCAAACATCCGGACTTGCCGCAAAAGGCAAAAAGAGTTCTTTAATTTGTAAAGTACAATTTTTTTTGGAAACTTGCGTAATTACGGCTTTGAATTCGCCGTCCTGTCCGTTAAATACAAAAACTTCATCATCAAGTTGCAAACGCAAGACATTAGTGAGGTAGTGAGCTTGCTCGGCAGAACAGCTAACGGTCATCCCCGATTGCAAAGGCTGATTAACATACATGCGTATACGATTTTTCTTGCTCACGATATTCCTCAAATATCTCTGTATAAAGTTTCTGTTTGGTTGTACATTGTACAAGTATTATGTTAAAGAAAATATAACATCAAACAAAAAACGGAAAAAATAATGATAATTACGATTGACGGACCGGCCGCTGCCGGTAAAGGAACTTTAGCTTCAGCTCTGGCGGAACGCTATCACTTGGCATATTTTGATACCGGCATGTTATACCGTGCGGTAGGTCTGGATATGATACTGCAAGGTTATAGTCCCGAAGATGAAGAAAAAGCGGAAAAGATAGCCCAAAGCCTTACCTTTGGAAAAATGATAAAATTATCCGAACATCCGGATTTTCGTTCTCAAATAGGCGGAGATGCCGCTTCAAAAGTTTCGGCCTTACCTAAAGTAAGAAGTGCTTTATTAAAAATGCAGCAAGATTTTTCATTAAATCCGGTATTTGCCGATGGCACTCCTGCCAACGGAGTCGTTTACGACGGACGCGATACGGGCACTGTTGTATGCCCGCAAGCCGACATTAAATTTTTTGTGGTAGCCTCGCCGGAAGTAAGAGCCCGCCGCCGTTATAAAGAATTTGCCGCCAAAGGTATAAATATATCCTACGAACAGGTTTTGGCCGATTTACTAGCTCGTGACAAACGCGACAGCGAACGTAGTACGGCTCCGCTTAAACCGGCTCCCGATGCCATTTTATTAGACACTTCCGGTATGAGCATTCAACAAGAAATAGACAGTGCCGTAAAAATTATAGATAAACATTCGGAGGCATAAAATGTCTTTTCTGTTCAGCATCAGTAAAGAAAAAAGGCTCACCGTTATCAAATTTTTGGGTATAAAAATCAAATTAAGCCGCAAAGAAAAACAACAAAGAGCAATCGTTACCGACCATGATAAAGAGGCCTACATAGATTATGTGCTTAATCAGCAATTGGATAAATCCGCCTTTGTCAAAGATAATTTATCTTCCCCTTACAATGGTTGCAACAAAGTCAAACCCATTGCTTTTTACTTACCGCAATACCACGATTTTGCGGAAAATATTAAATGGTTCGGCCGCGGCTTCAGTGAATGGTCAAACACATCAAAAGCCGTACCGCAATATGTCGGCCATTGGCAACCGCATATTCCGATTGATGTAGGTTATTACAACTTAGATAACATCAATGTCATGAAGCGTCAAATAGAATTGGCCAAACAATACGGCATATATGGATTTTGTTTTTACTATTACTGGTTTTCCGGCACAAAGATTATGGAAAAGCCCCTTCAAAAATTTTTAGCCGATACTTCTTTGGACATGCCGTTTTTCTTGTTTTGGGCCAATGAAGATTGGTCAATGCTGTGGGACAACGGTAAGGAAAAAGAAATATTGTATAAACAGGAACTTGTTGACGGCGATGCCGAAAAATTTATGCACGACATACTGCCCTTTATGAAGGATTCGCGTTATATTAAAATTAACAATCGTCCATTACTTATTTTATATCATCCGCAAAAATATCCGCCGAACACTTTAAAAAACTTCATCAACAAAATTCAAAACATGGCTCGCACCGAAGGTTTTGACAGACTGTATTTAATGACAATCGCCAGAGGACCAAGAAGCGAATATGCTGATCTGTTAAGCACATACGGGTTTGAAGCCCTGGTAGAATTTTTTCCGGCCGGCCTGAATAAAATGCTGGATCAAAAATCGGAAAAAATCGTTAATTCTCAATTTAAGGGCCTAAGCTACGATATTGCCAAATTTATCAGAGAAAAAAGTTATTTATATGATACTCCGGCCAAAATATTTAAGGGTTGCTTTCCTTCATGGGATAATACCGCTCGTAAATGCTACAACGGAGCCCAAATCTGCCAGAACACTCCTCAAAATTATAAGACCTGGCTTAAAGATATTATTTGTTGGACCAAGGAGCATCATCCGGATAATGAGCAATACTTATTTATCAATGCCTGGAACGAGTGGGCCGAAGGGGCTCATCTGGAGCCGGATCAAAAATACGGTTACGCTTACCTGCAAGCTACCAAGGAAGCTCTTGAGGAAACTTCAAAATAAAAACAGTCCCGAACCATTGTGGGGATTCGGGACTGTTTATCGGTTAAAAATACTAGTCTTCCATAACCTCGTCTTCTTCAACAACAACTTCTTCATCGCCATTATCTGAAGATGCTTGAGTTCCTGATGCTTTGCTGCCGCAATCGGAAGGAGTGGCTACCACTTCTTCTTCAATTACCATTACTGCATCAGCGTCATTATCCGACATACTCTGAGCATATGAAGGAGCTGCCGCAAAGGCTGCCAAAGCTAACATTAAGCTCATCAAAGATAAATATTTCATAATTTAATCTCCTAAAATTGATTTCCGCCTATCTAAATAAACATCCAAATCGGTAATTCAAGTTAGAATTCTAAAATATTTAGCGAATATGAACGGCATGCAGCACATTATTAACATAAATTTTAAGTTTATCGGCGTTGGCGGACCGCATCAAAACCATACAAGCCGAGCTTAAAATTACCAACAAAGCGGCAAACCACTGCACCACATTTAAATTAGCAAACGGCAAAGCGGTAAAGGAGCTGACCGTAAATTCCACTATATAGGTAAACACGGCCTGAGTAGAACGATACATCATAAAGTATTCGCTGGTAGAAAGGCTTACGGCATACAAATAACAGTACATGGAGGCCGCATAAAAGACAATTCCGTTTACCATACCGCATAGTATATTATTTAGGGCAATATATTCCGAAGGTTCCGGCAAAGTTTTCAAAAACGGCAGATTGTTATACCAAGCCGGCGGCAAGTAGGATACCAAAAGTCCCAACAAAGCGGCAACCAGAACAAAAGTAAAGGCACTGACGACCATAATCCATCCGGTCATACTCAGGCGGTCTTTAATGCTCATCTGCGATTTATTATCTTTATAAACTTCGGCAACTACGGTTCGTAGAACATTCAAAAAAGCCGAAGCACAGACAAATGCGGCAACCTTGGCCATAATTTTGATAGGTAAATCCATAACCAAAACGGCACAACCGATAAAAATTAGGAGCATGGAAAAAACATCCACCCGGCTCGGACGACGATGAAACCACATCCAAGCCACCATAACCGAAAAAACAATTTCAATATTGGCCAACAAATTAGCCTCGGTGGAGGAAACATACACAAAAGCCATAATCATGGTAAAATTACGGAATATCTGCAAAGCTCCGAACACCCAGGTTTGATAATTAGTAATAATTTTCAGCACATCGGTACGATGATTTCCCAAAAATATCATAGCCAAGCCGCTAAACAACACATTAGAACAAGCAATGGCAAACTGATTACAACCAAATTCCAAAACACTGTATCTTAAAAATATATTTGACACGGCCCAAAGAAAAATAGTCAGCAAAGACAAAACTCCCGCTTTATACATATTAGTCATGGTTGATAATCCTTTCTTTTTAACTTTAAATAGTTTTAAAAGCTTTTGCCATCAGGGCTCTTAGTTTTTCGCCTCGTTTAGTTCGCATCAACACCATACAAGCCGAGCTCAAAATGATGGTAACGGCGGCCAGCCAATCATTAACCGATAGCACGATTACCGGCAACAAAGCAAACAAGCCGGCAGTCGATTCCGCCATATAGGTAAATATAGCCTGAGTAGAACGATACATCATAAAATATTCGCTGTTGGAAAGACTTACGGCATACCAATAACAAAACATGGATATAGCATAAAAACAAACACCGTTTACCATTCCGCACAGCAAATTATTTACGGCCCAAAATTCGGAAGGTTGAGGAATTACAATCAGTCGGTTAAGAGTATATAACACATTTTCGGGCAACATCTGCAGAGCATATCCCAATGCGATTGTAGCCAATACAAGGACTACCGCACTGAGCAACAGCACCCATCCGGTAGCACTCAAACGCTCTCTTAAGGAAGCTTGACTTTTGTTAGATTTATGGATTTCGGCCAGCAAAGTTCGCAAAACATTCAAAAAAGCCGAAACCCCGACAAAAACGGTAACCTTAGTCATAACATTAAGCGGCAGACCGGCAACCAAAATAAAGCAACCGAGCAAAATAAAGAGCATGGCAACAAAATCCACAAGGCCCGGTCGTCTTTTAAAGACTATCCAAGCCGCAAAAAGCGAAAATACAATTTCCACATTAGCAAGCAAGTTAGCCTGTGTTGCCGAAACATAAATAAAAGCCAAAATCATAAAGAAATTTCTAAATATCTGGATAAAACCGAAAATCCAGGTTTGAGAATCAATAATAGCCGACTTAATGCTAAAGTTGCGGCTTCCGACCGCAGCCATGGTCAAGCCGCAAAACAGCACATTAAAGCAGGCTAGAACAAACGGATTGCACCCCTTTTCCACAACGCCGTATCTTAAAAAGGTATTAGACACCGCCCAACACACTATGGTAAGCAAAGAAAAAACCGCTGCTTTATACATATGTGTCATGGCAAAACATTCCTTTTACTTAAGACTCACGATACAGGGTATTAAACAATCTGGCGACGACTCTTCTTAATTTTTCGCCTCTGGGTGTACGCATTAAGATCATGCACAACGAGCTTAAGATAATGGTAACGGCGGCAAACCAGTCATTTAAGTTAAGTTCCAAGAACGGGAGTGCGGTAAACGCACTAAAGCCGATTTCAACAATATAAGTAAACACGGCCTGCGTAGAGCGATACATCATAAAGTATTCGCTGGTGGATATGCTTACGGCATATAGGTAAAAATACATAGAAATGGCATAGAAGAACACGCCGGTAACAAAGCCGCCGATAAGGTTATTCCAGGCAAAATATACCGAAGGCTTGGGCAGATGTTGCAAAATAAAGGTTTGGGCAACAATATGTTCGGGCAGCAAATTGGCAATCAAGGATAGTAAAGCAAAGAACAAAATAAAGGCCAAGCCGCTGACAAACATAATCCATCCGGTAACGCTGAAGCGGTCTTTCATGGTCAGGTCATACCGATTATCCGGGTGGATTTCGGCAAACAAGGCGTGCAAAGCCGAGAGTACTGAGGCTGCCAAGACCCACATGGTAGCCTTACTCATTACATCATAGGGAATACCGGCAACTAAAATAAAACACCCAAATATAATAAAGAACATAGAAAAGAAATCCACGCCCGAAGGTCTTCTTTTTAGCCAAATCCAGGCAAACAGAACTGAAAACACAATTTCAATATTGGTAAGTAGGTTAGCCTGAGTGGAAGATATATAAACAAAGGCGGAAATCATACAAACATTTCGTAAAACTTGAATAAGACCGAACAACCAAGTTTGATAATTTTTCAATATTTTCCAAACATTTATTTTATAGTTGCCGATAGCAATCAGAGCCAATCCGCAAAAGACGGCATTTGAACAGGCAATGGCAAATTGGTCACAACCGTGTTCCAAAATACAGTAACGCAAACTAACATTCATTAAAGCCCACAGCAGAACCGTACCTACCGAGAGTAATCCGGCTTTATACATCTGAAACATTTTCAATCCTTTCGTTGTTTATATATAGGGGAGTTTAGTCACATTTAATATAATAGCAAATATTTTTTTCATAAATTATGCACAAATATATCTTGACGGAAAGTCTTAAAATGTTAATCTAAAGTGTTTGATTTATAAAATGATAAGAGGAGAATAAAGCCCGTGTTTTGTGAGAGAAAAGTAGTAATTTGGGATTTAGATAACACCTTATACCGCATTACGCCCGAATTCGGTGATATGTTAGATGAAGCCATGGCCGAAGCTTTGGTAAAAGATTTAGGCATAAAGATGAGCCTTGCCGAATGCAAAGCTCTGGTAAAGGAATCTTATCGCATATACCGCGACGGGGGAGAAGTATTTTACCGTGATTACGGAGTATCACCCAAGGAGCTTTTTGAGTATTATTTCAATCGCAAGCCCGTGTATTTAATTGAACCTTATGAGGGTCTGGCCGAAAAATTGGCTCAAATTCCGTTTGAACAATATGTATTTACGGCCAGCAACCGCTATGCCTCCGAAAAAATATTAAAAAAAATAGGCTTGTATGAGATGTTCAAAGACCGCTTTTATTCGGTTGAAGATTTCGGAGTTTATAAAAAGAATGAAAGCAGTGATGTTTACGCACAGTATTGTAAAAAAATAGGCTATAATCCTACCGATTGCATTTTTGTTGACGACAGCTATTCCAATTTAGAATTTGCCAAAGAAATCGGCATGGCAACGATTCGCATTTACTATCAAAACAACTCGGCCAAAGACAAAGAATATATAGATGCCGCTTATAAAGGGATAGACGAGTGTATTGCCTTTTTAAGCCAATGCAAAAAAGACAAAAAGTAACAAGCTTTACTTACACAGAGCCTGTTCATAATCGTACTGCGATTGATTATCCAGTTTGCTTTGTTCGTTATTGATTTCGTTTTTCATTTCCTCCAGCAAGGAATTAACTCCTTGCAGGTATTTATCTTTAAACTGCTCCTGAGCAAGTTTCAGATTAACATCGTAAGAGGCACTGATGAACGGAAAATCTTTAACGGCAGCCACAAACTGTTTTTGAATAAGAGGCAGATAGTAATCCAGAGCCTCGGCATTGATTTGCTGATGCGTTTGTTCATGCCGTAAAGCAACCTGATATCGGCAAGAATTTTTATCCATATCTTTGGAAAGATAAATTGTCGGATTATCCATTGCTATTTTAAGTTTAATCGTTGCCGGATAGACACACACCGTTCCGTTAGGAAGGGTATTTTTATTCAATTTAAAACTTATTTCGGTAGTCAAATCGTTGGTAGCCAGTCCGTTTACATAATTTCCGGCCGGTACCGAACCGTATTGGCGAATATGGAGTCTGGTAAGGCTCCGGTTATTTTTGGAAAAATCATATTTGAGTTTGCCGTAAGCAACGGCCACTTCCACTTGAGGTTCCCGCACAACGGCACGGCAGGCCTCATCGGTGGCACTTTGAGCCGATGCCGACTGACAAAAAAAGGAATAAGCCGCAAAAAGCGATATACAAAAAATCTTTTTCATGTATAATAAGATATCATAAAATTATCAATTTAGAGTTAAGATTATGAAAAAAGTGGTATATTTGGCAGTATTGATACTAAGTTTGGGCCTTATTTCTTCCAAGATTGAAGCTCAAGGATTTTTCATCCCTCAAAATGAGATGCAACCTCGTTATGAAAAACTGCCGCCGATACGGATACCGCAACGCGGATTACCGTCAGCTGTAAGGAACAACGGCGGCAGTGCCGCAACACAGGCCAATCAGCAACCGCAAGTAATTCGTATAAAAAGACGCAAGATATCACATTACATAGCCGTTGACGGCCGTTACATACCGGTATTTGCAGATGAAGAACCGCAAAGCGTTCAGGAAGCGGTTAAGGATTCGCAAACAGCGGAAGAAGCAACTGATAATAAAGTAAAAAACATTGTAGAAAGCAACCCGGACATAACCGATAAACCGGCGGAGGCTACCGCACCGTTAAAGGAGGAACAGCCTGATATAAAGCAGGCCGTTGCCAAAGTAAAAAATAATGCTGCCGTTGCGGAAGTAAAAAAGCCGATTGCGGCCAGCGAAGTAAAAAAAGAAATCCCCGTTTCTCAAGAAGAACCAGAAACAGTTGTAAAAAAGGCTGATATGCCTTCCCTGCCCCAAACCGAGGAAGTTAATTCAGCCTTACCGGATTATCGCAACAGCTATACTAAATATGTTTCCGACTTACAAATTTTTCATCAAACCGGACTGTTTCCGGAAAACGAGGCTTTAAGCCAAGCCTTAAGTAAGATGAATTCGGAAAAAGAGATTGTACTTTATAAAAACTAACTACAACTTTATCCACCGGGATAACTTTAAAATTGCAAAAAAAAAAAACGGTTTAAGATTTCGTTTAAAGCCATTGTAACTAATTTTTTTGGAGGTTTTAGATGAAATTTTATGAATCCGCTCGGTCTTTCTTCCGCAAAGTAAATGACATTACCGAAAGTTTGGAGAAGGGTTTAGATAAAGTCGTTTCTAGGGGCGA
>CALXTJ010000024.1 GCA_944391375.1 uncultured Alphaproteobacteria bacterium
GTCGTTAGGGAAGAATAAGCTTCTTGAATGAATTGATACCAAATCAAACAAAGGAACAAAATGTTAAGAAAAGTTATCAAAACTAACAAAGTTTAACATTTTTACCTTGCCACCCTAGAGGCTTAAATAAAATCCCTAACAATTCCAAGCTTTTCAAAGAAAATGTTAAAAAAGGTATGTTCTTTAACATTTTAATATTTTACTATGAAGAATCGCTAAATGATAGAAATTATCTCAATGACAATAGATAGCTTTATGTCAGCTTAAGTGTAGCACCAGCGTAGCACCGGTAAAAAGAAAAGGCTTTGAGATTTTTCTCAAAAGCCTTGTTTTTCCTTGGTTGCGGGGGAAGGATTTGAACCTACGACCTTCAGGTTATGAGCCTGACGAGCTACCGGGCTGCTCTACCCCGCGATAAACTTAATACCTTATTAACCTCATAAGATGGCTCGTATATACGCCCTTTGTTTTATCTTGTCAAGCTTTTTTTGTTATCTTTTTGTCTTAGTTAAATAACATCATCGCAATTATTACCACAATTGCTATGCACATTACTATAATTTGATGCTTCTTTTCCCACTCCATCGCTCTTTCCTTAATAGGTTAAACTGATTGCTATCGCAAATATAAAAACTATAATTACAATTATGTGCCATATCTTCATTTTCTTTCTCCCTCGTTTCTTCTTTATCTAATCGGTCATATCTTAATTACAAGCCTGTTTTTATTTTTTTGTTTGAAAATGTAACTTGTTTATGATATAATATGCCTTGTGTTAAGGGAGGTGCTATGGACTTTTCCGAAATTATTAACTATCCGTATCCCGATACTGCCGTAGAAAATGATATTACGGAGTGCCTTAATTCGGGAAAATATCTGCCCTCTTATGCTTTCCATGTTCAGCAATATCTTACAAAAAGAATAAATCATTTCGCTCCCTATGTTAATGATGCCAAATATCAGGCTCATTTTGTGTTTATGCAGGATTTTAATCTACAAAATCCTGAACCTTTTATTGTTCAAACCCTTAAAGTTAAAAAACCGATACGCAAAAAATATTTGGCCGAAAAACTTAAAAAAGATATTCCTGCCAATATGGCCGGAAGTTATGTCTTTTCCGTTCCCGGCGATGATGATAAAATTCATATCATCGTGGCTTTAGGATATCACGACAATCCCTTAATGTCGGTTTATGACGGCATTAAAGCCTTTATGCATACCATGCAAAGACGCAAAATTTATGCCGAATATTTTGAAAATATTAACCGCCAGCGGTGGATGTGGCGGGACGGCGGCATGAATGATAATCGTTTGGAGCAAATGCTTAAAGCCACCAATTTTAACTATGAAAAAGTCAGTAAAATTTACCAAACTTACAGCACTGTTCAGGCCGATGTCGGGGCCGGGGCCTACTTACTGATTAAGGCTATGCAAAACGGCTCTCCGGAGATTATATCCAAGGTTGAAGATTTTGTATTATCTCATGCTGCCGCAAATTCTTCGGGCTTAATTGACAATAATAACGGAACTGCCGCTTGTGCATTTCCGGTTATGCAAAAAATGATTAACCTTATTAAACAAAACGGGGTTTCCGTTTATGTTGATGCTCAGGGGTGGGTTAATTGGGAAACGCTTTATAATCACACTTTGGCAGAGACCAAAAATATAGGTTATACCCCCCATATGATGATAGATGCCAATAAAAAACAAGGGGCTCTTCTTAAATCGCTTAATAAGCAATATCCTGACCGCAAGCAACTTTTAAATATCTTGAAATGGACGCCCGAAGTTAAAACCGATAAAATTTTACAGGACTTTATTTCAGCTCAGGAGTTCTCACTGCAACACCCGCTGCCGGATAATAATCTGCAAAGCTTTTATTCGTCTTTAGCAAACCCTGAAATGCGTAAAACGGCGGTCGGTGATAAAAAGTTTAATTCCCTTAGCAATATAAAACAATATCGCCAAGCTTTGGAAAGCAAGCATTATTCCTACTAATCAGACTTTTCTTAAAAAATTGCCCATAATTTTTTTGCGGCCGAATTTATCAAAAAAGACTTCGCATTTTTGACCTTCAACGCTTAACAGCGTTCCGTAACCGAACGCCTCATGAAAAACGCGTTGCCCTTTTAAATTATGTGATGATGAATAATATTCTTCATCGGGCTCATAGCTGTAGTCATGTTCGTTATCGGAGTTGTAGCTTTTGCGTTCATGGTAGCGATTTTGATTATAATTACTTGTTTCCGGTTTGTGGCGGTAAGAGCTGAAGTTTTGGTATCCGCCGCTGTAAAAACGATTGGCATTGTTGATAAGCTCTAAACATTGAGTCGGCAGTTCATTTAAAAATCGTGACGGAACATTGGTTTGAGTTTGTCCGTAAATACGGCGGCTCAATGATGTTAAAATATAAAGTTGGCGTTTGGCTCGGGTAATGGCGACATAGGCCAAACGACGCTCCTCCTCCAGAGCACTTTGTCCGCCTTCATCTAAGCTTCTTTGGTGCGGAAATAAACCCTCTTCCCATCCCGGTAAAAAGACAACATCAAACTCCAGGCCTTTGGCCGAGTGCAGGGTAATTAACATAACCTTGTTGGAATCTATGGCACTGTCGTTGTCCATGACCAAGCTTACATGTTCCAAAAAGTCGGCAAGCGTCGGGTAGTTGGCTTCGTCGCTCATAACATTAACGAGCTCTTTTAAGTTTTCAATTCGTCCCGGAGCTTCGGCAGATTTATCGTTTTTAAGCATCTCCAAATAACCGGAATCTTCCAAAACTTGTGAAGCCAGTTCATCGGGACTTACGGCTTGCGATACTTTTTGCCATTCGGCAAAATTGTTCATCAGTTCGGTTAAGCTGCTTTTAGCTTTGCCGCTTATCAAGCCTTCATCCAACATTTGCTTTACGGCGGCGTACAAGGAAATATGATTTTGACGGGCGTAATCTTGAAATTTTTCTATACTTTTGGCACCGATACCGCGAGCCGGCTTATTGATTATGCGTTCAAAAGCCAAGTCATCGGCCGGTTGAGCAATTACTCTGAAATAGGCCAATAAATCGCGGACTTCCTGCCGTTCATAGAACTTGGGCCCGCCGATAACCTGATAGGGTATGGCCTCGGCAATAAATTTTTCTTCAAACTCACGGGTTTGAAAGGCGGTTCTTACCAAAATGGCCATTGAGGAATAAGCAACGCCCTGATGTTTTAAATTTTCAATTTCATTTGCCACATACTGGGCTTCTTCGCTGCCGTTATACACGCTTATAACTTTTATTTTATTGTTGGGACATTTAAGTGCCGGACTGTTATCGGCAACTTTTAAGGTTTTGCCCAAACGTTCGGCGTTATGCGAAATAAGCGACGAGGCGGCGGTTAAAATGTTGCCCGTAGAGCGGTAGTTGCGTTCCAAGCGAATGATTTTGGCATCAGTAAAATCTTTTTCAAAACGCAAAATGTTTTCAATTTCGGCCCCTCGCCATGAGTAAATGGATTGGTCGTCATCGCCGACACAGCATAAGTTGCGGCTCTTTTGCGACAATAACCTTAAAAACATATATTGCGTAACATTGGTGTCTTGATACTCATCCACCATTATATACTTAAATTTTTCTTGGTATTTTTGCAAAACATCGGCGTTGGATAATAACAAAGTGAGTGTGTCTAATAAAATATCCCCAAAATCTACGCAGTTTAATTCTAACATGCGAGCTTGGTATTTTTGATATACCAAAGTGGTGATGTTGCCCTTAAAATCTTGGTTGATTTTATCAACCGTTAAGCCCTTATCTTTCCATCGTTGAATTTTATCTACAAAGGCCTGCGGAGGATATTTTTTTTCATCAATTCCTTCGGCTTCCAAAATTTGTTTTATCAAGCGTTTTTGATCATCTTCGCCCAAAATCGTAAAGTTTGGTTTTAAACCCACCAGTTCGGCATGAACTCGCAAAATTTTAACGCAGATACTATGGAATGTTCCCAGCCATACCGAATCGGCAATGGAGCCAATCATTTCCTGAACGCGAGTCTTCATTTCTTTGGCGGCACGGTTGGTAAAGGTTACAACCAAACAATTCCAAGGTTGAGCCTTCATGGTGGCCAAAATATAAGCCAAACGCGTGGTTAATACTTTGGTTTTGCCGGTGCCGGCACCCGATAATACCAACAAAGGACCTTCGGTACATTCCACGGCTTGTCTTTGTTCCGGATTTAGGGCATTAAGCCACGGATATTCGGGACGCAAGGCACTGATATTGTCGTATACGGGGGCGGTGTTTTCTTCTAAATCAAAAATGTTGCTCATGGTTAGGATACTTCTTGTTTTTTTTTGCATTTAGCCATATATATAATATTATTCTGACAAAGAAAAGAGCTTTTATGGGTATTTATTAACAATTATGGAGAGGGTAGATATGTCGGAACTTAAAAATAAGATAATCAGTCTTAAAAATTATATGCAAGAGCATATTATCGGACAGGAAGATTTAGTTAAAAAGTTAATCATTACGATGCTGGCCGGCGGGCACGCCTTGGTGGAAGGTGCTCCGGGACTTGCTAAAACCAAAGCTATTAAGACCTTGGCCGAAAGTATTAAAGCCACTTATAATCGTATTCAATTTACCCCCGATTTGTTACCTTCGGATATAACCGGCAGTGATATTTATGTAACTTCCACCGGTAAGTTTGAGTTTAGAAAAGGTCCGGTATTTGCCAATTTGGTCTTGGCCGATGAAATTAACCGAGCTCCGGCCAAAGTACAGTCGGCCTTATTGGAGGCAATGGCCGAGTGGCAAGTAAGCGTAGGCGGGAATCGCTACGAGTTGCCGAAACTTTTTATGGTAATGGCCACCCAAAACCCGATTGAGCATGAAGGAACTTATAATCTGCCAGAAGCTCAACTGGATAGATTTTTACTCTATATAAAGATAGATCAGCCCGATGCCGCAAATGAAAGAAAAATTTTACAACTGGTCAGAAATGAAGACAAACATCAAACAATATTCTCACAAGATTTTGAAAAACTTACCGTTGAGGAGGTTTTGGAAGCCCGTAAACAGGTTTTGGAAGTTTACACTTCGGAAGCGGTTGAGGAATATTTAATTCAGTTGATTATGGCCACTCGTCATCCGGAAAAATATGAAAATTCTCTGCAAGGTATGGTGCGTTTCGGGGCCAGTCCCAGAGCCACAATCGCTCTTGATAAATGCTCTAAAATCAATGCCTGGCTTGAAGGACGCAATTTTGTAACGCCGGAAGATATTCATGCCGTGATTTATGATGTTTTAAGACACCGTATTGTATTGAGCTTTGAGGCTCAGGCCGAAGGTATTACCACCGATGATGTGATAGCCTCATTATTAAAGGCGGTTCCGTTGCCGTAAGGATATAAGTATGGTTAATTTGCAAAAAATTGCCGATTTTATTAAGTTTAAAAAGAGTGCCGAAGTTAATTCGGCACTGGTGGCGGATTTTAGGCAATTAAATTTTATGAAGCGTTATGTGCCGTACTTAAAAGAGTTTAAGTTTAATCAGACATCGGGGCAGGCCGGAGACTCGCGTTCTTCATTTAAGGGCCGGGGCATGGAGTTTGCCGAGGTGAGGGCTTATAATTACGGCGATGATGTCAGAGATATTGACTGGCGGGTAACGGCTCGTAAAAATCAGCCGTTTACCAAGCTCTACACCGAGGAAAAAGACCGTGAGGTATATTTATGGGTGGATTTATCAAAACATATGCTTTTTGGTACCAAAAAAGAATTAAAGTCGGTAACGGCGGCCAAAACAGCGGCTCTTTTGGGGTGGTATGCTCTTGAAAATAAAGACCGCTTGGGCGTTCTAATCTATGATGGGCAAAAAACTTTGGTCTTCAGACCTAAAAGAGCATACGATAATTGGCTCTCGGTTTTGAAAAAAATGGAAAGTGTGGCTGAACAGGGTTTGCATCAAACCGACGAATCGGTAAGTATGGTGCAGTCTTTACAGGTTTTAAGGCAAAATGCCGCCAAGCATGCCATAGTGTTTATAATCAGTTCTTTTGATGCGGAGCATGCTGAAATTATGTCGCAAATTCAAGCTATAAGTAAATATAACGAGTTATATGTGGTTAATGTTTTTGATGTTTTGGAAGATGTAGCTCCGCCGAGCGGAGAATATTTGGCACAATATAAAAATGAACAGCAGTTGTTGATAAGTGGCGGAAAAATTTTTGCAAACGAATATAGACAATTTTTTGCCCAAAAACGCCAAAAAATCAATAATTTTTGTGCAAAAAACAATTGTCGTTATCGGGAAATTCGGACAGATTTGCCGATTTATAAACAAATTAGACCAATTTAAATGTTTTTCAAAACTTGACACAAATAATTTAAGATGTTATTGTGCTTGTTACCAATTATTTTGTAACTTTAGAAAAGAGAAGGAAATGGTAAAATTGAACGATAACAACGCCTATAAAAGAGGACAAGAATTGCTGGATAACGGTATGTACAGAGAGGCCGTTGAGCAGTTTGACGAAGTTTTAAAAGAGCAGCCGGATTCATGGAAAGCCATGAACTCCAAAGGTTTTGCTTTTCAGAAGATGAGCAGATATACCGATGCGGTAGAATGTTTTAATAAAGCCTTGGCCATTAACCCCAAGTCGGTTGAAGTGTTAAACAACAAAGGTGTTACCTTGTCAATGAGGGGGCTTTACAAAGAGGCATTGGCTTGTTTTGATGAAGCGTTTGCCATTGATCAGACTTCGCTGGAGGCCTTAAACGGTAAGGCCATTGCTTTGCAGCACATGTTTTTGTTTAAAGAGGCATTGGATGTTTTGGAACAGGCCATGAAAATTGACAGCAAACATCCGCAGACCTTACTCAGCATTGCCGTTACTTTGCAAAAATTAAAACAATATGATCGTTCAATAGCCTTTTTTAAGAAGGTACTTTCATCAGACAAGACCAATGTTAAAGCCTGGAACGGAATCGGCGTTACCTACCAGTTGATGGGAGATAATGACTCGGCTTTGAAATGTTTTACCAAAATTTTGAATATTAACAGCAGTGAGATTCAGGCGTGGATTAGTATTGGTTTTGTTTATCAAAAAATGTTTAAGTTCAAAGATGCCTTAAAATGTTACAAAAGAGCTCAACAGTTGGTAAACGGTCGTTATCATCACAAGCTTTATGACGGATTAGCTTCTTGTTTGACCAAACTTTCGGAGTTTGACCAAGCCATTGAAATATATAAGCAGATTTTCCAGCATGAAGAGGGCAAGAAAAAATGGGATGCTCAAAGATCCATTAAGTTTGTAAATAAGTTAAAAAGGAAAAAAGCTATAGGCACATTGCCCGATATTATGGCTGGTGTTGCGGCCGCCGGTGGTGATGCCGAAGCCTGATTGTCCTGGGCATAGATGGTTTTAAGCCCCGTTGGTTGAAACGGGGCTTAGTTTTTAAGCCAAAGATTTTATGTCATCATCAACATCAACCAGTTCAATTTTGATGCGTTTGTCATAAAACGAGGCAAGTCTGGCCAGTTCGCCCAAAGCCAGCGGATAACCTTTAATTTCCAAAGTTTCCAAATATTTTATGGGTGTGTGGGAACTGATGGATAAGTCAACAATGGTCATTTTGCGGTCACGACGCAAATTCCATAATTGGGTTGACAATTCTCGGAAAGTTCTTTTAAAGCTGGCTTTATGTTGTTTTTTTGTAAGCATTTTTAGCTCCTTTCATTTTAATACATTTGGTTAAAACAAAACCGCTTTGAAAATTCAAAGCGGGGAGCCACAAAAACTGCCTAAACTCAGTCTCCCTTATTCGTGCGTATAGCCTTATATCGGGAACTCCCCTTATGAAAGGAGTTGTTCAGGTGAGTGTCTTTCGGACACCGCCGCCAACCGGCGACAGTGTTTATACTAAAGAAAGTTTACGGTTTTGCAAGTGGTTTCTTTAACATAAGCTCCGGTTAAAACAAAACCGCTTTGAAAATTCAAAGCGGGGAGCCAGTCAACTGCAACAAGTCAGCCAGAGTTATTCGTCGTATATAAAATACGCTTATTTCCTCCACTCCCCTTATCAAGGAGTTTCTTGTTGTTAGTGTCAACTGGACACCGTCGCCAACCGGCGACACCCTTATACTAAACTTTCTTTTGTACTTTGCAAGTTTTTTGTTGCTTAATATAAATAAAGAGAAAGATTTCAGCAACCTTTCTCTCTACCGGTTAATTTACCTTGTTTGTATTATTTTTCCAAATTGCGAGTCATGGCTAAAAATTTTGCCGTGCGTTGTTTTTTTAATTCTTCACCGCTTAGTCGCAGTAATTGCTCAAGATGTTGGTGTAAGGCTTTGCGTAAATTTTCAAATACGGTCTGCGGATTGCGATGAGCCCCGCCTAACGGTTCAGGGATAATTTCATCAACAACTCCCAAAGATTTTAAATCCTGAGCCGTCAGTTTTAAAGCTTCCGTGGCTTCTTTGGTCTTATCTGCCGAACGCCACAAAATGGAAGCACAACCCTCAGGAGAAATTACCGAGTATACCGAATGTTCCAACATCATAACAATATTGGCTGTGGCTATGGCAATTGCTCCTCCGGAACCTCCTTCGCCGATAACCGTGGCTATAATCGGGGCTTTTACTTCAAAACATTTTTCTATTGAAGAGGCAATCGCCTGTGCTTGGCCGCGGGCTTCCGCATCCACACCGGGATATGCTCCCGCCGTGTCTATAAAGGATAGTACCGGAATGTTAAACCGAGAGGCCATATCCATTAACCTCTGGGCTTTCCTATAACCTTCAGGCTTGGCCATCCCGAAATTGTGCTTCATACGCGTTTCCAAATCATGGCCCTTTTCCTGCCCGATAACTACTACCGATATACCCTCAAAAGTACCGATACCGGCTATCATTGCCTCGTCATCACCAAAACAACGGTCGCCGCATAACAATACAAAGTCGGAAATTAAAGCCTTGATGTAATCTAAACAGTGAGGACGAGCCGGATGACGTGCTATTTGCGTCTTCTGCCAGGAGTTTAAATTTTGATAAGTCCTTTTCAGAGAATTGTTTAACTTTTGTTGTAAACGCTCTATCTCGTTGGAAATGTCTACATCTTCATCTTTGGCAAGCTCTTGTAAATGCTGTATTTTTTCTTCAAGCTCTACAATACCTTTTTCAAAGTCTAAAACTACCTGTGTGGAATCCGTATTCATCTTTTCCTCTTTGTTAAATTGATGTTATCGCTTTCATAACACTTTTTTTACTTAATTTCACTAAATAATTTTATAGTTGTTGATTTTTTCTTGTAAAATAAACTTATTTTAATTGAAATGTGTTGTTTTTTTCAATACTATGAAAACAATTTATGGTATTTTACGGAGTGGATAATATTGTTGACAGTTCTCTTTTTTGTGGCAGCCTTCTCTTCAATTACTTGGTTGGTGTATGCCATTTTGTATATTAACGGATTACTCGCCGGAGCTGACCTAAACTCTCTGGCCGCCGCCGATGTCGCTTTGTATATCGGCTTAATCGTTTTACCAATCTGGATAATTTGGCAGATATTCGGCTTTGTTAATCAATATTTTCGCTCCAAAAGTACCGATAATCGCCTTACTCAGCTTTTTAATCAGATGAAAAAAAATCAGGATTATACCGACCTTGTCGTCAGAGTTATGCTTGATGCCGAACATGAAATTAAAGACGGCTTTGTCGTTAATAAGTTTGATGTCTTTGTTGCCGATATCAATGAAATTTTGGCCGATATCGTCCAAAGATGTAATGCGGCCTCATCCATGCAGTTGGAACAGCTCTGGATAAGAGTTAAAAACGGCGAAAGGTGGACGATTGCCAAAACTTTGGTTGAAGCGGCTAAAAATCATGATGATTTTAGCTCCTATATTGCCGAAAAAGCTCGTAAGGATTCCGTATTTAAAGGAACTTTGTTGGAGTTTTGTGCCCGCTATCAAAACTTAAACGCTTTACTTGAAAAACACGACAGAGACAGAGTGTTTATTACCATTATTGAAACCGGCGTTATGGGAAAAGTTTATTCCCTTTTGGCTCCGGTTGCCGATGCTCTTACCGTTCCCGACAGACAGGAAGAACCGGAACCTGCCGAAGAAAATGCCTTTGAGGCTTCGCCGTCTATTGCCAATATGGAAGCTCCTGTAAATGATGAAGAACATGTTTCCTTTTTTGCCCGTCTAAATCCATTTAAAAATCGTAAGGAAAAACCGGCCGAGCAGTCGCAGGATGATAACGAGTTTTTTGAAGCTCTGCAAAAAAGTATGACTTCGCCTCAGGAGCAACATAAAACTTTTGATACGCAAGCAACGGAAAAAAATGTTCCTCTTTTTGAGCAAGAACCTCGTTTGACTGAGCCGGAACCGGAAATAATTACCCCTGCTCAAAAGGATGATGCCCAAGTTTGGAATGAAGGCAATAATCCGCAGTTTGTAAAATCGGAGCAGGATAATGTGCCGGAAATAATCGTTGATGCCGAAAGTCGGTTGACTGCGGATAAAAGTTCGGCTTCCAAAACAACCACAAAAGAAGAAAATTTTGCCTACCCGTTCGGCGGATGGATGAATGAAGATAATTATAAAAAATAGGTTTTGGCTTGCACTTTGCTGCTTTTTTTTGTTGCCGCTTGCCGCCGAGGCGGCCTTAAACCGAATCGCCCTCTATGGCGAGGCTAAGTATCCGGCAGATTTTACCCATTTTGCTTATGTTAATCCTGATGCCCCTAAAGGCGGAAAAATCGTTATGCCCGAGTACGGCGGGTTTGATAATTTTAATCCGTTTATATTTAAAGGTTCGGCATCAGGCACCGTTGCCTCTTTAATTTGGGATACTTTAGGATATTCGCCGCTTGACGATGTGGCAACCGTTTACCCTTTATTGGCCAAAGAATTTGAACTGCCGGAAGATAAAAGTTATGTCGGCTTTATTTTGGATGAAAACGCCCGCTTTGCCGACGGCTCTCCGGTTACGGCCGATGATGTTATTTTCAGCTTTAACGCCTTAGTTGAAAAAGGAGCTCCCATCTATCGGGTCTACTATGCCGATGTGGAAAGCGTTAAAAAAATAAACGACCGTCATGTCCGCTTCATATTTAAACCCAATTCGCAAAATAAAGAGCTGCCGCTTATTTTATCGCAGCTTAATATCTTTTCTGAAAAAGACTGGGAAAACCGAGATTTTGCCAAGCCTTCTTTACAAATTCCGCTGGGTAACGGGCCTTATAAAATAAAATCTTTTCAAGCCGGAAAATATATCGTCTTGGAACGCAATCCCGACTATTGGGGGCAAAATTTACCCTCCCGCAAGGGCTTTTTTAATTTTGATGAAGTCAGAATAGATTACTACCAAGACACCACGGTTACTTTGCAAGCTCTGTTTTCGGGCAATATTGATGTCAGAGAAGAGTATATCGCCAAAATTTGGGCCACCGGTTATGATAATGATTTGGTGAAAAACGGTCATGTTATTAAAAAAGCCATAGAACATCATAATCCGGCCATATTACAGCATTTTGCCTTTAATTTAAGAAGACCTAAATTTCAAGATAAACGCATCAGACGCGCTATTGACTTGGCTTTTAATTTTGAGTGGGCTAACGAAAAATTATTTTACGGACAATATCAACGCCTTTACAGCTATTTTACCAATACCGATATGGAGGCTACAGGTTTGCCGAGCGGCCTTGAAAAGGAAGTGTTGGAAGAATATCGGGCCGATTTAAGTGATGATGTTTTTACTAAGCCCTTTTCGCTTCCCGATAATTCCACACCCTACAAACTTCGTCAAAACTTAAAACAAGCCGTTAAACTCCTAAATGAGGCCGGATACGATTTTGTTGACGGGAAAATGACCAATCTTAAAACCGGAGAGCCTTTGGAGTTTGAAATTTTAAGCAATTCAGCCAACGGCACAACTTTTACCAGAGTTATGCTGCCCTTTATTGCCAATTTGCAAAAAATCGGCATAAAAGCCACTTTCAGAAATTTAGAGGTTAATGTATTTAAAAATCGGATGGATAATTTTGATTTTGATGTGGCCATCATGTCGTATCGGATGAGCTCAATGCCCGGCAATGAATTAAAAGAAATGTTCGGCTCTCAAAGTGCCGATGTTAAAGGCAGTTATAATATTATGGGAATTAAAAACCCCGTGGTTGACAGTTTGATTGATAAAATAGTAACCGCTCAGGATAAACAGCATTATGAAGCTTATGTAAAGGCTTTGGATAGAGTTTTATTATCGGAGTATTATCTGATGTTTCAATGGTATTCCAAATTTAATCGGGTAGGGTATCAAAACAAATTCGGTATACCGCAAACCGATATTAAAACCGGTTATCAACCCTTTACTTGGTGGAGCAAAGAAGCGGAGGCCAAATGAAAAATTATATATTAAAACGCATTATGTTAATTCCGCTTACTTTATTGGGAATTCTAACCGTTAATTTTGCCATTATTCAACTTTCGCCGGGCGGTCCGGTTGAGTATATGCTGGCCAAATATCAGGGTATGAATGTTGACAGTAAAGCCCAATTTACGGCCACGGCTCAGGTACAAAACAGGGCTTCGGATGTGCAAAAATATAGGGGCTCTCAGGGTGTGCCCGATGATTTGGTTAAGGCTCTGGAGGAACAATTCGGGTTTGATAAGCCTTGGCCGCAACGATATTTAAAAATGATAAAAGATTATGCCTTGTTTGACTTCGGACACAGCTATTATCAGGATAAAACGGTCGGCGAACTTATTTGGGAACGAATGCCGGTTTCAATATCTTTAGGCTTATGGTCAACTTTGATTATTTACCTCATATCCATACCGCTGGGCATAAAAAAAACCTTAACCGACGGTTCAAAGTTTGATGTTATAACTTCGTTTGCGGTTATTTTCGGCTCAGCCGTGCCGGTGTTTTTATTTGCCGTATTTTTAATTGTGTTTTTTGCCGGAGGAGTTTATTTACAGTGGTTCCCGTTAAGAGGCTTAACTTCCGATAACTGGCAGGATTTAAGCTGGTATGCCAAAATTGCCGATTATTTTTGGCATATAACCTTACCGGTTTTATCCATTGTTATCGGCGGATTTGCCTCGCTTACCATGCTTACCAAAAATTCTTTTTTGGATGAAATAAGCAAGCAATATGTTTTAACCGCCCGAGCCAAAGGATTACCGGAAAAAGATATATTGTACAAACATGTTTTCAGAAACGCCATGCTGATTATTATTGCCGGATTTCCGTCTTTGCTTATTAAAATGCTGTTTACCGGAGCTTTGCTTATAGAAGTGGTATTTTCCTTGAACGGACTGGGACTACTTGGCTATGAAGCTATCATGACCAGAGATTATCCGGTAATTTTCGGCACACTGTATATCTTTGCTTTAATCGGGCTCGTATTAAAGCTTGTAAGCGATATTACCTACTGTTTGGTAGATCCCAGAATCAATTTTGATAAAATTTAAAGCTTATCAATCAATTTGGCGGCATCCACAGCAGCATTAAGCTTGGCTTTGGGCTTAAAGTTTAAGTTATGAGCTTTTAAAGCAGCGGCATAACCGTTTTTATACAATGAAGCAATAAAACGGATATGTTTGCGAGTCAGCCAGTGGCGGCCGGTGAATACAAATACGGGTTTGCCGGTACCGCAGGCCTCACAACACATGGATACCGAATCGCCGGTAACGACAATGTTATCGGCACAAGCTAAATATCCCATATAGGGATTGTCTTTTTTATCGCCCCATAAAAAGGTGTAAGCCGGAACATCTTTTAAAATATCCATGATAATGGCTTCGGCTTTGGCTCCGGTACGACGCGAGGTGGTTACCAAAATGGAACCGCCGATGGCTTGTTTTAATTCTTTAATTTTTTTGCCGAGCTCGGCGGCGTTATCTAAGGAAAATTCCTTGTTTTTAATGGCTCCGCCGATAACTACCGCCGTCCACGGTTTGGGCAAATTGCTGAAAATCGGCTCCCATTTAGTTTCGTTTTCGTTAAGCACTTTATCGGTAATACGGTGCGGGGCTCCGACAATGTAACGAATATTGGCATAAGATTTTTTGTTTTTATCGTGTTCGGGAACAAGTACCAAATCAAACTCTTTTAAACCGGTACGACCGGGGTGCATAATCTGAATGAGCTTGGTCTTGGGACTTTGCTTTTTTATAAAACGAGCCACGGGAACCGTACGACGACTGGTGGATAATACTAAATCAGGAAAGGGAGCAGATATTTGGGTCTTGCTGTCCGGAGTTAAACCGATAAGAGTTTTACCGCGTAAAAAATTAGGAAGCCCCGATAATTTGGTGTAGCTTAGAGTTTTTTCCGTAATTTCATAATTGTCGGGAGATAGCTGCTGCATAATTCCGCGAGCCTGACCGATACTACCGGTGCGGCTGTCTAATAACACCCATAAAGTCTTTTTCATAAAAAGTTCTTTCCTAAAATTGAAATTTAAGGTATAGTACACCATGTCTCTTATATAGGTCAAGGAGAAACACATGAGATATCTGCCGTTTTTTTTGATTTTGTTTTTGGTCGGTGTTATTGTAAAACCCGCACAAGCACAATATGCTTCGCAAATGGATGCAGCTTATTTGGCAACCTTAAAGGCCGTTACCGATTACAAAATTAACGATGAAGAAAATTTAGATGATGTGGAAAAATTGCGTCAAGATGAAAAATTTAACAGAAAACTTCGTAAAATGTTAAACAAACTGGATAATCGCAAATCTAAAAACAGCGAAAATAAAAGAGTGTATGAAATATTAAAAAAAGCCGGACGCGATATTTATAATGAATTGAAGTAATTTAGATGTTGATTAAATAAGTTTTTTTGTGTTATAATCCTTTTAAGAGGAGAAAAGTGATGTCTATGGATTTATACAGCCGGTTCGGTCCTTCTATAGCCAGAATGAGACAAGCTGTCGCCGAAATGAAAAATTCTCAGGTACAGACAGATGACCGTGAAATATCCAAAGATTCCGTCCACGGTAATGAAGAGGCTAAGGTTATACCGATTTCAGCCGGAAGAGAAAAAGGAAAATAAATGAAAAAAATTGTGTTAAGCACATTGATTTGTGCCTTTTTAATGGGCTGTTCCGCATTTGGTCAAGCAGATAAAGTCAGCGGCAGCTATTATGAAAATGATGCCGAGCGTTATCGGCAGAATGTGGCCGTTAAAGCTCAAACGGAAAGTTTTGTTACCTACGAGTACAAAGATATCCGAATTGATGAACTTGCCCCGCTGGCCGCCGATTATTGCTATAAAATGGGCGAAAAACAAGCCTATCTGCGGGAAGTTATTTTATATCGCAATAATTTGCGTAGAGCAACTTTTGACTGCGTCAGTCTTGCAATACAAGACTAAATTTCCTATATAAACCTTTAGAATTTGCATAAGGTTTGTAAAGGCGTTTGAAATGAGTAAAAATTTATATAATGTTTTAGGTGTCGCCAAATCGGCAAGTGAGGCCGAAATTAAGTCGGCGTACCGAAAATTGGCCCGTAAATATCACCCCGATTTGAATAAAGATGATAAAAATGCAGCGGATAAGTTTAAAGAAGTTTCCGCCGCTTATGATATTTTGGGCGATAAAGAAAAACGCAAAAAATATGATAATAACGAAATAGATGCCGAAGGTAAGCCTACCGGATTCGGAGCCGGTTTTGAAGGCGGCTTTGAAGGTAATCCGTTTGGTGCGGGAAGTTATCGGACATATTCGTCACGGGGCGGCAATCCTTTCGGCGGGGCCGGAGGGTTTGATTTTTCATCAATCTTCGGTGATGATATTATGTCACAATTTGCCAAAGGTGCCGGACGCGGCGGATATTCATATAATCGTCCTCAAAAAGGACAGGATGTGGCCTATAATATGAGTGTCAGCTTCTTGGATGCCGCAGTCGGAGCCGAAAAAAGTATTGCCCTTAACGGCAAAACTCTTAATGTTAAAATTCCGGCAGGCACTGAAAGCGGGCAAACCTTGCGTTTGAAGGGGCAGGGCTATGTAAGCCCCAACGGAGGTGAAAACGGCGATGCGTTGATTACCGTTAATGTTTTGCCGCACCCTTACTTTAAAGCCGAAGGGCTAAATGTTATGCTTGATTTGCCCATAAGTATTAAAGAGGCCGTACTGGGTGCCAAAATTACCGTTCCGACTTTGACCGGTAAAGTTAAGGTTACCGTTCCGCCTTATTCTTCAAGCGGTGAAAAACTCCGCTTAAAAGGTAAGGGCATTAAGTCTAAAACCGCTCAGGGTGATGAAATTATTACCCTTAAAATTATGACACCCCAAAAACCCGATAAAAATTTGGAGAAGGCTTTATCGGAAATGACCGATACTGCCGTCAGGACTTTTTAATGATACTGGAAAATATTAAGGACTTTGAGTGGTATAACGAACCGAAAAATGTTAATTTCGGCGGCCATGAGCTGACGGTTGCAGCGGCCGCCGATACTGATTTTTGGCAGAGCCGACAACACGGGTTTGCCAAAGATAACGGTCATTTCTTTTTTGTAAAACAAAATAATGATTTTACCTGTGTCGTAAAGTGGCGATTTTCCAAGGCTGAACATTTTAATCAGTGCGGTATTATGCTAAGAATTGATGCTTGTAATTGGTTTAAGGCTTCAATCATGAGCGAATCGCAAAAAAATCCGGAATTGGGAAGCTGTCTGACCGTAGACGGCGTGTCTGATTGGGCCGGAATTGTGCTGCCGGAGGAAGCTAATCAATTGTGGTATAAACTTGTTCGTCACGGTAACGATTATGTGGCGTTTTATTCCGTTGACGGTGAAAATTTTGTGAGAATGAGGCAGTTCTACTTAAAGGCTGCGGCCGAAAATGTTGCCGTCGGAGCTTATATATGCTCACCGCAAAACGGAGGGTTTGAAGCCGTCCTTGATGATATAAATCTTTACTGATTTTTTTATTGAAAAGTAAAAAAAATAACTTGATTTTAAATTTTTTTTATTATACATACCCGCATGTATGTTAAATAAAAGAGTTGAATAATGAGAAAAACAAAAGAAGAAGCAGAAGCTACGCGTCAGGCAATTTTGCAGTCGGCAATGGATACTTTTTATGAAAAAGGTTACTCCAAAACTACTTTTGATGAAATTGCCAAACGCATCAATTTAACTAAAGGAGCGGTTTATTGGCATTTTAGAAATAAACCGGATTTGATTGCGGCCATTATTAACGACTATTTTGAAAAACAGAAATCTTATATTGCCGAAAGACAGCCCGTAATACAAAGTTTTGATGATATAATAAACTATTTTTTGCATCATAGTAACTTTATGTTAAATAATGAGAATAATTATAAGGTTGGTTTTTTCTTAATATGCCAAATGGAGTGGTCGGAAGCCATAATTACTAAAGTAAAGCCTCAAGTAGCGAAAAATAAAGAATATTGGTTTATGAAAATACAAGAATCGCTGTTGTGGTTGCAAAGTCAAGGTGAAATTGATAAAAATGTTGATGTAAACATACTTTCACATATAATAATCAGCTCTTGGGGCGGGATAATGGATGCTGTCTTAAGTAAACGCTGTAATGTGAGTGTGGAAGTGATGATTAGAGAAAGTTTGAACTTAATTTTTAACGGACTGAAAATGGAAAGGATGGAAAATGCGAGTAAGTAAGCCTCAAAAAAGTGTTATTATCAAAAATGTCGCATGGTTTTTGGTTTGCGTGGGTATCGGTTGGTATTTAAAGGCCAGATTGAGCCCCAATTATAATATGGCAGGTATGCAACAGGGCACACCTTATGTTTTGGTGCAAGAAGTTAAGTCGCAAGATGTAACTAAGGTTGATAATCATATTGCCCATGTTGAGGCCATAAACAGTGTTAATTTACAGCCTCAGGTAAGCGGTACGGTTGATGAGGTTCTGTTTAAAGAAGGCAGCTTTGTTAAAGCCGGTGATGATTTGTTTATTATTGATCAAGACCGCTATAAAGCAACCGTTAAATTGCGTGAAGCCGAGCTTGCCAGTGCTAAAGCTAACCTGACCGAGGCTGAAAGAAATTATAAGCGTCAGATTACTTTGAGTAAGCAAAATATTGCTTCTAAAGCTACATTTGATGCCGCCGAAAGTGCTTACTTGCAGGGTAAAGCCGCCGTGCAACAGGCAGAAGCTAACTTGGAATTGGCTAAAATTGATATGGATTATACAACCGTTAAGGCTCCTATCAGCGGTTATATCGGTAAGGCCTTGGTTACAAAAGGTAACTATGTAACGGCTTCATCTCAGGTGTTGGCTAAAATTATTCAAGTAAGTCCGGTCAGAGTTACCTTCTCTTTAACCGATAAAGAGTTCTTGAATTTGAAAAGACAATATGAAGCAGATACCGATGTTGATGTAAAAGCTCGGATTATTTTGCCGGACGGTAATGTTTTAACGGAAGACTTTACTTCGCGTTTTGCCGATAATGAAGTTAGTACCGATACGGCTACGGTTTCCATCTACAGCGATTTTCCCAATGTTGATGAAAAATTGCTCCCCGGTAACTATGTGCAAATTTCTTTGATTAAAGGTGAACCGACTATGAGTGTGGTTATTCCGCAGGCATCATTGGCTCAAGATGAACATGGTTTTTATACTTTTGTGGTTAATAATGACGATGTGGTTGAAGAGCGGCGTTTGGTTTTAGGTGATGTAATCGGTTCCATGCAGGTTGTAGAAAACGGTTTACAAGCCGGCGATAAGGTTATTGTTCAGGGCTTGCAAAAAGTTCAGAACGGCACAAAAGTAAAATCAGCATTGGTACAACCTTCGGCCGAATAAGAGGAGAATAACTAATCATGTTTTCTAAAATATTTATTGAAAGGCCTCGTTTTGCAATCGTTATCGCTATCGTGATGACGATTGCCGGTGTAATTTCACTGTTTTCGTTGCCGATTTCTTTGTATCCGGAAATTACACCTCCGCAGGTTTATGTTTCCGCTTCATATACCGGTGCCAGTGCCGAAGTGGTAGCTAATACCATCGGTATTCCGATTGAACAAGAGGTAAACGGTGTTGAAGATATGCTTTATATGGATTCTACCTCCTCTAACTCCGGCAATTACAGCTTGTCGGTCAGTTTTGAGGTGGGTACCGATCCGGATATGGCTCAGGTTAAAGTGCAAAACCGTGTACAACAAGCCGTTACCAAACTTCCTACCGAAGTACAACAAAACGGTATCAGTGTTAAACGGCGTTCGTCGGATATTTTGGGCTTTTTAAATGTT
>CALXTJ010000025.1 GCA_944391375.1 uncultured Alphaproteobacteria bacterium
ACTTCCAGTTTGTAGGGGAGTTTTAAGGCTCCCCTATAAAAATGGCTATTTATCAACTGTTTGGTGTGACATAGCCATTATAAATTATCGGCCGCTTGCGTTTATGACAATATAATGTTAATCTTTTTAGGCTAGACTGGTCGTATAAGGAGAAAAATTATGAAACGCGTTATTATCTTGATGATGGACTCTTTTGGTATCGGCGGAGCGTTAGATGCCGCAAAGTTTAATGATGAGGGTGCTAACACCTTGGCTCATATTGCTCAAAGCGTCGGCAAACTAAAAATTCCTAACTTAAAAGCCTTGGGGCTTGTTAAAGCCTTAAAGGAATCTTCAAACCAAGATATAACGGTTGAAGGCAAGGCTCTAATCAATCTTCCTTCCAAATATGGTCATATGCAGGAAATCAGCCATGGTAAAGATACTTCGTCCGGTCACTGGGAAATGGCAGGCGTGCCGGTTTTGTTTGATTGGGGATATTTTAAAAAAGATTATCCTTCCTTTCCTCAAGAATTAACCGATAAAATTATTAAACGCGGTAATCTTAAAGGCATTTTGGGCAATGTTGCCGCCTCGGGAACGGAAATTATTGAGCGTTTGGGTGAGGAACATATTAAAACCGGAAAGCCGATTTTTTATACTTCGGCCGACAGCGTATTGCAGATTGCCGCTCATGAAAAATATTTCGGTCTTGATAGACTTTATGACTTGTGCCAAATTGCTTTTGAAGAGGTAAAGCCTTACAACATTGCCAGAGTGATTGCCAGACCTTTTGAAGGGGAAAAGAAGGGCGAATTTAAACGTACCAAAAATCGGCACGACTATTCGGTAACTCCTCCGGCTCCGACCATACTTAACAAGCTTAAAGAGGCCGGCGGTAATGTGATTGCCGTTGGTAAAATTAACGATATTTACGCCACCTCCGGCATTACCAAAGCTCTTAAGGCCAGCGGCTTGGAGGAACTTTGGAATGTAACCTTAAACGAAGTTAAAACGGCTCCCGACAATTCCATAATTTTTACCAACTTTGTGGATTTTGATATGAGTTGGGGACACAGAAGAGATGTTAAAGGTTATGCTCAAGGTCTGGAATATTTTGATACGAGGCTTCCCGAACTTGCCGCCCTTTTACAAAAAGGCGATATTGTGTTTATTACCGCCGATCACGGTTGTGATCCGACATATAAAGGTACCGATCATACCAGGGAACAAGTGCCGGTCTTGATGTTCGGATTAGATGTTAAAGCGGAAAATATCGGTCAAAGGGATACTTATGCCGATATTGCTCAAACCATTGCTAAGTATTTTAATTTGGATCCGATGCCTTACGGAAAGAGTTTTCTATGAGTTACTTTGCTCCTAATTTAATTAAAGAAAAACACTGCTTTTTCGGGCGAAGCGGCGGGGTATCCGAAGGGGTTTATGCCTCACTTAATGTAAATTGGAAAAGCGGCGATGATAAAGAGCATATACAAACCAATCGGCAAATTATTGCGGCTTATTTCGGGCTGACATATGCGGATATGTTTACCATGAATCAAGGAGTTACGGCAGATGTGACATACGCCGATAAGCCGGAATATTTTAAGATTTTTGCCGATGGTGTGGTCACCGATAAAGAAAATATTATTCTTGCCTTAAAAACAGCCGATTGTGCTCCCGTGTTGCTGGCCGATTATAAGCATAAGGTGATAGGGGCGGCTCATGCCGGTTGGCGAGGGGCTTATAAAGGCGTGGTGGAAAATGTGGTAAATCTGATGCTTGAAAAAGGAGCCAAACTTGAAAATGTTGCCGCCGCTATCGGGCCTTGTATGCAGCAAGCCTCGTTTGAGGTTAAAAATGATATGCGTTTTGAAGTGCTTGCCGCCGTTCCGGAGGCTGATAAGTTTTTCTTAAAAAACAGCGATGAAGAACATTTTTTATTTGATTTAAGCTCGTTTATTGAGGCTAAACTTAAAAAGCTGCATATTGATAATGTTGTTAATTGTAAAATAGATACCTATCCGGAGGAAAACGGTTATTTCAGTTTTAGGCGAAATACCAAGCAGGGTTTAATTAAACAACCTTTTGATTATCCGACACAGTATTCTTGTATTTGTTTGTAAAGGAAAGATAATGCAAAAATATCCGCTTAAAAATTACGATGAACGTTCAAAACCCATAGACGGTATAGTGTTGCACTGTTGTGCTTTTAGTGCCGAAGAGGCCATAAAATCGTTTGAAGAGGCAGGGGTTTCGGCTCATTACATTATTGATTTAAACGGTAAAATAATTAAGCTGGTGGATGTAGATAAAAGAGCTTGGCATGCCGGAAAGAGCTTTTGGAAAAATCAGGAGAGCTTAAACAATAATACCATAGGTGTTGAAGTTTGCAATTTAAGCCTGGGGCAAACCCCATATGACAAACGGCAGATTTTTGCTCTGATGCGGTTATGTAAATCTTTAATGAAAAAATATCATATAAGCAAAAAAAATATTGTCGGGCATGCGGATATTGCACCTTCTCGCAAGGCCGATCCCGGAAAATGCTTTCCGTGGGCTTATCTGGCTCGGCACGGTATAGGGCTGTGGTATGAGGATACCACTAAAACGGATATTCAAACTAAAAATCAGGCAGAACTTTTAAGCCGTATCGGTTATGATGTAAGTAATTTAACGGCGGCCAAGTGGGCTTTTTGCCGGCATTATTTGGGCAAATCGGTGCCGGATGATAATGATATTAAGCATTTGATAGACAATCCGTATCCGCCGGATTTTACAGTTGCCGATGAAGTGTTTTTGCCGGTATTAAAGGCAGTTGCCGAAAAACATTTTAAGTAAAATTATTCGTATCGCAAAGCGGTTATCGGATTAAGAAGTGAGGCTTTATAAGCCGGATAAAATCCAAAAAACAGCCCAACCATGCCCGAAAAAGTAAACGGTAGAATTATATAATTTAACGATACTACGGCCTTAAAAGAGCTAAAATGAGATACCACCCATACGCCGCTTAAGCCGCAAACCACACCGATAAAACCGCCGATTAAAGATAAAACCAAGGCTTCGGTTAAAAATTGCAGCCTGATGTCCCAGCTTTTGGCTCCGATGGCCATGCGAATACCGATTTCCCGAGTGCGTTCGGTTACGGAAACGAGCATAATGTTCATAATGCCGATACCGCCTACCAACAGGGAAATGGAGGCAATGGAACCTAACAAAATAGTTAAAACTTTGCTGGAATTTTCCCGCATTTCCATCATTTGCGTTAAGTTGCGGATAACAAAATCGTCTTCTTTATGATTACCTAAATTATGCCGTTGCCGCAGCAAGGTGCGGATTTTGGCTTCGGCCGTGTAGGTACTTTGAGCATCAACCGCCTGTAAGGTGATTGACTTTACCATATCGGGAAAAGCAATACCGATAACCTTTTTTTGAGCGGTACTTAAGGGGATATAAACAATATCATCTTGGTCGGAACCGTTGGAACTTAAGCCGCGGGTTTCCAATACGCCGATAACCGTAAACGGAATGCCTTTAATGCGTATGGTCTTACCTAAGGGGTCCATGTCGCCGAACAACTCACCGACTACGGTTGAACCTAAAATAACGACTTTGGCGGCATTTTTTAAATCAGTAACACTGAAAAAGCGTCCGTAAGCCAAATTCCACTCTTTGATTTGAAAATAACGATTATCCGTACCGGTAACGGATGTTGACCAGTTGGCATTGCCATGCACCAATTGTGCGGTATCGTTTAAAAGCGGTGCGGCCAAATAGATTTCTTTTATTCTTTCCTGTATGGCATCGCCGTCAGAGGCTTTCATGGAAGGTTGGGTACCGTGTCCCATTCGCTTTCCGCCCGAAGTGGATGTACCGGAGCGGACGGTTAAAATGTTGCTGCCCATGGTTTTCATATCTTCTTGAATGCTAAGCTGGGCACCGTTACCGATAGCCAGCATGATAATTACCGCCGCTACGCCGATGATTATGCCTAAACTTGTTAATACGGAGCGGCTCTTGTTGGCTTTAATGGCCCGTAATGCAATACTGAAAGTGGTCTTGGCGTCTATCATCTTTATTTACCTTACTTTACTTGCGGATTTTTAATATCGGAATTGATTTCGCCGTCAACGATTTTGATAATACGGTCGGCATAAGCGGCAATATCTTCCTCATGAGTTACCAAAATTATGGTGCGGCCCATTTCTTTGTTTAATTCGGTAAAAAGCTTCATGATTTCCACACTCATTTTGGTATCCAAATTACCGGTCGGCTCATCGGCAAAAATAAGAGGAGCCTCATTGACTATGGCTCGGGCAATGGCCACTCTTTGTTGTTGTCCGCCCGATAACTGATTGGGCAAATGATACATGCGGCTTTTTAAGCCTACTTTTTCAAGTGCCTCTTTAGCCTTGCTTTTGCGTACTTCTTCTTTAACGGAAGCGTACACCATCGGCAGTTCAACATTTTCAATGGCGGTGGTACGAGGCAGTAAGTTAAAGCCTTGGAATACAAATCCGATTTTTTGATTGCGGATATGAGCCAGTTCATCCGGGGTTAATTTTTCAATATTTTGCCCATCTAAAATATAATTGCCGGAACTTGGCGTATCAAGACAGCCCAAAATATTCATCAAAGTTGATTTTCCTGATCCGGACGGCCCCATAATGGCTACAAATTCGCCTTTTTCAATGGACAAATTGATGCCTTTTAATATCCTTAAATCAAACCCGTCAAGCTTGTAGCTCTTTTTGATGTTATGTAATTCAATGAGTGACATTTTTTATCCTTTTAACGAGGCATTCTTAACCGAGTTTTTTCTTGTTGCTTGGGGTTACTGCTGTTTTTGGCCACAATTACCTTATCGCCTTCTTCCAAATCTTCGGAGATAACTTCGGTAAAATTGTCGTCATAAAGTCCTTCGGTAATGGTTATTCTTTGCGGCAAGCCGTTTCTTAGTACCCAAATACCTTTTTCTTTGTAACGTTTGCCGGAATCCATATAAAAGCGTAAAGCCTGATTGGGAACTAAAAGAGCATCTTCTTTTTCATCGGTAATGATTTCAACATTGGCGGTCATTCCGGGCTTAAAAACCAAATCGGGGTTTTCAATGCCGATAATAACGCTGTAAGTTACCACATTGGAGTTGGTGATTGCTTCATTACGAACCTGTTTTACGGTACCGTCAAAGTATTTGTCGGGAAAACTGTCTACCGAAAAACGCACTTTTTGGCCTTCTTGAACTTTGGCAATATCGGCTTCCACTACCGAAGTATCTATTTCCATTTGAGTTAAATCTTCGGCAACGGTAAATAATTCGGGGGTGGAAAAACTGGCGGCTACCGTTTGCCCGACTTCTACCGATTTAGAGATAACAATTCCGTCAACCGGTGATTTTATTTTGGTGTAACGCAGCTCTGTTTCGGCAGAATTTAAGTAGGCTTGGTCTTGTTTGACCTGAGCTTTTTGTAATTTTAACTGAGCAACGGCGTTATCATAATCGCGTTGGGCGGCTTCAAGTTCTTTTTGGGAGGAATATCTTGAGGAATTGAGCTTTTTAATTCTTTCCAAGGTTTTGGAATAATAAGTAATGTTGTTTTGTTGCACCTCAACCAAGGCTTTGGCAATTTCCAATGCGGCTTTGCGTTGCTCCACGGTGGCGGCAAATAAATCGGGATCAATTAAGGCCAATAATTCACCTTTTTTAACTTTGGAGTTGTAATCAACATAAATTTCCTTAATTGTTCCTGAGACCTGTGTGCCGACAATAACCGTTGATATCGGGTCAATAATGCCCGATGCGGTTACGATTTGACTGATTTTGCCTTTTTTTAAGAGAACGGTTTCATATCTGTAAGTGTTTTTGCCGACTTGCATAAAATATATAATAGCCACTGCGGCAACGATTAAAAGTAAGAACTTAGCATATTTTTTCATCAACTTATTCCTTAAAAGCACAAAATATTTATATTTGTGGTAAGCGTAACGGATTTTTTTAATATTTTCCAGTTTTTTTGCTTGTTTTTTAAAAGCTTTTTTATATAGTGGAATACAGTGAACAAGGTGTGTTTTTTTTAAAAAGGATTTACCATGACTAGAGTTATTACATTGATGCCGGTTCGTTTGGCGGCAACTCGTCTTCCCAATAAGCCGTTGATTGAGATTAACGGTAAAACTTTGGTACAAAGAGTATTTGAAAATGTCAAGAAAGCGTTGGGAGATAAAACCGATATAGCCATTGCTGCCGGAGATCAGGCAATTGTTGATGAATGCAATAAGTTTGGGGCAAAAGCAGTTTTGACGGATGCGGCTTTGCCGAGCGGCACGGACAGAATTGCCGCAGCCTTGAAGGTTTTGGACCCTAAAGGTGAAAAATATGATATAGTGGTTGATTTCCAGGGAGATAACTTAAATGTTGATCCTTCGGTTTGCTTACCGTTGATAGATATGGTCCAAAAAACCGATTGCGATATTGCAACTTGCGGTATGGTAATCAAGAATGAAGACGATAAAAACAATCCGAATATCGTTAAAATCGTTATGGGGGTAAAAGATGGTGAAAAAGACGCACGGTGCTTATATTTTACCCGTGCAACCGCACCGTATACCCGTAATCCGGAAAAATGTCCCAATCAGGATTTATATCATCATATCGGGATTTATGTATTTAAAGCTCCGTCATTGCAAAAAATGGTTTCTTTGCCGGCCGGAGTTTTGGAAAAACGCGAAGCTCTGGAACAGTTAAGAGCCTTGGAAAACGGCATGACCATTCGGGCTCGTTTGGTTGATGATATCAGATTGGTTAAACAGGCCCCGGCAGATATAAATACCAAAGAAGATTTGGAAGCCTCTTTGCCGTGGATTAAATAAATATAACCGCTTTACGAGATTACATTCTAATCAGTGCATCTAAGGCCCCTTGCAATATGTAAGAGGCCGCCGAGGCATCTAATACTTTTTTGCGTTTGGCTCTGGATAAGTCGGCATCCTTGATTAAAAAACTCTCTACCGCCGAGGAGGATAGTCTTTCATCCCAAAAAGCAAAGGGAAGTCCGGTCTGTAAAAATACCTGTTCGGCAAATTTTTTGACCTTTTGAGCAGTTTCACCCTCCGTTCCGTCCATCTGCAAGGGAAGCCCGTAAATAATGCCGCCGATTTCTTTTTCGGTTATAATCTTTTTGATTTCGGCAATGTCTTTGCTTAAACCTTTCCGTTCTATAATTTTGTAAGGAGTAGCAATGCTTCGCATTAAATCGGATACCGCCACACCCAAACGCTTCTCCCCGTAGTCAAAGCCTAAGAGTGCTTCATAAGTTTTTAAATGTTGTTTTAATTCTTGTAATTCCATGCTTTGATGATACCCTATTTTACATATTTGACAATGATTTTGTGTTATCTTTGATAAAATTATATAATATGTTATATAAATCTTGCTGATTTTGCAAAGTCGTAAAATTATGTCCGCTTTGTTTAGTTACATAAAATTGCTTTTGAGTATTTATTTTATTGTATAAGCTCTCAACATCTTGCCAGGGAATAATGTTATCGGCATCGGCCGATACCAATAAAATCGGTGATGATAATGTATCGGCAATATCCAAAGCATTAAAGTTTTTGGCCTGATTGATAACATCATAGGCAATTAGAAAAGTTTTATCTTGATAGGAATACTCGTAAAAACCGTTTTGTTGCCACGATTGGCAAAATTGCGGCATATTTTTAAAACATGATTTTTCCCATAAATTACCGCTTACGACCGGAGCAACGGCGGTAACTAAGCTTATATTATCGGGATTTTGAGCGGCATAACTTAAAACTGAAGCTCCGCCCAAAGAATGTCCGCCCACGGCAAAGGGTTTGATAAAAAAGTCTTGATTTTGAGCCCAATCGGTAACGGTTTTCAAATCCTGCTCAAAAGTTTGTAAACGAGCGTTTTTGACATCTCCGTCGCTAAGCCCCGTGGAATAACGGCTGTCAAAACTTACAACCGTATAATCGTTATCAAGGTAAGCTTTTTTTGCGGTTTGGATCACGGGATGCTCCATTGATGAGGCCAGTCCGTGTTGCAAAAATACCAGACCTTTTGCCGCTTGATTAAGGGGTTTTGTCACCTCAACGATAATTTTTTCATTATTGTCATTGGTAACGGTAAACCTTTCGGCCCAGGCGTTACCAAAGCTTAATATCAATAAAACGAGTAAAAACAAAGTTCTTTTCATAACTTTTTCCTGCTAATATTGTTTATATGTCGTGATTGTACTTAAGGGGCTGAAAAATATCAAGAATAATCTAGGTGATTTTTACAGAAATAAAGTTGACTGTTATGTTTAGTTTCAATACCATAATACATCAATAGGCACTATAAGGAGATTTTTTATGAAGTGGTTGAGTCTTATTTTGGTTTTGAGTGCTTTTAATGTCTATGCTCAAGAAGCGGTTTGTCCTCAAAAAGAAATAGAGGCATTTGATGACTTGGAACATAAGCTTAAAGTTTGTGCCGTGGTTGATTACGGGGAAGACGAATGGAGAACATCCGAGATGCTTAAAGCTTATAACAGGTCAATTGAGTGTATGCAAAAAGTGGCTTATGAGCTATTTGATAAATATTATAAGAATTCAAATAAAACAACCAAGGAACATTTTGATGACTATGTCAATGCCGTGATAGGTGTCAGCAATGATATTACCTTCGGAAGTGATTGGGGAGTAAATATTCGCGGCGGAGAAGTATATTCTTTACAAGCTGCGGGTTATGCTCATTTTATGATTAAAAGTATTATCGGAGAATATATAAAAGAAATACGAGAAGAGTGTGCCGAAGCATATCAGTTTGAGCAAGAATTTGCATATGAAAAGAATTTTTAGAGTTGATAATCAAAACCATACAACAAAACCCTCGTGCATTACACGAGGGTTTTTCTATTGGTAGCGAGGGGGAGATTCGAACTCTCGACACAAGGATTATGATTCCTCTGCTCTAACCAACTGAGCTACCCCGCCATTTAATTCGTGTTCTTAAATAACCTTTATTTTTTTTAATGTCAATAAAAAAATACATTATAAATTAAATTTTCCTCTTAACGGTGGAAATAAAGGGCTTTGCATTTGACATATAAAAAAATAATTGCCACCATATTATCGGGTTTGCAGTATGAGAAATTTACTGCAGATGTTGGAAATTTATCATTTAAACAAGTGTTCTTATTGCCCCGTATGCATAAATTTGAAGAAAACTGAAAGACGGAATATAATGCTGGGAAAAATAATTTTTAATGCCGATGCTTTCGGTATAAGCAAAGGAGTTAATCAGGCTGTAGTTAAGGCTTATGAACAAGGCCTGTTAAATTCGGCAAGTTTAATGGTAAATCAAAAATGTACCAAAGAGGCTGTGGATTTATCCGAAAATATGCCAAATCTTAAAATGGGGTTGCATATCAATCTGACTAATGAACAGTCCTGTCTTTCAAAAAATGAAATTCCTTTACTTGTTGATAAAAACGGAAAATTTAAAAACGGTTTTGCAAAATTGCTATGGCTTTCGGTTTTTAAATACAAACAATTAAAAGAACAGGCTCAAAAGGAAATAGAAGCTCAAATTGTTCAAACTCAAGCTTTACATGTTAGTTTGGACCATGTTGACAGCTACCGCCATGTCCATATGATACCGGCAATTTTTGCGGCAGTGAAAGAATTGGCCGAAAAATATAACATAAAACGCATCAGAACCGTTAAAGAATGCGGCTTGTTAACCGCTAAATGCAGTAAAGGATTTTCTTACCTGTTTAACGGCGGAATTATAAAATACTGTTTGTTGCGTTTTTTGGATATAATTAACGGCTATGATTCGTGCGTCTATTCTTATACTATGCTTTATGACGGCCGATTGTCTGAAAATTGCTTGCACAAGGTTTTGATACCTCAGGGTTTTAAGGCAGTGGAAGTGATGACGCATCCCGGACTTCCGGAAATTGATAAAAAATATTCTGAAGATGTTTTTGATTGCAGTATCCTATCGGACTGGCGGCAAAAAGAACTCCAAACTTTGCTTAATAAACAGATTGCCGACAATTTTGTATTCGGAGCCAAATATCCGTGGCCGCTCAACTGGTATATCTTTCTTGAAAATATGTGGTTTAAATGGCCGCAAAAGCTTCGCTTTTTGCTGGTCGGCGGTTTTAATACCGTTTTTGCCTACTCGTTGTTTGCTCTGTTTTTTGCCGTTGCTCATTTACCATACATGTGGGCCTTGATTATACAAAATATTATAACTATCAATTTTTCCATCTTTACCATGCGTTACTATGTTTTCCAAAGTAAAGGCAACTTCTTGCAGGAATATTGTAAAGCCTGGGGTTATTTATGGATGTTCTTTTTTAACAGCATCGCTCTTACTTTTTGGGTTGAGGTTTGTCATATCTACGAGTTGTGGGCTCAGGCCATATATTTAGTGATTTCCACGGTTATGACCTATCTTTTGCATAAATATTTTTCTTTTTATAAAAAAATTAAAGAAAAATAAAGCAATAGAGAATATCCTGACTTCATAGAAGTAACTTTAACATGGACCTTGAATATGAAAATTATCAAACCGATTGTCGGTATTTCCAAAATAATTGATAATTATGATGTTGTGCTGTGTGGCTTAAACGGTGTGCTTTATAATGGTGAAAGTGTCAATAAAGAAGCTTTGGAAGCTCTTTATAAGGCCTCCAAAGCCGGAAAAAAAGTAGCAATATTGACTAATTCGGCCCTAAGAGTTCGTAAAATTGCCCAAATTTTAAGTGAGGGAAATTTATTGGAACTGGCTTTTTTAACATCTCTGGTATCAGCCGGAGAGGTTTTGCATTATCGCTTGAAAAATCCCGAATCTATCGGCGTTTCCGGTACTAAATATTATAATCTGGGAGATGCTTCGGATAAGGATATTTTTGCCGGCTTGAATTATCGTAAAGTTGCCGAAATGTCGCAGGCCGATTTTGTGTTTATCGGCGGAGTTAAAATGGCAACCGATGTTATTGAAGACTATATGCCGGCTTTGGAACAAGCCGTTGCCTCTAATTTACCGATGATATGTGCCGGAAATGATGTTTCTACATATTGTAACGGGCAAATAGCTTTGGGTTGCGGTGCAGTGGCCGAACAGTATGCGGTTATGGGGGGCAAAATTTATACTTTGGGTAAGCCGGAAATTATGTTTTTAAAATATGTTTCGGAAGGAATTTCCGCTGCCGATAAATCCGTGTTGTTTATAGGCGACAGTTTTGCTACCGATATTAAAGCTGCTCATCTGTTGGAGGCTGATACCATATTGATTTCCAAAGGTATTCATGTTAATTTTTTGGGCGAAGGTTACATCCCTGATGTTGAAAAAGCTCGCAATTTGGCAACCAATTTTGATGTGTATCCCGATTATGTGGCCTCGGGGCTTAGGTGGTAAAATAAAACGGAGGGCTTGATGGAGTGGAAAAAATATCTGATTTTATTGTTGGCTTTTTTGCTGGTGCTAAAGGTTTTTAGCTGCCGCTTGGTGGATTACGAAACGGAAGGATTTAAAAAACAATGTCCGAGTGTGTCTACTCTGGTTGTGGTAACCGATAATGAAGTTGAGGCATTTTTACCTTTGTGGCAGGAGTATATAAAATCAGGTATGAGTAAGGAGGTTTCAGATAAAATATCGCTTATATCCGGCGATTTTGCCGAAAAGCTGCCGCTTAGAATTCAAGTTTGGCTTAATAAGCATTGTTGGACGCCGGAAAGATTTTTTTATGTTGAACAAAGACTGCAAGCCATTTTAAGAACTCTTTATTTGCAACAGCATACTTCAGCGGTTAAACAAGTTTTGACCGAACAGATGGAAAATGAAACCGATGAAGATAAAGTTAAAATGTATCAGGATATGATTGCCATACAAGACAAAATTTCCGGTATTGAGGGAGTTACATCCTCGGAAATTTCCTTGGTGCAAAAACGACAAAAACAAATAGAAAACATATTAAATTCGGGCAAGTAGCTCGGAGGTAAATTTTTTAAGGAACACTTGGGCGGAGTGTTCCTTTTTTTGTTTAAAAAATATTTTTGGCTAATTTTGTTAATAAAATTATAACCATATTTGCATACAATGAACAAGATTCATAAAAATGTATAAAATAAAGGTAAATGCAATGGTTAAAATAATAACAAAAACAATTCTAAACAGTATTATTAATGACGATTGTATTAAAGTGATGAACTCTATGGAAGAAAATTCCGTAGATTTAATTTTTGCCGATCCTCCGTATAATTTACAGTTGGGCGAAAAATTAACTCGTCCCGATAATACGGAAGTTTCAGGCGTATACGAAGAATGGGATAGTTTTGAAAGCTTGGCCGAATATGATGCTTATACCGGAAAATGGTTGGAGGCAGCTCGTCGGATATTGAAAGACGACGGAAGTATTTGGGTTATAGGTTCTTATCATAATATCTTTAGAGTAGGGTATATTTTACAAGATTTGGGCTTTTGGATTTTAAATGATATTGTCTGGAATAAAGTTAATCCGATGCCCAATTTTAAAGGTACGCGTTTTACCAATGCTCATGAAACTTTAATTTGGGCCGTTAAAAACCCGAAGGCTAAGTACACATTTAATTATGAGGCGATGAAGGCCTTAAATGAAGATACGCAAATGCGTTCTACTTGGGAAATTCCTTTGTGTACCGGTAAGGAAAGATTGAAAAATGAAGACGGTTCCAAACTGCATCCGACCCAAAAACCGGAAGCACTGCTCTATAGGGTGATTATGGCTTCCTCCAAGGTCGGCGATGTGGTGTTAGATCCGTTTTTCGGCACGGGAACTACCGGAGCCGTGGCTAAAAAATTAAATCGTAATTTTATCGGTATTGAAAAAGATTTAACTTATGTTCAAAGAGCTCAAGAGCGTATAAATGCCGTTAAGCCGATTGTTAATGAAGAGGCTTTGGAATACAGTTGCAAACGCAAACAACCGCGTGTTCCGTTCGGAGCCGTTGTGGAAAGAGGATTGCTGGTTCCGGGGACAACCCTTTATGACAGTAGCCGTAAACATAAAGCAGTAATTCGTTCCGACGGTTCGGTTAAAAGCGAGGAGGCCGAAGGCTCAATCCATCAGGTCGGAGCGGCTTCACAAAAAACTGCGGCTTGTAACGGATGGGTTTACTGGTATTACGAAGACGAAAATCATAACTTGAAATGTATTGATGAGTTACGCAATTTGGTAAGAACCGAAATTTACGGAGCAGAATAATTATATGGCACAGTTTCTCAAAAATAGCCGCAAGCATTGGCCGCAACATGATGACGATATGTCATCAGGCCATTATGCGGCTATTGATTTGGGAACAAACTCTTGTCGCTTGGTGATTGCTACTCCGACACCGACTTCTTTTCGGGTAGTGGAAACTTTTTCCAAAATTACCCGTTTGGGAGAAGGAATTATTAACGACAACGAATTATCTCGCGATGCCATTCGTCGTACGGTTACGGCTCTTAAGGTTTGCCGCGGAGTGATTAACGAGTATGCCCCGATTATCAATTCGCGTTTTGTGGCCACGGCAGCTTGCCGCCGTGCCAAAAATTGCCAAGAGTTTGTGGATTTGGTTAAAAAAGAGGCCGGTATCAATTTGGAAGTTATTTCCTCCAAAGAGGAATCGCGTTTGGCAGTGGTGGGTTGTGTACCTTTGTTAAACCGTAACATTAAAAGGATGTTGGTTTTTGATATCGGCGGCGGATCAACCGAAATTTCGTTGGCACGCATTACCGATACCGGTAAAACTTTTATTGAAGGGTTTGTTTCCTTACCTTACGGCGTGGTTACCATTTCCGAGGCTTTTCCTAAACAGGATATGACGCACTTGGCCTATAACACCATTGTGGAACGCACGCAAGATATCTTAAAGGATTTTGATGAAAAGTACGGTATCTACGAGGGAATTAAAAATCAGGAAATTCAGGTTATAGGCACTTCCGGTACGGTTACGGTTTTAGGTGCGGTGCATTTGGGCCTGCCGCGTTACAATCGCTCGGCAGTGGACGGTATTTCCATATCAGGCCCTGATGTTATGAAGGTTATTACCAAAATTAAAAATATGGGTGATGCAGGAAGACGCAAACACCCGTGTATAGGCCCTTCTAAATCCGACTTGACAATTTCGGGATGTGCGATTATTGAATCTTTAATGACTTATTGGCCGATTTCCGAAATTACGGTAGCCGATCGCGGTATTCGTGAGGGCATTTTGTTGGATATGATGCATCATGAACGTCAGCAAAAGCACAATTTCCGTAAGCATGGGCGTCGGCTCTATCGCCGAGGAAAAAAATATGCAGCAAAAAAATCTGGCAGCAATTGATTTAGGAACAAACTCCTGTCGTTTGATGATTGCCGATAATCAAGGCAAAGTTTTATACCGAAACTCCATAGCCACTAAATTAGGTGAGGGGATGTACGAGCATATGTGCTTTACCGATAAAGCGGTTGAACGAGGCTTGCAGGCCTTTAGAAAATATGCCGAAAAACTAAAAGAATATAATGTCGGAACTTATAGGGCAATTGCTACCGCTTCGTGCCGGATGGCCAAAAACGGTGCCGAGTTTGTAAAAAAAGTTGAAGAACAAACCGGAATTAAGTTAAATGTAATAGACGGATTTACCGAAGCCGAACTAAACTTAAAAGGAGCCATACTTAATGCTCCGGAAAATGCCGAATATGTAGTGGTTTATGATTTGGGTGGAGGTTCTACCGAAATTACTTTGGCTCAAAGATATCCCGAACTTAAAATTTTATATTCGTTATCCATACCCTGGGGGGCTCGTAATGCCTCGGAGGCTTTTGAATTGTCCGAATACAATCAAAAGGGTTATGAGAAGCTTACAGCGGAAATAAAAGAATATGTAGCAAAGTTTAAACAGCAATCGGATGTTGAAAAATATAAATCGGAGTGTTGTTTGCTGGCTACTTCAAGCACGCCTTTACGATTGTTTGCCATGGCCGAGAATTGGCCGGTTTACAATCGTTATAAAGCCGACGGTCAGCTTTTAAGCAAAGATAAGCTTAATCAGGTTGTAGGTAAAGTATATGCCATGAATACCCAAGAACGGGAACGGTCCGTGTATATAGGCGAAAACCGAGCTCCGATTTTTGTGGCGGCTTGCGTAATTTTTAAAACCATATTTGATGAATTGGGCTTTGATGAATTAACGGCATCGCTCAAAGGTGCTCAGGACGAAATTATAAGGGAGCTTAAAAATGCCTAAACTTACCAAATCGGCTAAAATTGTCAGAGGCCGTAAAACTTTAACGGTCAGAGTTAAAACGGCAAAGTATAAAAAACCGTCGTCAAATCGGTGGTTGGAGCGGCAGTTAAATGATCCCTATGTGGCAGAATCCAAGCGTTTGGGGTACCGTTCACGGGCGGCATTTAAGCTTATTCAATTAGATGAAAAATATAAATTTTTAGGCAAGGGTAAAACCATTGTGGATTTAGGTTGTGCCCCGGGTGGTTGGACGCAAATTGCCGTGGAACGCAACAAAGGCAGCGGTCAGGTTGTGGGTATTGATATTTTGGAAACCACCCCGATTAACGGTGCTACTTTAATCTGCCAGGATTTTACCGGTGAGGATGCTCCCGATAAGCTAAAAGCTTTGTTAAACGGCAAAGCCGATATTGTCATGAGTGATATGGCGGCCAATACTACCGGACATCAGCAAACCGACCATTTGCGAACCATAGGCCTTGTGGAAGCGGCCTATGAGTTTGCCAAAGAAGTTTTGGCCGAAGGCGGAATTTTTATTGCTAAGGTCTTCCAAGGCGGAGCCGAAGGAAACTTGCTGGCCGATATGAAAAAGAATTTTGCCAAAGTATCACACTTTAAGCCGGATGCCAGTAGGCAAGGATCTCCGGAAACCTATGTGGTGGCTCAAGGTTTTAAATCTGTAAAATAATCGTTGATAAAAAATGTTGTTTATGGCAATTTAAGACTAATAACCAAATTTTTTTTATATTATGGACACTTTATATAAGGTATACCTTAAAGGTATATCGGAAGAATTGGCCGGTTATGAAAAAATAACTCCGGCAATCATCAGAAAAATGCTACTCTACCATTCCTTGAATTTGCAGGTAAGAGAGCGTTCGTGCCGCCTCAAATTGGGGCAGGAGTGTGGTTTTTGTCAGGTAAGTATTCGTCCGGAAATTTATATTTCCGCAGGTGAAAACTTAAGGCAAATTCACGGCAAAAAGGGCTTTTGCTTTAAGGGGCTGATTGCTTACGATATCGGCGGAGAGTGGCTTACCGATACCGAAAAAGAGTATCTGGTCATTTATGAACCGTTCTCAGAAGAGCTGTATGTTGTTCCTTTGAAGCTTGTTGGTACAGAGAAGGTCAACCCCTGTTACAAATTTTGGAACAAGGTGACGACCAAAATGTACTTCGTAAAAGCTCAGGATGGTGTGAGCTTGTATCGGCAGTTTTGGGTCAGAGGTAATTCCTTAGTTGCCTCAGATGACATTTTGATGTCACAAAGCCACGATGCCGGTGCTCATCACTACTATTACTTTGCTCCGATGAGCTTTGTCTACCACCCTTTGTGGACAGCAAAGGAATTGGCAGATAAGCCCTTAGAGGAGCTGAAAAAATTAACGAAATGACATAAGGAGGAGGCTTTTAATGCCTCCTCTTTGTCGTTTGAAATTAGGCAGATTTTTGTTGCTCGTTACCTTAAAATATTGTAAATTCCGTTATCAGGAGATAAAAAATGCAAATAAGTGCCAGATATCAATCCGTTTATGAGCTTTTAACGGAAATTTTCAAAAATAAATACCCTGCGGATAATTTGATAAATAATTATATGCGGCAACGCAAATACATAGGTTCAAAAGACAGACGCTTTATTGTTGATACGGTTTGGCAGATTATTCGTAATCGCATGAAGCTGGAGTTTGATATTAAAAGTGCCAATCCGCGTGATGTTTTGCTGTGTTATCTTAAAGAGGAAGATTTTGATATTATTGCCGATGGTTCGGAATACGGTTTGGCAAAGCTTACTAAGGAAGAACGGCAAAAGTTAAATAATTTATCTAAAGAGTGCTACCCGGATTATGTTGAAGCCGAATGTCCCGAGTGGCTTTATAAAAAAATCGGCAATCCGGCTTTGGTAAAAAGTTTAAACGGTAAAGCTCCGGCTGATGTCAGAGCCAATATGGAAAACAGAGATGCAGTGCGTAATAAGTTAAAAAATGAGGGACTGTTTTTTAGCCTAATGCCGTATTCACCGTACGGCTTGCGTTCCGAGGACAGACTAAATTTACAAAATTGCATTGCTTATAAAGAAGGTTTGATTGAAGTTCAGGATGAAGCATCGCAGTTGGCGGCACTGTTAAGCAATGTTTCGGCCGATGATAAGGTGATTGATTATTGTGCCGGAGCCGGCGGTAAAAGTTTGGCAATGGCGGCAATTAACCGTAACGAAGGAGTAATCTATGCTCATGATGCCGATTGGAACCGTATGGATGCCATAAAAGAGAGGGCCTCTCGTTTGGGTATAAAAAATATCAGGCTTGTCAGAGAGGTTACGGATACGGATTTTGATAAATTTATTATTGATGCTCCGTGCTCGGGAACCGGTACTTGGCGTCGTTCCCCCGATGCCAAATTTCGCCTAAGCCCGGAGCGTTTGGCAGAACTTGTTAAAACACAAGCCGAAATTTTGGAAACAGCCTATCACCATACCAAAACCGGCGGATATATAGTATATATTACTTGCTCGGTGTTGCCTGATGAAAATGAACAGCAAGTTCTGAAATTTAAAAATAAGCATAAAAATATTGAGTTTGTTAATCATAAACAATTATGGCAAAAAAAGGTGGATAAACCGTATCCGTTTGCAAGTTCCGAGTTTTTGCAATTTTCACCGCTTGTTACCGATACCGACGGATTTTTCTTTTGTATGATGCGTAAATTGTAACAAATTGAAATGCAAGTTGTTTAGACTTTGGTTAAAAAATTAGGTAAGTTTGTAATCACTTAATGATTTAACTAAAAAAGGAAAATAAAATGGCTAAAATTCATCCTACCGCCGTGATAGAAGACGGTGCTCAAATTGCTCAAAGTGCGGAAATCGGACCCTTTTGCTGGATTAGCTCTAAAGCTAAAATCGGTGAAAATGTAAGGTTGCTAGCTCGCGTAAGCGTTATGGGAGATACAACTATCGGTGAAGGAACGGTGGTTTTTCCCGGAGCTTGTTTAGGCGGTGGCCCGCAAGATCATGGTAATGAATTTCAGGAAAATGCCAAACTCATTATCGGTAAACGCAATGTAATCAGAGAAAATGTAACCATGCAGTGCGGTACTCCCAAGGAGCATTTGACAACGGTTGTGGGAGATGACGGTATGTTTATGGTCAACTCGCATGTGGCTCACGACTGTGTGGTCGGTAACAATGTAATTATGACCAATAATGCGGTTATTGCCGGACATGTTCGCTTGGGCGACGGTGTTATTTTAGGCGGAAATTCTGCCGTGCATCAATTCTGCCGTATCGGCCGCAAAGCTATGGTCGGCGGTATGAGCGGTGTTGACAGAGATGTAATACCTTTTGGTATGGTTACCGGCGATAGAGGTAAATTAAGAGGCCTTAATATTATCGGCTTAAAACGCAGCGGTGTGGAAGAATCTGCGGTTAAGGCGGTTACCAGAGCTTTTATGTTTATTTTCAAGGGTAAAGAAGGTACTTTTGAAGAAAGGCTGGCTTTAGCCCATGAAAAATATAAAGATAATGAGATGATTATGGAACAAGTCAAATTTATTGACGAAGCCTTACAAGGTCGTCGTAAAATTATGACGGCAGAATAATCGCTTATATAGACCGTAAAAAATCCCCAAAATGTGATCTGTCCCCCAGAAAGTGGAGGAAAAAAGAAAATCCCCTTTGAAAAAAATTTTCAAAGGGGAATTTTTT
>CALXTJ010000026.1 GCA_944391375.1 uncultured Alphaproteobacteria bacterium
CTCCTCGTGTACCTCTTATTGTACACTTCGTCGCAAAATAGCGGCGTATCTGCACCCTTTTGCGGAAGAAAGACCGTCTAAGTTCATAAAATTTCATCTAAAACCTCCAAAAAAGTTAAGCAAAAGGTATTTAAACGAAATTCTAAACCGTTTTTTTTTTTTGCAATTTTAAAGTTAAAGCGGTGGATAAAAGCCGTTCAAATAAAAAATCCCCGAAAGACGATATCTTCCGGGGATTCGCACAGCTTGCTGGTAAACCGACTATTCTTTACTGTTCTGACCGAACCGTTTTAACATTCTGGCAGCCCTTCTGGAGTTTAATATTTTCTCCTTTTCGGGTGCGGTATCTCCTTCAAGTTGCGACATACCGGTAATAATAACCTTACGAACTTGTTTTTGTTCCGGCTCCGGTTCAATGTATGACATAGGCATTCTGGCCGGCTCCGGCTCATATTCCATGGGGTCAACATGTAAATCATCCTCAGGTAAATTTAAGGGAGTACTACTTACGCGAATACTGTCATCAACTTCAATGTCGGTATCAATATCCGGAGCTTTAGGAGCTTTTACCTTGCTGGCGGCAACTCGTACCCACTCACCCTCATCATCATGGCAATCTTTAGCCAAACTCAAGCCGGTCAACTGAGTATTTTCTTTACCGGTAGCCAATAAAGCATCAGTATTATCCAACAACTTATTGATGGCAACGGCCTGTTTGGCGGTAATTTGCTCACCGCAACCCAACAAGTTTATCAAAGCTTCCATTTCCTCCTGATGTTGGTAAAAGCGTTGATTACTGTGAATTGTGGTAATAATCGCCGCATTGTCTTTGGCACTTAAACCATCCGGGAACAGCTCTTTTAAGCCCTTGGTCAATTCTGCCTTATCGGCATAAGTATTCTTTTGAGCAAACTGTACCAAAACACTCATTTTATCGTCATCTAATTTAAGGTTAAGAGTCTCAAACTTATTTTCCAGATAATCGGCACCCGACGGAGTTTCCCGCAAAGTTCCGTCACCTACCTCGTAAGCTTTACGCATAAAGGCGTACAGACGATTAAATTTGTACATAATTTCCTCTTTGGTCTTGTCGGGGAAATTAGCCATAGCGGCATCCAAATTGGTATAAGCCTTATCCAAAGTTATCTGTTCACCGGTAGCCGATTTTAAAGTACCTTCGGTAGTAGCTACCAGAATATTGTACTCATTTTTGGAAATTCCCATATCCGGAGAATACTTATCGGGGAAAACGGAAATTACGGTATTTGTCGTCATTGGCGTTTCAACAACGGTCTGTACGGCAGCCGTATCCGAAGCAACGACAGTTGAGGGAACAACAACCTCGGAAGCGGGAGTATCGGTTTTGGATGCGGGCTTGATACTTTGCCATAAATTTTTCAGCCACCCGCTCTTTTCTTTGGATGCGGTTTCCGGAACGGTTGTCGTTTGTGTATCAGCCAAAATTTCGGCCGGATGATTTTGTCCGTGAGCAAATCCCCATCCTTGGAAGGCAATGTTTAGACCGGCACCTGCCAAAGCGGCAATAGCCGTTTGTTTAAATTCATTGGCCTTTTCCTTATTGTTCGGATCATTAACCGAAACGCCGTAAGCAATAGCGGCATCGGTTAATTGAGCAACCGTTGCGGCACCGCTTCGTCCCAAACTGATGGCATGACGAGTTTCGGCAATATTTGAAGCCAGAGTTACATTTAAACCTTCCTTAGCTCCGCCGACCAGTGTATTTACGGTATCGGCGGCTTCCAAACCGTCTTTTAACCAAGCAAAGCCGGCCACGGCCAAACCGGTATTAACCACACCGCCGACAATGTAGGCCCGTTTATCTTTGCGTGAAGACATTTTATTGTGCCAAGCCTGCTGTAAAGATTGTTTAAAAGGCAAAGGTTTGTCACCGGATTCTTTTCTTTTACGGTTAATTTTACGCATTTCGGAAATTACCGGGTAAACCCAAGCACCTGCGGCATGATAAGCGGCATAAGCAGCAATTGCCGGAACCAATACCGGAGCGGCACCCACGCCGGCAACGGCCGCACCTGAAGCGGCGGCGGCTGTCCAAAAACCGAAAGCGGCATTGGCGGCTATATTACCGAATAACTTAATTTTGTTATCATGAAAACTGCCTTTAATATTTTTCCAGATTTCGTAACGATTGTCTGATACCCTATTGGCCAACTGTTCCAGTTTATTTTTCTTATTTTGTATGTTGTTGGCCAATAAGGTAAACTTATCAGCGGTTTTATCGGCAATTTTCTGAGCTCCTGCGGTTGCCTTATCAGCCAAATTTTTGGTTCCCGCACTCACTTCTTTAACGACATCTTTAGAAGCCCTTGCCAGATTTTCCTGAGCTTTGTAACGCAAAGCCCGAACATAATTTTCAATATTTACGGCTGTGTCGGCACAGGAAGATAAAATATTATCGGTTTTAATCTTGATTTTTTTACCGCTTTCTACAATATTACCAAAAACTTCCTGAGCTTTTTGAGTTTGCCGCAAAATATATTGTTTATAAGCTTGCGAGCCGAGTCGCTGTTCTGATTTGTTCGGCTTTTCCAAAGAAGAGGCAATGGCAGTTTGTGCAAAATCGGCAAAAAAGATAGTTTTTATTTCATCTTTTACGGCTTTAATTTGAGCGGTTTTACTCATTTTTGCAAATTCTTCGCTACCGCTTAACAAAGTTTGAGCCTTAATTTTGGCACCTTCAAACAACAGGTTAAGATAATTTTTCTTACCGCCGTCATCAAGTTTTTTGCCGGAAACACTGTCTTGAACTTCGGTTTTGGTTACATAATCGGCAATATCCTTATTGTCTTTTGCTGCCAAAAACTTGTCAAAAGAATAGTCGGAAACAACATCCTCAATATTTTGGGTATTATTTTCATAAACCTGAGCACTATTGCTTTGCAGATTATTTTGTTTTTCAAAAGAGGATTGTCTTTCCAAAAAGGCTTTTAAAACCGGATTGGTCGGATCTTTTTCTTTTAACAAAGCAACGGCTTCCTGAACTTTGCCGTAAGAACAGGCATAGATATCGCCTTTTAAAATGCTCAAGGCTTCATCCATACTCATTTTGTTCATAGTCTCTTTTGCCATTTTCAAAACACTCCTGTGTGTAAAATTCTCATCAATTGGAGGCAGTATACACCAAAAAAAATTGTTTTTCAACAACTTTTTGTCAAAAATATTTATAAGGAAGATTTTTAATAATACCGGTTTATGTAAAATAAAAAACTAAAATTTTGCTTGCTTTATAGCAAAGTATAAACTATAACCGCCTCAAAGTAAAGTAATTTTATGCAGGACTTCGGGTAAAAAACATGCGTGTAGATATTTTTGATTTTGAGTTGGACAAAAGTTTAATAGCCAAAGAACCGGTTAATCCCAGAGACACATCAAAATTGTTGGATTTATCGGAAGAAGATGCCATACATGACCGACATTTTTACGACTTGCCGAGCATTTTAAAAAAAGGTGATGTGCTGGTTTTTAATGATACCAAAGTTATACCGGCTCGTTTATACGGAGCAAGGGGCGAAGCTCTGGTTGAAGTTACTTTATATCATCCGCAGGACGGAAAATCGTGGTGGTCATTTATTAAAAATTCCAAACGGCTTAAAGTCGGGGATGAAGTTCGTTTTTATACTGACGAAATTTCGGCTCAAAACAGCGATTTTTCAGCCATTGTTCTGGAAAAAAACGGCGAAGACGGAGTATTGTTGGAGTTTACCTGCGATGTTGACAAACTCGGGCATTATTTGGAAAAATACGGTTCCATGCCTCTACCGCCGTATATTAAAAGAGACAAACCCGGCCAAGGGCTTTGGAATAAGTATAATGATAAGGAAAATTATCAAACCGTATATGCCAAGTATGACGGAGCGGTTGCCGCTCCCACTGCCGGACTGCACTTTACGCAAAAAGTTTTGGACGAGCTGGATAAAAAAGGCATACAGAAAGTGTTTTTAACTTTGCATGTCGGAGCCGGAACTTTTCTACCGGTTAAGGTTGAAGATACCGATAATCATAAAATGCATGCCGAATATGGTATTATTTCCCAAAATACGGCCGATATTATTAACCGGGCCAAACAAGAAGGACGACGCATCATTGCCGTGGGAACCACTTCGGTAAGACTATTGGAAAGTGCCGCCGATGAACATGGTGTTTTGCACCCCTTTACCGGCGAAACCGATATTTTTATTACTCCGGGTTATAAATTTCGGATTATTGATATGATAATCACCAATTTTCATTTGCCGAAATCTACTTTGTTTATGCTGATTTGTGCCATTGCCGGTACGGACAGAATGAAAAAAGCCTATCAGCATGCCATGGAGCATAAATATCGTTTTTATTCTTATGGCGATAGTTCTATTTTAAAATGTGTAAATAAAATTTAAACCATAATCCGTTATAAACCATATAGTGTCAGTAACGGGGAAAAGCTATGATGTATGTTCCGGAATTGGGTAAACTCTTTACCACGACAAAGGCTTTGCATTTGTCGTTGTTGGTGTTTGCGGTGGCGGTATTTACATACAATTTGTATCCGCAAACGGATTCGGCAGCTTCGGTCTGGTTTGGCTTCGGAATATATCTGTTGGGACTGTTAAACATCCTGTTGATGATATTTGTAAAAAGCGGCAAATCTTTATTTTGCGTATTGTGGCTGTTTATTTCCTATTTGATGATAAGCTATTTGGAACAACAATATCCGCAAGATTTTTCATTACACACGGCTTTTGTTTTGCTGATGTTTTTATTGCCTTTAAACTGGTTGTTTTTTTCCTTTAGGGAAGATATGCCTGTTGGAGTTAAAAGCAATTTTTATGCATTATGTGCAATTTTAGTGCAAAGTGCAATATTGGAAAATGTGCTGTATCTGCAGGTAAGCGTAGATAATATATGGCTCAAAGTCGTATACGGAGAGTGGTTTTTGGCGGCTATAATTTTATTGTTAAGGTATTCTCTTACTAATCGCATTAAAGATGCGGGACTGTTTTTGGCTTTTATAAGTTTAAGTTGTGCATTTTTTTACGGCAACGATGTTTTTTCCGTCAGTTATTTTTTCTGCATAACATCACTGATTTTATTGTTGAGCAATTTACAAAGCAGTATTTATGCATTTTTCCGCGACGAACTTACCGGAGTTTACAGTCGCAACACATATGAACGCAATTGCGTAAAACATTTTCCGTTAAAGTACAGCATCGGGATTATATGCATAGACGATTACGGCAAATTATTGCGGGTTTTCGGCCGTTTTAAGACCGATCGCCTGGTCAGAATGATAGTTATGAGCATAAACGAACACAATCCCGGAGCGGATATGTATCGTTATAATGAGGACGAATTTATACTCATATTTAACAACACGGATCTTAAGACCGGTTATAATTACTTGGAGGATATTCGCCGCGGGGTGGCCGGAGCGGAATTTATGTTAAGTTCCAATCATGCGGTAAAGGCTACGGTTTCGCAGTGTATATCCGAGAAAAAGCGTAGCGATATTGATGCGGCCGTAGTTTTAAAACGAGTTCGGCAGGCGGTGCAAAAAGCCTATAAATTTACGCAAAACATTACCACCAAAGCCTGATTTTAATAATGATTATCAATATTGTTTTTATCAACGGATTTAAAGAGGACGATAATTCCGAGGATTATAAACGGCAAAGATAAAAGCTGCCCCATGGTGATATTTAAGAAGATAAAACCCAACTGGGCATCCGGTTCGCGAAATTGTTCCAAAAAAGCTCTAAAGCTTCCGTAACAAATCAGGAATAAGCCGGAAACAAAACCGGTATGTTGCCGTACCCACTTTTTTTGCCATAACAAATTAAGAACGGCAAATAAAACGATTCCTTCCAAAAAAGCTTCATACAATTGGGAAGGATGTCTGGGCAAATAACCGCCGTTTGGGAATCTGACGGCCCACGGCACATCGGTTATGCGTCCCCAAAGTTCATCATTAACAAAGTTGGCAAGTCGGCCCAAAAAAATTCCGATGGGAGCATATAAAGCGGCCAAATCGGTAATGGCCAAAAAGCGATATTGATATTTACGGGAAATCAGATAAACGGCAATAATCACGCCGATAATGCCGCCGTGAAAAGACATTCCGCCGTGCCATACGGCCAAAATTTCCAGAGGGTGCTGCCAAAAAATATTCGTACCGTAGAACAAAACATAGCCTAAGCGACCACCGAGAATAATCCCCAAGGTAACATAAAATACCGTATCTTCCAGAGCTGATTTGCTCATCGGTAGATTATATTTTTTTATGTTACGAGCCACCAAAAACCATGCGGCAATAATACCGAATAAATATGCCAAAGAATACCAACGAACGGCAATCGGCCCGATTGAAAATATAATCGGCGAGATGGACGGATACTCCAAACCTGTCATGACTTTTCCTTTACTTTTTGTTTATTTTATTTAAGGGTATCTTAATAAAATTAACTTAATCCACATATAAAAAAATATAATTACACACAACAAATATAATCATTTGATAAACAACAATATTTTTTTTGAAAAAAATATTTAAAAAGTAAATTGGTGGAAAACTTTTGAAACTTTATTGCTTGAAACGACTCGGTGATGCACTGTTAAAATAGTTAATTTTAAGACAAAAAGGGACAAAGATGTTAGCCGCATCATCAATTCAACTTTCTTCCAATCCGATAGATATTGTAGAAAATATTTTTCACAGTAAATCGCTGGAGTTTGAAAGACGCAACACCAATGAAGTGGTTGCGGAGGTAGAGGGCAAATGGGACAATATGTTGCTGTTTTTTGCCTGGGAAGAGCACTTAAGATGTTTACATATTTCCTGTTTGCTGAATATAGATTCGGCAGCAGCGGATACCAAAAAAATTTTTGAGTTGCTGGCTTTGATTAACGAAGACTTATGGCTGGGGCACTTTTCGTACTGGGAAGAGCATAAAATGCCGTTATTTAAGCACTCGGTAATTATTCGTCCGCAAGAGGAAGGCTTTGAGGAAAAACTCAATCAGGTTATATCTATAGCCGTAGACGAGTGCGAACACATGTATCCGGTATTTAAGGCGGTTATAACCCAAAATCTTAATCCGCGGCAGGTTTTGTTTGCCGACAGAATGAGCTTGCAATAAAAAATGCTCTGAAAATCAGGCATTTTTAAATTGAGCATTGTAAAGCGAAGCGTAAGCTCCGTTATTTTTCAACAGTTGCTCATGGTTTCCGATTTCCACGATTTTACCGTCGTTAATAACCACGATTTGTTCGGCATTTTTAATGGTAGACAAACGGTGGGCAATAACAAACACGGTTCTGTTTTTCATTAAATTTTCAATAGCCTTTTGCACCACGGCTTCCGATTTATTATCAAGAGCCGAGGTGGCTTCATCCAAAATGACGATGGGAGCATTTTTAATCAGAGCTCTGGCAATGGCCAATCGCTGTTTTTGACCTCCGGACAGGGAAGTTCCGCGTTCCCCGATTTCGGTATCTATACCGTGTTCCAATCCGGCGACAAAAGTATCAAGATAGACCAATTTTAGAACTTCCATAATTTCTTTTTCGGAAGCATCGGGCTTGCCCAAGAGGATATTTTCGCGAATAGTTCCCGAAAAAAGGAAGTTATCCTGAAAAACAACGGATATATGGCTACGTAAAGATTCCAAAGAATATTTTTTAATATCCACTCCGTCAATTAAGATTTGCCCGCAAGTAGCATCGTAAAAGCGGGGCAAAAGATTGACCAAGGTTGTTTTACCGCCTCCGGAATTGCCGACAATGGCTACATTACTGCCGGCTTTAATGTTAAGGTTAATATCTTTTAAGACCGGAACATTGGGAACATATTCAAACCCGACATGTTTAAATTCAATATTTTTAGATATTTTCCGTAAAGTTTTGGCATGCGGATTATCTTCAATTTGCGGCTTAATATTTAAGATATCAATAATGCGTTCAATGGCCAGGAAAGATATTTGTACATTATTAAAACTTTTGCCGATGCTTTTAATGGGGGTATAAAGCAGGACCAAAGCGGTAATAAAAGATACAAAATTACCGGCCGAAATTTTACCTTCAACAATAAGGGTACTGCCATACCATATAACGCCGCCGATACCGGCAGAAACAATAATGTGCATTAAAGGAGTCATCCAACCGGTTCTTTGCACAACTTTCATGGTAAGTTTGAAAATAATTTTCAGGGTAGCGTCAAACTTGGCGTACATGTATGACTGTAAATTATATGAGGCAATAGTTTTATTACCGTTATGGGTTTCATTATAGTTGGTATATATTTTGGTAGTTTCCTCAACACTTTTGGCAATGCTGTGTTTAATGCGTCGTTTAACGGAAGTAAGGGGCAGCAGAGCACCTAACAAAAAGATAATGGCAATAATGGACAGTTGCCAAGAGTTATATATCAGGACGCAGACCAGAGAAACGGAAGAAAAGAAGCGGGAAAGAAAAGTTTTCAGGTTTTCCAACAATCCGGTACAAGCGGTATCGGTATCGGTTGAAAAGCGTTGAATGACCACACCGGAATCATTATCATCAAAAAACGAAGTTTCCAAGCACAGCAACTTTTTAAACAAAGCTCTTTTAACATCATGATTGATTTTAGTACCCACCCAAGTGGTAAGATAAGTTGCGGCATAATTAAGACCGCCCTGTATGGAAGTGAAGGCGATGATTAAAAAAGGTATATAAGTAGGAGATTGAGCGGACTTATCCACCAAAACGATATCCATATAAGGCTTTAACGACAACGCAACAACGGAATCCAGTGCTCCGATGGGAATACTGATAAGCACGGCCAATATAGCTCTAAAGGTATAAGGCTTAATAAAAGGCCACATAGCCTGATAGTGCTGATGGAAGCTCATTTTAAGTTCAACGGGTACATTTTTTGCCATAGAAAGTCAATCCTGTTATATAAAGTCCAAAAAGTTAAATACATAATAAACAACAGCAATCTGCAAAATCAAGACGAGCCAGAATAAGCTCTGATAACTTTTCTTTTTGGTTTTATGATGAAAAAATCTCTGAGCCACGAAAGCTGCCGGAGACCCTCCCAACAATTCCAGAGCATGGAGTTGAACTTCGGGAGTTCGCCAATTACCTTTTACGGCAGCGCGTTTATCGGCACCGTAGGCCAGAAAAGTTACAATATTGATAGCCGCCAAATGGTAGGCTAAAAACAACAAAAAAGTTTTATAAGCCAGCGGCGGCAATTTAAACCAATGAGTTTCGGTATAATAGGCGGCCAAAAGCATCAATCCGAAATACATTAAAAAGAACGGATTTTTCTGCAATGGTCTTATTAAAAAAAGCATAGCCAACAAAACGGCCGTAAAAGAAATAATCATTTTATACCTCAGGGAGGGAATTTATAATATTTTTTTTAAAAAGGCAAATACAAATTATATTCAAAGAAACATAAAATAAAAATTGCATTTAAGTTAATAATTGTCTAACATAACAAACAGCAGATATATAAGGAGATGGAAAATGAAAAAAATAATGTCTTTATTTTTGGTAACTGTTTTGGGGGCCTGCACGGCTACCCATTCCCCGGAATGTCAGCCCGGTAAGCAACCTTGCCGTCCGGCTGCGGAGTATAAAGAAGTTTGTCAGGTTCCGGCCGGGGTTGCTTGTCCGTGTGCCAATCCGTGCGATAATTCTTGTCGTTGTGCTTATCGTCCGGATAACAGCCGTCCGGTTTTACATCCGAGAGTAACGGAAGTTAAGCAGCCGGTTAAAATGCGTCGTCATTGCCCGCCGGATAATCAGATGGTAAATTGCGGCTGCGGCTATTGCAAAACTTTTCAAAATCAGGCCTATATGAGCAGTTCTAATGTTAAAGTAAGTCAAGAAGGATATGCCGTAACTGATTATGTGCAAAATCAAAATTTAGTACCGGTAATGCCGGAGGCCTACATTTTGGCGGCCAACAGGGTTTTGACTCGTATGTTAAAAGATAGTGCCTCCATTTACGGTGAAAATCCCGGTGTTACCGTATTTTTTAAGGAACCGCACCTTATCAGCAGCGATTTACCCGGAGGTTCCGAGGAGGGAATTGCCAGCATGAAACGGCAACTTTCATCGGCACAGACTTTTGTCGTAAACGAAGACTTGCCGTCTGCCGATTACTATGTTGATACCATTATCAACTGGTTTGATACTCCGAGCAAGACTGTACCGGCCATTAAATATCAGGCCATTTTGTACAACAGAGAAGGTAACAAAATCAACGAATGGGTAGAAGTTATTAAACAGGCGGATAACTCTCAAGTTTGGTTGTAAAATTGATGTATAAGCTGTTGATGGTATTGTGCATAAGTCTGAGCCCGGTGCTTCAGGCCTATGCACAAGCTCCGGAGAGCGTTGAGCCGGCATTGGAAATTTACGGCAATGCCTGCGAAAAGGTTATATCCGGCGAGAGCAAGTCCAGCACCCGAGTACGGGCAACCGATAAAGCGGTATTTTTGGGTGTTAAAAGACTGGATAGTTTGTCTCGTGCCAAACAGATTTTAAATGAGCATGACCAAAATGTGATGATATATCGGTTGGTTGATGAATATGTTGAAGATCTTACGGTTAAAACGGTTGAAGAAAATGATGCCAAAGTATGCGTTGAGGTTAAGGGCTGGCTCAGTCCCGGAGCAATAAGCGAAGTTGAAAAGGAGTTTATTGCAGATAACTCTCCGGTCAACGAGGCCACGCCCGAAGCCGTAGTTGAGGTGGCTCGTGAAGTTAAGGAAGATATATCTTTATCCCCTCAAAATCCGGAAAGTCTGGCACTTTTGCATATCAAAACTTTGGAATACTATAACGGTGGCAAGTCGGGAAAATATACGCAAATCCTTAAAGAACAATTTGCCGATAATCCGTATTTTTACCTAACCGATGATGCGGAAATTGCCGATTATGTAATTACGCCTAAAGTATTAAAGGCCAAAGTGGATAAACTTGATGCCGGACATAAAAGATTGCAAATGGTAGTGGTTTTGGAAATAAGCGGATTAAAAGAAGAAACGGTTAATGAGTACCAAAATCGTTTTGTTTTATTCGGAGCCGAGGAAAGCGAACAGGAAACGGCGTCGCGATTGTTAGAAAAATTACTAAACAATGCCGGAGAGGGAGCATTGCGAAAAATTGAACATCAAGAACAGGTTCGTCAGGAAACGGCGGAACTCGGCCGTCCGCTTTCCAAGTAACAATAACTATTTTTCAAGCATAAAAGTAACGGGACCGTCGTTGATTAAGCTGACTTTCATATCGGCTTGAAAAATACCGTTTTGCACATCAATACCATAAGTTTTGAGCTGTTCGGAAAAATACTGATACAAATCTTTGGCGATATCGGGGGCGGCGGCATTGTCAAACCCCGGCCGATTGCCGCGGGAAGTATCGCCTGCCAAAGTAAATTGCGAAACAACCAAAATTTGTCCTTTAATATCCATAACCGAAAGATTCATTTTCTGATTTTGGTCTTCAAAAATGCGGAGATGAGCGGTTTTTTTAGCCAGATAATCGGCTTGTTGCGAGGTATCGTTTTTTTCCACTCCCAAAAACACCAATAAACCGTTATTGATAGCGGAAATTTGCCGATTATCAACGGTAACGGAGGCAGATTTAACTCTTTGCAGTAAGGCTTTCATAACAGATCCTTTCAAAAGAACAGATAAGATAAAAAGATGGCGGCGGTAATACCGGCCAAATCGGCCAATAAGGCACAAGGCAGAGCCGAGCGTGTATTAACTATTTTTACGGCACCGAAATAAACGGCCAAAACATAAAAAGTCGTTTCGGTTGAGCCCTGAATAACCGAAGCGGTAAAACCCTCAAAACTGTCGGGGCCGAAAGTTTGCAAAGTTTCAATCATCATGGCTCTGGCTCCGCTTCCGGACAGAGGTTTCATAAAAGCGGTGGGCAGAGCCGGCACAAAGGAAGTATCGCCGTTGAGGGCGGAAACAAGATACTCAATCAACCCCACAAACATATCCATAACGCCAGAAGCCCGCAATACGGCAATGGCGGTAAGCATGGCCACCAGATACGGAATAATTTTAACGGCAATATCAAAACCTTCTTTGGCACCTTCAATAAAAGTTTCGTACACATTAAGTTTTTTAATCATTCCGGCAATAATAAACAGAAATACGGTAGCAAAGAGAATAAAATTACCGATACTTTCGGAATACTTAAGGCGAAGGTTATCATCCAAAGCCGTAAAATACCAGGCCAGAGCCCCGATAAAAATGAAAAATCCGCCAAGATAGGCCAAAACGGTTTTATTAAATACGGAAATTTTTTGCGTATAAGCAACGGCCAAAAAGCCCACGAGAGTGGAAACGGAAGTAGCCAGTAATATGGGAATAAAAACGGCACAAGGGTTTGTAGCTCCCAATTGAGAACGGTACATTAAAATATTGATGGGAATAATCGTAACGGAGGAAGCATTGATAACCATAAACATAATCTGAGCATTAGAGGCGGTATCCTTTTGGGGGTTAAGTTCCTGCATTTGTTCCATAGCTTTCAAGCCCATGGGGGTGGCGGCATTATCAAGGCCGAGCATATTGGCGGCCATATTCATGACCATAGAGCCTAAAGCCGGGTGATTTTCAGGAATTTCGGGCATAATTTTTCTAAATAGCGGAGTTAGAGCTTTGGCCAGCAAATCGGTTAAACCGGAAAGTTCGGCAATTTTTAAAAGTCCCAGCCATAGGCAAAGTATACCGGTTAAGTTAATGGAAAGGGTAAAGGCGTTTTTGGCCGCATCAAACAAGGCATTGATAATAAGCGTCCAAATTTGAGCATTGCCCAGAAAAAAAGCCTGATAAGCGGCAGCTATAAATGAAATTATAAAAAAACAAGCCCATATAATATTTAACATATTTTTTCTCCGATATAAAACGGAGCGATATTAACAAACAAAGATAAAAATTATTTTAATATTTTTTTTATTAAAGTAGAATATAACAATGGTATATAAATCGGGAAAGGAACGAGCCATGAATATTATATTAAGCATTATCGGGGTACTTTTAGTTATCGGTTTTTATGTTTTATATGTATCGTTAATTAAAAAGAAAAATAAAGTAAAAGAAGCCTCATCGGGAGTGGATGTGCAATTAAAAAAACGATATGATTTAATACCGAATTTATTGCAAATGGCAGAAAAATTTATGGTTCATGAAAAATCTTTAATGACGGAAATAGTCCGATTAAGAAGTGAGGCCATGAAAAAGGATTTTAATACTTCTCCGGAAGAAACAATTAAAGTGACCGAGGAATTGGATGCCCGATTAAGGGATTTTTGGTTATCGGTGGAGAATTATCCGGATTTAAAGTCAAATCAAACAATGTTGCAGGCCATGCAAAGTTTTAACGAAGTGGAAGAACATATTGCGGCGGCTCGCAGATTTTATAATGCGGCGGTAAATGATTTGAAAAACACTGCCGAAATATTCCCCGGCAACATAGTTGCCAAAGTTGTGGGCGTAAAAGCGGATATGCCGTTTTTTGAAGCCGAAGCGGCAGCAAAAGAGAGAATAGATATCAAAAGGTACATGAAATGAAGTTTAATTTATCGGAAAATGAACAAAGAGAGTACAATATCCAAAAAGCCAAGTTTGCGGAATATTATGAACGCGAGCTTTTACCGTTACTGAAACAAAAAGAGGCGGTTCGCCGCAAATATACGGGGCGATTTTGGTTTTTAATTATAATAGCACTGCTGGTGTTGCCGATTTTGGGCGGAATGTTTTATTTTTTCGGACAATACATAGACAATGATTTTGGGGAGATTATTTTCTTAGGTATTTGTGCCATATTTATTTATTTAATACGAGCACCGTTCGTTAAGTACCGTAAAGAAATGAAGAACGATATTATGGGTTCTTTTATCAGATTTTTTCAAGGGTTCAGTTATCGTTACGGTCAGACTTTAAATCGGGGTTTAATGGAAAAGAGTTTAATTTTTCCGCGATATGACATTTTAAAAGCCGATGATAGTTTTTGCGGTCGTTACAATGACATAGGGATTACCGTATGTGAGCAGACTTTGCAAAGGCTCTGTGAAGATTTAAAGGGAAGAAAATTTACCCAAACGGTATTTGAAGGTATAGCCGTAGAGATGGATATGAAAAAGCCGTTTAAGGGACAAACAATATTATTAAAAGATGCGGGTTTGTTTAACGCTTTCAAAAGTTTCAGCGATATGGAGCGGGTAACGCTTGAAGATGTAAAGTTTGAAAAAGAATTTGAAGTATATTCCACCAATCAGATAGAAGCCAGATATATTTTAACCACGGCTTTTATGGAAAGATTATTACGATTAAAGGAATTATATAAAGGAAAGAGTATTCAAATAAGTTTTTATGCCAACAAGATATTATTGGCCATAGACACGCGTTATAATATGTTTGAGGCTTTTTCGTTTTTTAGGAGCAACATCAATTACAAAAAACTTGAAAAAGTTTTTGATGAATTCTGGACCATATTTTCCATAGCCGATATTTTAAAGCTCAATCAAAATACGGGATTATAAAAAAGCGGCATTTAAGCCGCTTTTTTACAAAGTAAGTGATATTGCCACATAATGACAATAACCAAATAAGGCAAAAACATTTCCGAGCCCTCTTCCAGTAAGGCCCATGTTTCAAACTGATTAACGGGTAGCGAGACATTATCGTGGGCTTTTTTCCAATTGGAAGGAAACCGGTCGGCAAATTTGGCACACACCAACACCGTACATAGCACGGCCGTAGACCAGGTAACGGTATTCAATTTAAAGAAAGAGGAAATTAAAAATTTGGTATATTTAACCGCCAAATAGATAATGGCGGCAAGCATTAAGACATAACCTATATTGGTAAATATCTCCAATATTTGCCCTTCTTGAGTAATTAAAAATTTTTGCTCCGGAAAGAAGCAAAGCACAACAGTTATTAAAGTTACCCAAAGTGCGGTAAAAGCAATAGGGGTAAAAAAAAGGTGATAGAAAAACTTTTTTCATTGTTTATTCCTTGTATATTAGTCCTTAGTACATAACATGGTATATCATCACCAATTACGGAATAAACAAAAATTTTAAGGGTGTGATTAAATTGGTATGGTAAGTAATTTACAAGTTTTTAATGGCCAAAGCTTCAAGTTCTTTGAGCTTGTCACGATAGAGAGCAGCTTGTTCAAACTCTAAGTTAAGAGCGGCTTCTTTCATCAGTTTGGTGTATTCCTTAATTTTCTTTTCCACATTTTTAATTTCTTCAATTTTATGGGTATCATCTTTAACAAAATCGGTTTCGGTCATTTCTTTTAAGGTTGAAGAAATACTCTTTTTAATGGTTTGCGGGGTAATACCGTTGGCCAGATTATATTTTATTTGTTTTTCGCGACGGCGATTCGTTTCATCCAAGGCCTGTTTAATGGAGCCGGTAATTTTATCGGCATACAGGATGACTCTTCCGTTGGCATTGCGAGCGGCTCGTCCGATAGTTTGAATAAGTGAACGAGTGGAACGCAAAAATCCTTCTTTATCGGCATCTAAAATGGCAACCAGCGAACATTCGGGAATATCCAGACCTTCACGAAGTAAGTTAATACCGACCAAAACATCAAACTTGCCGAGCCGTAAATCACGGATAATCTCAATGCGTTCCAAGGTATCAATATCCGAGTGCATATAGCGGACTTTAATACCGTTATCATTCAAGTATTCGGTCAAATCTTCGGCCATTTTTTTGGTTAAGGTGGTAACCAAAACTCTTTCGCCTTTAGCGGCGGTTTTAACGCATTCATTCATCAAGTCATCAACCTGATTTTCCACCGGACGGACAATACATAGCGGATCGGTCAAGCCGGTCGGACGAATAATTTGCTCGGCAAAAGTTCCGCCGCTTTGTTGTAATTCCCAATCTCCTGGGGTAGCGGAAACAAAAATAGTTTGCGGCCGCATGGCATCCCACTCTTCAAACTTTAAGGGACGATTGTCAATACATGAGGGCAAGCGGAAACCGTAATCGGACAGAGTGCTTTTGCGATTAAAATCTCCCCGATACATAGCCCCGATTTGCGGTACGGAAATATGGCTTTCATCCACAAATAGGAGGGCATTTTTCGGGAAGTACTCAAATAGAGTAGGCGGCGGTTCACCCGGATTACGACCGGTTAAATACCGCGAATAATTTTCAATACCCTTGCAATGACCGGTAGTTTCAAGCATTTCCAAATCAAAGCGGGTGCGTTGCTCTAAGCGTTGAGCTTCCAAAAGTTTGTTTTGCGACTTTAGCTCCTGCAGACGGATTTGTAAATCTTCCCGGATATGGGTAATAGCTTGCGACAAAGCCGGTCTGGGGGTTACATAGTGATTGGCCGGATAAACGGTAATTTCTTTTAAATCGGCGGTTTTTTTGGAAGTAAGAGCATCAATTTCGGTAATACTTTCAATTTCATCACCAAAGAAAGAGATTCGCCAAGCCCTATCTTCATAGTGAGCCGGAAAAATATCCAAAGTATCGCCGTTTACTCTGAAAGTACTGCGAACAAAATTGATTTGATTGCGTTGATATTGGAGTTCGGCCAAGTTCCGATAAATGTCCTGAGGTTCAATGACATCACCGACTTTTAAGCCAAAGGCCATGGAGGAATACGATTCCATGCTGCCCAAACCGTATATGCAGGAAACGGAAGCCACGATAATAACATCATTTTCTTCCAAAACATTGCGGGTTGCTCCGTGCCGCATACGGTCTATTTGCTCATTGATGGCCGAATCCTTTTCAATATAGGTATCGGTTTTGGGAATATAGGCTTCCGGTTGGTAGTAATCGTAGTAGGATACAAAATATTCAACTTTATTGTGCGGAAAAAATTCTTTCATTTCCGAATAGAGCTGAGCCGCTAAAATTTTATTAGGAGCCATAATCAAGGCCGGCCTTTGGGCTTGTTCAATAATTTTAGCCATGGTAAAGGTTTTACCCGAACCCGTAACGCCCAACAAAACTTGCGAGCGTTGACCGTTTTCAAGTCCTTGACAGAGCTCGGCAATAGCCTGGGGCTGATCTCCGGAAGGGGTAAAAGGACTTTCCAATTTAAACTTTTTTTGCTGCATAAAAACCTCACGGAGCCGATTATAAGAGTATTTATAAAAAATAAAACAAAAAAGTATTGTCAAGATTAAAAAAAAGTATTACAGTTTTGTCCATAAACCAATAATTATAAAATTATGAGATTAGATTTGAAAACACTGTTTGCGGCATCACAAGATGTTCATGTTGCCGTTAATTTAGGAGTAGCCGCCATTTCCGGATACATGGAGGTATCACTGGGTACCTTGACGGAACTTTGTTACCAGCTTTATAAATGGCAAAATAAGCTGGGAAAAGGAACCATGCCCGGCTTGGATAAGCTGATTTCCGTTTACGAGGATTGGAAAGAGTACCAATTTGTCAAGGAAATGTACTTTAAAGCCCGAGAAGAAATGGAGGGTATTCTGAGTAAAATGGAAGGTCGGTTGCTGGAGGAAACTTACTATAATGTAATGCACATGGTTGTCGGTATGTTTGATGCCGATGCTGATGAGCAGGAGAGAACCAATAAGTTATTTGAACTTATAAATAGTGAGGATTTATCTCCTAAGGTTTCCGAAAAAGAAGCTGCCGAGCGGCGAGAGATGGAGGAAACTGTTCGGCAAATTAAGCTTTACCAATCTTTAAATCCCAATGGATGGAAAAAGGTGGTAAGCTAGTTTAAAGAAAGTAAGAAGCACTTGTAGGTAATACAAGTGCTTTTTGCATTAAGTCGTAAAAAAAACAAAATAGTTCTTGACTAAATAAAGATAATAAATTATGTTGCAGAGCGGTGACGGGCCCTTAGCTCAGTTGGTTAGAGCAGGCCGCTCATAACGGTCTGGTCGTTGGTTCGAGTCCATCAGGGCCCACCAATAAAAAAAGCTCCTTAACGGAGCTTTTTTTATTGGTGGGACGCCGAGTTGTTAGCGAGCAAGCAAGTGACAACGCCGTGAGGCGAGTGTTACAACTCAAGTGACCGCAGCGAGTTAGCGATTGCTTTTAATAAAGCAGAGCTTACGAGCCAGACATCCATAAAAAAACTCTCCCTTGCGGAGAGTTTTTTTTATGGTGAGATTTAGACAGTATGAGCCAACGGGCGTTGGTTTGACTACCGGGGATAGCTAATATGCAAATTATTGTACTTCCATTTTAATAATGCAATCAGGGTTTGTTACTTTGCCGGTTAGGGCATCTCCTTTTTTTATTGCG
>CALXTJ010000027.1 GCA_944391375.1 uncultured Alphaproteobacteria bacterium
ATATCGCTTAATTTTAATTCAACATAGGTCGGGCGTCCATGATTGCATTGGCCGGAATGTTCGGTTTTTTCCATATCTCGCAACAAACGATTCATCTCATCTATATTTAACCTTCGGCCGGCTCTTACCGAACCATGACAGGCTATTGTGGCACAAATATGGTGCAACTTGTCGGTTAAGGAAAATTCTCCTCCCCACTCGGCAATTTCGGCTGCTAAATCAATTATCAGCTTTTTAACATCGGCTCCCGAAATAAGTGCCGGAATTTCCCTTACAATTACTGCCGAAGGCCCGAATTCTTCAACCACCAACCCAAGTTTAGCTAAATTTTCGGTTTGCGATAAAATATTTTCCTTTTCCGACGCACTTAAATCTATAATCTCCGGAATTAGTAACATTTGCGTTACAACCTTATGCTCGGCGGCTAAATCGGCTTTTAATTTTTCCATTACAATCCGCTCATGGGCGGCGTGTTGGTCAATAATAATGATACTGTCGGCCGTTTGCGAAATGATGTATGTGTCGTGAAACTGGGCTTTAGCCAGTCCCAAAGGTCCGATTATATCTTCGGCTTGTCCGTAGGAATTTGGTATTTCCTCGGTTTTTACCGAATATGCACGCTCCAGATCCGGCAAAACCGCCGTACCTCTTTTTACGCTCGGAACCTGAAAAGGCGTATATGTATGCGGCTTGGCAAAATCGCCGCCTTCCGCAAACACCGGCTCATTATGGGTAAAATTACTCATAGTGGTATCTATCGGGGCATATGATGAGCCGAAACTCGGGATATTATCCTGCACAAAGGCGGCCAAATCCAAATTATTTGCCACCGCTTTATCTCCCAAAGATAATCCTTGGCGGATAGAACCAACCAATAATCCCCTTACCGCCTGGGCATCGTAAAACCGTACTTCGGCCTTGGTCGGGTGGACATTGACATCAACATATTCGGGCTTTACATCTATAAATAAAGCACACAGAGGATAACGATTGGAAGCCAAAACATCTTGATAAGCCCCTTTAATGGCTCCCAAGAGCAACTTATCGCGTACCGGACGGCTGTTGACAAACAAATACTGCGATAAAGAATTGGCCTTATTTAAAGTCGGTAAACTTACATAGCCGCTTATGCGTACACTCTCCCTTGAGGCATCTATCAAAAGAGAATTGTCGGCAAACTCTTTACCCATAACCTCGCTTAATCTTTTTAAGCGGGCATCAAACAATTCTCCTTGATAAGCGTTAAGAGCTATCTTTTTCTTGCCGTCACTGTATAAGTAAAACGAAATGTGCGGATTGGCCATTGCTATGCGGTTTAAAATATCCACGCATTGGGCGGCTTCCGAACTGTCGGCTTTTAAAAACTTCAAACGAGCCGGGGTGGCGTAAAACAAATCTCTAACCTCAATACGCGTTCCTTGCGACAAAGCCGCCGGTGTCACCGGTAGTTTCTGCCCGCCGTTGATTTCTATTTTCCAGGCATTTTCGCTGTCCTTTTGACGCGTCGTGATGCTTAAGCGGGAAACAGCGGCAATGGACGGTAACGCCTCACCTCTGAAGCCTAAGTGCTTGATATTAAACAAGTCATCATCAGGCAGCTTGGAAGTTGCGTGTCTTTCTACCGCCAAAGCCAACTCGTCTTTATCCATGCCTTTACCGTTATCGGTCACGATAATCAGATTTTTACCGCCGCCGGTCAAACTTACTTCAATACTGTCAGCTCCGGCATCAATGGCATTTTCCACCAATTCCTTTACTACCGAGGCCGGTCTTTCTATAACCTCGCCGGCAGCTATCTGATTAACCAGATTATCCGGTAAAATACGAATCCCCATGAACTTTATTTCCTCATCAATTTAATAGCCTTGATAAGAGCCGATGTTGAGCTGTCATGCTCGTTATAGCCCGTGCCTTCCAATTCCGGCAAAATTTTAACGGCTAACTGCTTGCCTAACTCTACTCCCATTTGGTCAAACGAGTTAATGTTCCAAATTACACCCTGAACGAATACCTTGTGCTCATACAGGGCAATCAGCATACCCAAAGAAAAAGCATCTATTTTCTTTAATAAGAAAGTATTGGACGGGCGGTTGCCGCTAAAACTTTTATATTTTTTCAAAAACTCAACTTCTTCCCGGCTTTTTCCGGCTTGCTTTAATTCTTCGGCTGCCTCGGCAACGGTTTTACCTCGCATTAAAGCCTCACCTTGAGCCAAAACATTGGAAAGCAAAATTTGATGATGATTGCCAATCTCGTTATGCGATATTGCCGGAACAATAAAATCTACCGGCACCATTTCCGTTCCTTGATGCAAAAGCTGGAAAAACGAGTGTTGAACATTGGTTCCGGCTCCCCCGAATACTGCCGGTCCCGTAGCATAACTAACAAACTGATTTTGCTTATCTACCGATTTACCGTTACTTTCCATATCAAGCTGTTGCAAATATGACGGTAAGTATTGCAAATACTGGTCATAAGGGACAACCGTATAGCGATGGACATTAAAAAAGTTATTATACCATATACCCATTAAAGCCATAATTACCGGAATATTATCTTTTAATTCGGAGTTACGGAAGTGCTCGTCTGCGGCATAAGCACCTTCCAAAAGTTTTTCAAAATTTTCAAACCCGACGGCTATGGCTACAATTAAACCGATGGCCGACCATACCGAATAACGACCGCCGACAAAATCCCAAAATTCAAACATATTGTCCGGATTGATACCAAACTTAATCACTTCCTCTTTATTGGTGGAAAGTGCCACAAAGTGTTTGTCTACCGCATGTTCGCCTAACGCATTTACCAACCATTTGCGGCAGGTTTTGGCATTGGTTAAAGTTTCAACCGTCGTAAAGGTTTTGGAAGCTACGATAAATAAAGTTGTTTCCGGATCCAGTTTATTCAAAACCTCAGTACAGGCCGTTCCGTCAATGTTGGATATAAAGTAGCAATTGATATCTTTGGCCCAATATCTTTTTAAGGCTTCACACACCATAAAAGGGCCCAAATCCGAACCGCCGATACCGATATTTACTATATTTACCAGCTTTTTGCCGGTATAGCCTTTAAATTTACCAAACCTTACGGCCTCGGAAAACTTTTTCATTTTGGCCAAAGTTTCGTTAATTTGCGGCATAACATCTTTGCCGCCGCTGAAAATTTTTCTATCCGAACGGTTGCGAAGGGCAATATGCAAAACCGAGCGATGTTCGGTATTGTTGATTTTTTCACCCTCAAACATTTCTTTGATTTTTTGCGGAACTTGACGCTCTGCCGCTAAATTTAGTAAGCTTTCCAAAACTTTTTCATCAAAACGGTTTTTGGAATAGTCAAAAATTAAGTCATTTAAACGTAAAGTATATTTTTGAGCCCGATTTTTATCCTCGGCAAATAATTTACGCATTTCCACCTTTTTGAAACGTTTGTATTCACTTTGTAACTTTTTCCACGCTTTGGTATTGTTTTTATCCTTATTTTTAATTCCAAACATTTTAGTTTTCTCCATTTTGTTCTTTTACACTGCCGATACTTACCTCCATCGGCAAACTACCAAAATAATGTCGTGCGGCCTCATTGACCTGCTTTAAGGTTATGTCCTTTATATAACCGTTGCGTTTTTGTAAAAAGTCTAATCCTAAATTATATTCTTGCATGGCAACCAGCATATCGGCCAAACCTTCCGTTGAATTAAACCGTAAATTATATGAAGCCAGCAAGTAATTTTTGGCGGCGGCAAGTTCTTCTTTGCTTACCCCGTTTTTAGCAAAATTTTGCCATTGGTTAAGCAAAATTTGATACATCTGTTCATAATTTTCCGGAGTTGAGGAAAATTGCCCTAAAATCAGCGGTGTTTTTTCATCGGTTGCCAGATAAGTGCCGATACCGTAAGTTAAGCCGTTTTTTTCGCGGGCTTCCAATGATAAGCGGGATGTTAAACCCGAACCACCGAAAATATAGTTTGCCACATACAGCGGATAAAAATCTTTATCCTCACGAGCCACGCCCAAAGCTGCAAAAGAGCTGATTACCTGAGCGGTTTTCCTGTTAATTTTATGCCTTGAGGCTTGTAAATTCATTTTAGGGGCTTTCAACTCTTCCACAATTGAATCCGCAGCCAAGCTCGCAAAAACATTATCAACCAAAGCTGAGGCTTGCTCGGAACTTATGTCGCCGGCAATACCGATAATCAGATTTTCCTTAACCAGCATGGTTTTAACATAATTTTGTAAATCTTCGCGGCTTAAATTTTGAATATCCTGAGCATCGCCCAACGGATTACGGGCATAAGGATGATTACCGTACAACACTTTTGCAAACTCCAAGCCCAGTTCTCCTCCGGGAGTTTCCTTTTGTCCGGCCAGTGCCGTTAAAAATTGCTGTTTGGTACTGTTTAAGGCATTATCAGGAAATAAAGGCTCTTTAAAAGTTTCGGCCAAAATATCTTCGGCAGCGGCCATATTAACCGATGGAAAACTAATTTGCCCCGTAAAGTTTTCCAAACCCACCGAAAAGCTTAAGTGAATACCGTTTAACTCCAGAGTTTCATGATAATCGTAACTGTTATATTTGCCGGCTCCCTGAGGCAAAACCTCAGCGACAAGAGCCGCCAACCCTTCTTGGTTTTGAGCATCATAACCTCTGCCGGCCTTCTTAAACAAAAATGCCATGCTTACTATCGGAATTTGCTTGTCTTCAATCAGCCACAACTTTAGGCCTTGCGGAGTTGTAACTTCCACCGGCATTTTGGTAAAAGTCTTTTCTTTCAATTCCGAATTTTCATAAATTTTGTTAATATCAAAGGAAGGATTGACATACTCCTGATAAGTCCACCATAAACCGTAAATAATCAGAGCCGCCGTCAGCCACTTAAAAAATTTAAAACGATGCGGATATTTATGTTGATATAAACGGCGATGCATTACTCACTCTCCTTTGCGGCTTTATCGGCCTCTGCGGAATTTTCCTTGACATTGTACGGCAACAACAGACCGGTAATATCGGTAGATTGCGATAACATCTCACTTACCGTATTTTGTACATCTTCCAGACTTACTGCTTTTAAGTTTTCTTCATAATTTTCAACATCGGACAATTTCATTCCCAAGGCCAACAATTGGCCGGCAAGCATGGCCGCATCTTCCGGATTATCGCGAACATATACCAAATTGGAAAGCATTTTTTGTTTTTCATTTTCCAAAATCTCGGGAGTAAGCTCTTTTAAGGCTTCTTTTGCGGAATTATTTAAAATATTTTCAGCTTCTTCCAAGCTCTGTTCCGAAGACGGATAAATTGAAATATCAAATACTCCCGGGCCTTTCCTTAAAGAATAATAAGCTGCTCCGGCCGAAATCAGCTTACCGCTTAAAACATAATCGGTATACAAAAAGGAATTATAGCCGTCGCCGAAATACTTGGCAAATACCATTAAGGCATAGGCCGATTTGGCATCTTGCGGCAGCGAGGGCACAACATAACGTTTAATCAAACGCGGAGTCTTAATTTCCCGCATATGGCTTTCCACACGATACGATTGTTTGTCGGTTAAAGCCGCATACGACTGTTTGGAAGATAAAAACGCCCGTTTCTTTTTTATGTTACCGAAATATTTATCGGCAAGTTTTACGGCCGTTTTAACATCTATATCCCCGGCCAAAACCAAAACCGCATTATCCGGCGTATAGTAACGATTATAAAAAGCCTCAACATCGCTTTTATTAAGTCCCATAATTTCCGTTTCCGTACCGGTTACGGGACGAGCATACGGGTGCTCCTGCCACAATGTGCGTTCCATAATTTCGGCAAAGCGAGCCTCCGGGTTATTGACAACGCGTTGTTGCCGCTCTTGAAAAACAATTTTCCGTTCCTTATCAAAGGCCTCATCATCTATTTGCAAATGGGCCATCCTGTCGGCTTCCAAAGCCAGCATTACTTCCAAGCGGCTGATATCGGCAAATTCATAGTAAGCGGTTACCTCGTCTGAGGTAAAAGCATTGACATCGGCCCCATGGAGAGCAACTATATCGTTAAAACCTGAGCCTTTAACATTTTTGGTACCTCTGAACATTAAATGTTCCAATAAATGAGCCGTACCTCCCTTACCCAAAGGCTCATCCACGCTGCCGACTTTATACCATAGCATTTGCTTAACAATAGGAGCTTTGCGGTTGGGAATAACCACAACTTCCAAGCCGTTATCAAGAGTAAAATTGTGGGCATTAAAAAGCTTCGCTTCCGCACTGCACGAAAGACAAAATATTGCAAAAACAAATAAATATATAAACTTATTCATCTTTTACTTTAATATATGCTAATCCGGCAATTTATCAAAATCAGGGGGCAAATCCAACGGCTGACGAACCTCAACGGCCGTTGCATCGGGCGATGTGCGTTTTAGTCCGAGGCTCTCTTTATTAAGCCCGCATCCGCTCAACCCTAATACAAATATTAAACACAAACTTACAATTCTTATCATTTAACTGCCTCCTTTAACGATTGTTTTTTACTTAAAAGACTGTGGGCAATAATCAAAAATGCCCCGATACAGATAAAGCTGTCGGCCAGATTAAATACCGGCCAAGACCAACTGTTATAATGAAAGTCCAAAAAGTCGTACACGGCACCAAAACGCACTCTGTCACAAACATTGCCCAGAGCCCCGCCGATAATCAGTCCCAAAGATGCTTGTATTAAACGGTTTGGTTCATTTTTAAGCCATGAAAGCAAAAAGAACACTACAATCAGAGCAAAAACCGAAAGTAAAACGGTTCCCCATATTCCGCCTTCGTTAAACATGGAAAAGCTTACCCCCGTATTCCAAGCCTCAGTAATACTGAAATATTTACCAAAAGCAACGCTCGGGATGTTTTTAAGAAAAAAATCAGCCACATACCACTTGCTTAATTGATCAAGTACAAATGCCGCCGCAGCAACCGTTAATCCTAATATCAAAGTTTTTCTCCTTTTTAACTCTGCTTATTATAAGAACTTTATCCCGTAATAAAAGTGTTTTTTACCACATATACAGAAAATAATCCGCAAGATTATCTACAAACCTTGCTTAGAGCTTGACTTATGGGCAAAATTGTTTCATCATGCGATATATTTTGTATAAATAAAGAAAGAAAAATCCATGGAAATTGAACTCACTCTCTCAATGTTTTTAATTGTATGTCCCTTAGCCTTTTTAGCCGGTGTGGTTGATTCTATCGGCGGCGGAGGCGGATTGATTTCACTTCCGGCCTACATGATTGCCGGACTTCCCGCACATGCGGCCGTGTTTACCAATAAACTTTCCGCAACTTGCGGTATTATCGTGGCCACTGCCAGATATTGCAAAAATAAATGTATAGATTACCAGTTGGCTATTATAGGCGTGGCTGCCGCTGCTTTTGGCGGATTTGCCGGCGGTAATTTTGCTCTTATGGTAAATGAAACAATATTTAAAATATTGTTGCTGATTTTACTTCCTTTAATTGCCATGTATGTACTCCTAAAAAAGGACTTGGAACCTAAACATGAAGGACATATGTCTCGCAAATGGCAGTATGTTATTGTTGCCGTTTCTTCATTCTTTTTAGGTATGTATGCCGGTTTTTACGGACCGGGCTCCGGAACTTTTTTGATTTTGGTTTATTCCGGTTTTGCTAAAATGAGTTTGCTTAAAGCTGAGGGTAATGCCAAAATTGTCAATATGACCGCTGATATTTGCTCCTTAATGGTCTTTTTGTTCAACGGTGCGGTTTTAATACCTTTGGGACTTACCGCTGCCATATTCAGTATTGCCGGTAATTATATCGGTGCCGGATTAGCTATTAAAAACGGTAATAAGATTATCCGAATCGTTATTTTATCGGTGTTGGCTCTGTTGTTCCTTAAAGTTATTTTTGATGCCGGAAGTCGCTTTATCGGCGTTATTTGGTAAATATTAAGTATCTTAAAACAAAAACTCCGAATTTCGGAGTTTTTGTTTTTGTAACGGATTAGTTTTTATTGTAGCTCGTTTAGCCATACCGCTATTTTGTTATCAACTGCCGAATCGTATTTTGCCGGCAGATTGTTAAATGAATTTCCCGACAAAATCTCCGCATTTTGAGCATTTTTTGCAAAATCGGTAAAAAATGTTCCAAAGTTGCTGCCTTGTGTTGAAAACGGTACAACCTGTTTGCCCATGAAGTCAACCTGCCTTAAAAATGAATATCCGGGAGTTGCCATCGTATACCACCAAACCGGAAAACCTACAAAAATAATATCGTATCGGCTTAAATCCGGCATATCTCCGGCAAGAGCCGGAAACTCACCTTTTTTTAATTGACTCCTTAAATTTAAATAAAACCATGGATATTTATCAAGCTGTTGAGCCGTTTTAATTTCATAAATATCGGCTCCGATTTTTTGACTTATTCTTTGAGCTATATCCCGCGTATGTCCGGATAAAGAATAGTATATTACCAAACTTTTACCGAAAGTTTTGGTAACTTTAATCGGCTCGCCCTGATACGGAGCCATTTCTTTTTTATTTTTTTGAGCAACACGATATAAATGTGCCCCGCCGGCAACCGCTCCTATAACAATCGCCGCCAATACCAAGTACAAAAAATATTTTAACATTATAAAATCCTTTCATAAGTATTCATAATCAGATACAAAATAATTCAACACTCTATTTTTTCAAGCATTTTTTCTTGACATCAATTATATTTCATGTAGCATAGACGAGAAAGGTTTTTTGTATGATAGATAAAATTAAATATTCGGCAGTGCGTGTACGCCGTTTGTCAATGCGACGATGATTTGTCTTTTTATTTAATAAATCAGTCGCAAGATTTGGGTTGTCTCAAATCTTTTTTTTATTTTAATTGACAAGAAAATAGGATATTTAGTTATGACAAGCAAAAAACATTTAACCGTAAAACATCTTAATGCTGCAAATTTACAAGATGTACTTTTACTGCAAGAAAATATTATAAAAGGTCTGCATCCTGACGAAAAGCATTTTATTTTACAGCGGACGGCTCAGGATTATAAAAAAGCCTTAAGCGGACACTCATCTAACATTTTGGGTGTTTTTGATAAGGATAAACTTATTGCTCAGGCTGTTTTTATCCTGCCGAAAAATAATGAAAAAAGAGATATGGCCGAATTTAAGCCGGACATTGCCAATGAAGATTTAGTTTTGTATGAGGCTATTTTGGTAGATCCTGAGTATCGGGGCTCCAACTTAATGAAGCGGATGCTGGATTATATTGAGGCTCATGCATTAGATAAGGGCAGAAAGCACGCCATTATTCAAATTGCAGTGGATAATCCGGCCAGTTGGATAAATGCCCTTAAATACGGCATGCAAATTACCAAGGTAGATTTAGACCCTTATGACGGAGCAAAAGTAATATATTTGGAAAAAAATCTTACATACAACAACTCACACCATACTGCTTATAAGCAAGAAAGTACATACAGTATGTTTTTAGGAAATGATATTCACCACAAAATTCCGGCTCTGTTTAACAAAATGCAATACTTAATCAAACAAGGCTATCACGGCATTTCGCTTAACAAACAAACCCAAAGCTTAATTTGGCAAAAGGCTGACTATCAGGCTCAGAGAGCACACGCATTTAAGCTGTTATCTACGCACTTAGGGGCCGAAAGATAAAATTACTTAAATTTACCCAAGTAGTACCATTCGGTGCCGATAGCGGCGTTAGCATTGGGCAGCAAAATACAACCGTCATAAGGAGCCGTAAGTTCTTGTCCGTTATCATAAACGGCCAAGACCTCTCCTTTACGGATAGCATCAAGATGTTTGTAATTTTGGGTAAGTTTGCCTTCCTCGGCTTTAATAACATATTCCTGCATTTTAACAATTTTTTTGCTAAATTGCGGAATATCTGCCATTTCAATCATGTCCAGTACCGCCAAGGTATTGATAATCGCCTGATAGGCAATTTCGGCAGCCTCCGGCTCTTTATGGTAACCGCACTCTAAAGTATTGGCGGCTTTAGAATAATAATGAGCCGCATATTCTGTGGAATAATCTTGAATGGCCGTTCCCGCATAGGCTTCAGGCCAACCTTCAATTACATAATCAACCGGCAGTGAGGCCATAACTTTTTGGCTTAACTCATTTGGATAATCGCAAAACACAAACGGAACATCGTCTTTACAGTGAGTGGAATGTAAATCCAATAAATAATCTGTATCCTTTATTAACTGGCAAATTTCATTGGCCAGTTGCTGCTCATAAGTTTTAGGATGTGAATGTTCTTTTATCACCCGATTTAAGTTTTCATCTATGGAACGGACATCTTGTTCATAAGCTTTAGTGTTGCATATCGGCACAAAAGTAAGCCTGCCGCTTTTTAAGACGATTTTACCGCTTGTAAGCTCCTTTTTAAGGCGTTCGCAAGCCTTGGTTCCGGCTTGTTCGTTACCATGTATGGCAGCCAACACCAAAAATTTTTTACCCTCTTTTGGGGCATTGAAAACATATTTTGTAATCATTATAAAATCTCCGTTCAAACAACCAGAGACTAACTTATTTATAATGCAAATGCAATATATTGTTTACTTCTTATTACATAAGCCACAATCTGAACAGCCGTTACAGATAAGCTTACCGGCACAAGTTTGGCAATTTACGGAAAAATGCTTATGGTAAACATTGCACTCGTTAAACAATTCGCCCTGCCCTGAAGGTTTTAATTTAAAATTGATAGATTTGCCTTGATACTGCAATCCCGACTTATAGGCCATTTCACTTTGCCTTCTTTTATTGGGTATGTGGTACTTTTTACCGTCTTTAATAAAATAAGTTCCGGTTTCAATAAAACAAAAGGTAACACCGAATGATACGCATTCATCATAAAGTAATTTTACCCAATCGTACTCCAACGGACGAGAACCGTCATAATTTTCGCCACCGCAGACCACCTGCTCTATTATGCCGCTTTTCAGATACTCGGCAATAGATATTTTACCGATAAACGGTGCTGCCATTATGCCTTTGTGCTTAAATGGTAAGGAAAACAATAAAGGTATGCGTTCATCCGCCCTTTTCTGATTTTCACAAGTAACATTAAAAAACACATTTTCCCAGCCGTCATTCCAATCGGGAGGCAGGCACCGTGCCACCCTTTCCGGCCGCTTGGTCAGCAAAAAAAACACAACATCCGGACGCTTTTTTATAATCTGCCAGGCATCATCACGCCAAATGTCCGCTTCCGGCAAAAAAAAGTCCGAAGTCATACAAACTCTTATCTGCTCACCGCTTTTTATTTTATAATTACCGAATTTGTCGCGTTGTAAGGGATAATCAAAGTTGTTTTTTACCTTGTAGATAAGCCTGCCGTCTTGATTTCTTTGCTTATCTAAAAAATACATATAACAATTTTCACAACCTTCGCTTTTTTTAATGCACCCGTGCCACGGATTCCAGATATCGTGCATAATACACCTCTATTGCCGTTTTTAGCCCGATTATTCCTCTGCCTTTTTGAAAACTTTCACAAATGCTTGAGGCGATATTTGGTACATATCTACCAAATCCAAAGACTTTACCATATGTAAAGTTCCTGTTTTATAATGTTTAAAATGCTCTGATGCTATATGTTTTTTATAGGCATTGTCATCTTGGTAAATTTCTAAAATTCTGATTTGTTCATTATTTTTAATTTTCATCATCGGATAAATAGCTATAACTCCCGGCTCTTTGGCAACTGAATTTTCGGCCACTTCTTTGGCAAAAGTTAAGTACTCATCAAAATACTCCGGATACACTTCAATTTCTGAAATACGCACAATCATACCATTATTTTGATTATATTCATCAGCCGCATAAGCCATATTTATTCCCCCACATAACATACATAACAAACAGTACGGTATTAAAAATTTTTTCATGCTCGTTTCCTTATTTAACAATTTCCATATAACCTTTAAATTCGCCCTTTTGAGCTCTAATATATTCTAATCCGCTTTCCACCTCGCCCAACTCTATTAAACTGTCGTCAGGTCTTAAGCTGTGAGTTTTATAAAAGATACCCATATTCTTCCAAGGAGCATATATAAACAATTTTCCGGCCGTGGCTACCATGCCTCCTTTAACCCCTGTTAAGGATATCGGTTCGGGAAAATAGGTGATTTTTTCTTCTCCGGCAAAATCCGTAAAATCAAACTCCGCCGGCAACATCTGCAACAACTGAACCGTGGCATTATTATTTTGTAAATTGATGATTACCTCATGGGTATCGTTAATGGTGAGCTTAACTTTAGTCATGTTTTCCTCCGCTTTTACATAATGAGCCGTTAATAAAGCAAAACAAATAAATAAAAATGTATGTATATACTTCATATCATCCCTCCCGTTTGGATACAAAGGAGTGTAATCTTTAGAGGTATCTCTAAGTCAAGTTAAAATATAAAAACATCAATAGAAATTTATGGAATACCCGATTGCTACTTAATTACTCAATGTATTTCAATGCAGTTTTGGCTTGAGCTAAAATCTCTTCTTCATCAGTCAGGCGGCGATTTTGCATAATAACCTTGCCGTTACAAATTAAGGTATCAACAATGGAGCTGTCTGCGGCATATACCAAATTGGAAATCGGATTATTATCAGGAATCATCAGCGGATTATCAATGTTTACCAACATACAATCGGCAAGCTTTCCTACCTCAATCGTGCCGGCATCAATCCCCATAATTTGTGCTCCGTTACGGGTTGCAACGGCAAACACCTCTTCGGCACCGGCTGCCGTAGGATTGTTGGCTTGAATTTTGGCCGAAAGCGAACACATTTTCATTTCATCAAACATACTAAGGCTGTTATTTGAGGCACTGCCGTCCGTTCCCAGTCCGATTAAACAACCGGCTTTGCTTAACTTATCAAATTGGAACATTCCCGATGCCAGTTTCATATTTGAGCTCGGATTGGTTACCAGCTTGACTTGGTTTTTAACAATTATATCAATATCTTTATCATCAAGCCAAACGGCATGAGCCAAAACCGTATGCGAACTTAAAGCACCTAAGCTTTCCAAATAAACAATCGGCGAACAGCCATGCTCTTTTTTGCAATCATCCACCTCTTTTTTGGTTTCCGAAGCGTGGATATGGAGCATCATGTTGTTATCATGTGCGGCTTTAGCAGTATATTCAATGAGCTTGGCGGAAACCGTATAAACCGAATGAACGGCCAGAACTTTTTTAATTAAATCCGGATTAGGATTTTCCAAGTCTAAAAATGCTTTTATGGCCTCCATCTTTTGAGCGGTTTGTTTTTCATCAAACATATCAAACCCGACAATGGAAACGGCGGAGCGTAACCCCATTTCTGCCACGACTTTCATAATGGCGGCTTGTTCAAAATACATATCCGAAAAAAACACCGTGCCGGATTTAGCCATTTCCAGCATTGCCAATTTAGTGCCGGTATAAATAATATCGGCATTAAACTTAGCCTCACGCGGCCAAATATCTTTAGATAGCCACGAGAATAGTTCTTTATCATCCCCCACCCCTTTAAGCAAGCTCATTGCCGCATGAGTATGCAGATTATAAAAGCCGGGAAAGATAGCCTTTCCGGTAGCATTGATAACTTCATCGGCAGGACTTGGGGTAATAACAGGTGCAATTTGAGCAAAGCGGCATTTTTCAATTTTAATGTCGCAAGGCTTTTTATTTAAGATAACATTTTTTAAAATCAAACTCATGGCGGAAGTATACCTCAATAAAAATAAAATGAACAGTATTTTTTTATAAAGCATAAAAAAATAATGGTAAAGCCTATACAAGAAAAGACAGCCGTTTTCATGACTGCCTTTTCAAATTTGTAATGCTTAGCTTGCGGTTTATGAGCTATTCCACTGTTTCCATCCATCTCTTAACATACAGATAACGTTCCGATAAAAGATTAGGAAAACTTTCTTTTACATAATCCCTGTATAATCCCAAAAGTGTAAATAAAATCAACTTGCATCCTTTAGGACAACATTTATCATTGTAAAATTTATCAAAAAAAACAATGATGTTTACCCAAGCATAAGCTCTTTGCAGCATAGATATATCTCTATTTTTCCTTTCCATTTTATAGATTGTTTGTAATATGGCATATTGAAAAATTTAAAAATTTTGATATTGTAGTTAATCTACGCAAAAGATGCGGAGAATAATTACCCTAATCTCCGCATTTTAGAATATAATGCGTTGAACGACCTGCCCCTACTTGTTCCAATATATCATGTTCAACCAAATATTTAAGCGAGCGACCTGCTGTATCTTGCGAGCATTTGCAAATTTTTGCCCACTTTCCGGAGGTGAGATTTCCTTCAAAACCATCAAACAACATGTTTATAATTTTTCTTTGATTATCATCTAACGCAACCAAATTAAATTTTTGCCATAATTTTGATTTTTGCATGATTTTTTCAATCAAACCCTCTGAGCTCTTCATAGATGCCAATAAACATTCTAAAAACCATTTAAGCCAATCGGTAATATTCATATTGCCTTTTTGAGTACTTTCCAAAATTTGATAATACATCTTCTTTTCTTTTTGAATTTGGGCAGACATACTATAAAAACGATATGCCGTATTTTCTGCTTTGGCCAACATCATATCGGTAATAGCTCGCGAAATGCGTCCATTTCCGTCTTCAAACGGGTGTAAAGTTATAAACCATAAATGACTGATAGCTGCTTTAATAAGCGGATTAAGTTCCAAAGAAGAATTGAACCAAGTTAAAAACTCTTGCAACATCTCCGGCAAAAATTTAGCTTGCGGAGCTTCATAATAAACAATTTCTCGGCCGGATTTTGATGAAACAACCTGCATCGGGCCGTCAGCATCATTGCGTAAATCCCCTACTTTAATTTTACACATTCCGCTATATCCGGTCGGAAATAAGGCGGCATGCCAGGCACAAATTCGCTCTTTGGTCAGAGGAGCATTATAATTATGCGTTGCATCAACCATCATCTCAACAATTCCGTCAATGTGGTGGCTGCTTATGATTGAATTGGAATTTTTAATATTCAAACGGCGAGCAATAGAAGAACGAACTTGCTCACTATTAAGGTTTTCGCCCTCAATTTCACAGGATTTGGTAATTTCATCCGTAAGGGTATGCAAAAGAGCTTCTTGTTGCAAATCAAAACCAAGCTGCTGCATTTTTCCCAGTAGATTGCCTTGTAAAAAAGAAACTTTTGAAAGCAAATCCGAAATTTCTTCCGTACGCCATATAAACTTAGGCCAATTTTGATTTTCGTAAATATACATTATATAATCTCCGCAAATTATGCGTAGATTATATAATTTAATCTCTGCAAGGTCAAGTTATTTGTTTAGTTTTTAATGCGGTAAAAATAATCAATAAAAAACTTAATTTTACAAAAGCAAAGGCAGCCATTTTCATGACAGCTATTTCATTGATTGTTTGAAAAATTTAATTTCATCTTTCAACACATCAGTCCAATTTTCTCCGTCGTCGCAGTCTATACCGCAATATAGATTAAGTTTAAGAAAAGAGATTACAGCACTCATTTCGGAATATACAGATACCATATCAAAATATATTATTATTTATAAATATGACCTTATCCGTATTAGTTTAAGTTGTTTATAACATAAAATCCCGATACTGTAAATAAAAAAGCATGAGCCATTTTTAAAAACAAAACATCCGAACAAGGCTAACCGATTGATTCATGTAAAGCCTCAACAATGTGAGGCTTTATGTGCAACATTTTAGAATTTATATCATTTTTTTAGAATATAAGAAACTCCGCGGGTTGTTCCAAGCTTTGTTAAAAATCCTTTTTTTACAAGATTTTGAACCGATTTTCTAATCGTTTCAGCATTTTTACCTGTTTTTTGAACAATCTCCGGCATACTTAATTCCGTTTTTATAGCAAACAAATCTAAAATTTCGTGTGCTGTAGATGATAACTTATCCGTATTTGCTTTTTGCAAATTTTGAACTTTTTCTTCTAATGCTCTTTTTTGTTTTTGTAGAGAAGTCACAAAAAATGATAACCATGGTTCATAATCCACTTGCTCTCCCCATATCGTTTTTTGGGTTCCTCTTAAGGATCTATAATAGGCATCTTTGCTGGCTTCAATAATTGATTCCATAGAGGCATAAGGCATATAGCCGTAATTATTCTTAAGCATCAACAAAATTGTTAAAGCACGAGACATTCGCCCATTTCCATCCGTAAACGGGTGAATAGATAAAAAATGTACAATAAACACACCAATGGTAATAATCGGATGCAAAAAACGATCATTAAACGTGTCATTCGTCCATTGTATCAATTCTCGCATAAGCCTTGGCGTATCAAAAGGCGTCGCCGTTTCAAAAATCGTACCGATTTCATTACCTGATGCATCATAAGCCGCAACTCTGTTGGAATCGGTTTTATATTCTCCGCGATGACGTTCATCTTTGGAGGAATATTTTAAGAGTATTTGGTGTAACTGCTTGATATAGTTTTCAGTTAAAGGAATATCCTCATAGTTTTCAAATATGGTATTAATTAAATCTGAATAGCCTGCAACTTCCTCTTCATCTCGTGAGCTAAAAGATTTTTTATTGATGTTGCTAAACAGTTCTTCAATTTCGGCATCGGTCATCTTGTTGCCTTCTATTCTGTTTGAAGAACCAACAGATTCTATTGTGGCAACCCGTTTCATAACCTTTAACTCTGCCGGAGTCAAATTTAATGCTCCCACATGCCAAGACCCCATAAATTGGTCTATCTCAGCAATTTTATTCAACATATCCGGTGTTATTGTAATATCTTTTATTCTTGGCATATTACCTCTCTTTGCTTTACCAGATATTACCAGATATTACCAGATAAGTCAAGAAATTGTTCCCAGATACACCAAAAATCATTCCCGGATATTACCAGAATACTGTAACGCCTAGCCTTATAAAAAGAAAAAGCAGCCATTTTCATGACTGCCGTTTGTATTGGTGTCTTGCTTCGTAAGGCTCGCCTTCTGGCTTGCCAACTTCGCTTCGGGCACTTGACTTGTAACACCGCTCA
>CALXTJ010000028.1 GCA_944391375.1 uncultured Alphaproteobacteria bacterium
CTTGTCAATACCTTTTTTTATATTTTTTTATCTTTTTTCTATACCCTCACTATCTTACTGTTTTTACTGCGTTATAAAAACAATCCCAAAATAAGCTATTATTTTCTTTTTATTAACCTTAATCTTGTATACTGCCCCTAAAAATTTAAGGAGATTCTAGCTAAATGTTTGTTAATAAGTTAAATTTTAAAAAAATGCTGGCGATTCTGTTTTTGGGACTCGCCGCTTGTGCCAATAAACCGTTGGATTTAAACGGTGTGGACGGGACTCCGGTGCCTCCGGCTTTTGCCAACTTTCCGGACATTCCTTTTCCGCAGCAGGCTTTTTTGGAACTCGGCGATACTAAGGCTTTGGGCAGCGGCGATAACTGGATAGGTAGCCTTGTCTATACCGCCCCCTATAATGCCAGCCGAGTCTTTGACTTCTATATTGCCGAAATGCCTAAAAATCGTTGGATAGAAGTGGCCGTCGTCAGAGCACGCATAAGTCAGATGACCTACTTTAGAGATAAACGCGCCATACAAATCCTTATAGAATCTATTAAAGACGACGAATCCAGAGTCACCATAACCGCTATACCTAATCAGGCCGCTCTGAATTAGAACATCGGGAGATTTGATATGAGTTTTACCTTTTTTACTTTTGGAGGATCGCAATTTTGGGAGGATGTCTTTTACTATCAAAAATGGCGAATCCAGAGACACTGCTACTCCAAAACTTACCGCCTGCTTGATAATTGGGATATAAGAAGAGCTCAAGGCTCGTTTGAAACTTGCCGCAAAGCCTTTGTTAAATTTATAGAAGTTTACGAAATCCCCAGGCAAAACGATGAATTGATTATCCTCTTACACGGATTGGGAGAAAATAAATCAGTCTTTAAAAATTTGTGGAAAAAACTCACCGCACAAGGTTATAATGTGGCGGCCATAAACTATCCTTCCACACGAAAACCTATTAAATATCATATCCGCCAATTGGAATTCTTCCTTAATCATTGCGAAGATGTCAGCAAAGTGTCGTTTATTACCAAAGGGGCCGGATGTTTGCTGCTCAGAAAACTCATATCCTCTTCTTACGGCTGGCAGGATAATTTTAAAATTGATAAGGTAATAAACATAAACCCCATAAACCGCGGAAGCGACTTGTTTGATATGGCCTCTAAATGTGCCCCCCTTAATTGGTTGTACGGGCCGATGCTTAAAGAGTGCTCTCCGCAAGGAGCTTTGTCTTTTTCCAAACTGCCTGCGGATATTAAACTCGGACTGATTTTTTGTGAAACCTGGACCGACAAACTGGCCGCCCCAATTGTGGAAAAATTTGCCAGTCTTCCGCTTAAGTTTGAAACCGATGAACAAAGTTTTTCTCAAGAATTTGTGAAAATTCCCAATACCTACTTTAATGTATTGAATAATCCGGAGGTTGCCGAAGCCTGTATTGACTTTCTAAAAAGCGGAAACTTTAAAGATATTGTAACACAATAAGTGCTTTTTTATGTTATAATGAGTAAAATTATAGTTATGAGGTAGCCATGAAATCACTTCTTTTAAGCTTTTTAATGTTTGCCGTGGCCATACTTGCCGTGTACGGAGGTGTGTTTGATTTTATGTCCAGCTCATATGCTTTATGGTTCGCTTTGGCTTGTGTCGCCGTCTCTTTGGTTTTGGCTTTTAAAATTCTCGGTAATCCTCTTTCTTCTCACAATAAAAATGATACTAACAATAAAAATACCAAAATAAAATCCGTACTGTTTTTAATTGCCGTGTCAGTGCTATGTATAGGCTTTTCATCTGATGCTTTCTGCGGTGTAACGGAACAAACTTCTCAGGACGGCAGTGTTACTTATACGGTCAACGAGGACGGCGAAGCCACCAGCGGTGCCTCAAAAGGATGCACCCCTTTGCCGGTCCGATATTCTCAAATTCAGGCCTGTGTTTTATGTCCGTTGTTCCAAGTTATATTAAATACCGATCAGACTATTGCCTCTAAATCTTACGGGGCATTGGCAACCGGATTTCGCAATCTGGTTATTATGGTCTTGGCTCTGTTTATTGCCTACCAAACTTTGATAACCGTCAGTGCCTTTACCAAACAAGATGCTCCTAAATATATATCCACACTATTGGTGCAATCTTTTAAAGCCGGTGTGGCCGCCCTGTTACTGTCAAACTCTACATATATATATTACTATGTCATAAATCCTCTTATGCAGGCCGGATTGGAATTTGGTCTGGCTTTGATGTTTAAATCCGACTTATTATCCGAATTTAATTCTTTGATGCAAAACGAAAAAGGGAATATGCCCTCAGGCGTTATCGGACAAGATTTGTTAGCCTCCATTATGGCTTCCGTACGCTTATTCAGCAAAGCCTCGGCCCAAATGCCGGCTATAGGAGCATCGTTGGTTTGCATATCCGTTAATGAGGCCAAAAATATATTGCCTGATTTTTCTATGTTTATAGAAGGTGCTTTGGTGTTTGTTTTTGGTTGGGCTATTGCCTTGGTCAGCTGCTTTTATCTTTTGGATTCCGTTGTTCGTTTTGGTATTTTTTGTGCTTTATTACCTTTTCTTATCGCTTGCTGGCCTTTTAAAGTCACGGCCTCTTATACCAAAACCGGTTGGACCATATTCATGAATGCTTTTTTCAACTTTGTTATGATGGGACTCATCATTGGTCTTAATACCGAATTGATAAGTCAGGGATTAACCGGAGGAAAAGGCGGATTAGATACCTTAGAATCGGCGATTAACGGTTCGGAAGTTGATACCTTAAAAGACTTGATGGATATAAGTGGTATTGACTTTTTGGTCCTGATTGCCTGTTGCTTATTTGCATTTAAATTGGTAGGACAAATCAATGAATTGGCCAGTGATATATCCGGTGGCGGTGGCGGAACGCCTATCGGCGGCAAAATCGGCGGATTGGCTGCTCAGGCTGCTAAAAAAGTCGGCGGTACTGCCCTTAAAGCCGGTAAAGCTGCCGGAGGGGCTGCTTATGAGGCCAGTGGGGCTAAAAACAAAGTACAGAATATTAAAAATAATGTTGCGTCCAAACTAGGTTTTAGAAGCAAATCCGGTGGCGGCGGTTCCGGTGGCGGCGGCGGTTCCGGTGGCGGCGGTGATGAGGATTCTTAATAACAGAGTAATCTTTTGTATAGGATAAAAATATGCAACGGGGCTGGCAAAACATACTTAAAATGCTTAAAACCGGAATAATGATTGTTATTCTGGCATTGTCTGTTGTTGCATGTTCTTCCGATAAGGGTGATGTTTCCGGTATTGAACTGGAAGGTGAGCAAAGTGAACTGGAGGAGCAACAAAGGGCTTGTTGGCAGGCCGGATTACTCCGCATGTTCTATGATGCCATGGCGGAATCTTCCATGAAAGCTTATCCTAAAGTAACCAAAAGTGCTTTGCCTTTTATTATGGTGGCGTTTGCCGTGTGGCTTTCTTTAAGACTTCTAAAACATGTCGGTTCCGTTGTGGAAGAATCTCCGGCAGAAGTCTGGACCGAAATCTCGCGAATGGCCTTTATGTGCCTGTTTTGCGGTTTGCTGGCCTCCTCTACCACATTTTTATTATTCGTTATGAATAAGTTTATATTCCCCGTATACTATGCTTTCTTGGAATATGGAAGTCGGATTGTTGAGCTTTCTGCCGACGGTGAAGATGTTGACGGTAAAGGGCAGCTCTTGGGAGATACTTGCCTGTTTTATACCAACTCCCTAATTTGTAAAGCTCCGGCTTTGGAGCCTGTTTCATATTCCGGAGGACAAGCTCATTTTCCGTCCGGACCATCCGATTTAATGCAATGTTTGGTATGTGCTACCAGTGATCGCTTACAAGTCGGATTTGTTATTGCTAAAGAATTACTTGCCGCCACCAGTCTATCCAGTTGGATTTCCGGGGCTTCAATATTTGTTATATTCGTTTTGGTTAAAATATCCTTCGTCTTTTATTTGGTAGACAGTATCTTTCGTATGAATATTATAATTATCATTCTGCCTTTCCTGATTTTGGCCGTACCATTTAAGTTTTCTCGTAAGTGGACCAAGCAAGGTATTCTTACTATCTTTAACTCTTCGGCCATAATGATGTGTATTGCCATTATTGCCACCATGGCCATGCTTGCCATGCAATCCATCATCAAGGATAATTATGACATACTCGGAGACAAACAAGCTTATCAGGAATTTGGTATTGTAATGCTATCCATGATTTTAATTGCTTTTTTAGTCTTAAAGAGTATAGGCTTGGCCGTCAGTCTTGCCGACTCTTTGGTCGGTGGTGGCGGAAGTACCGATTTCCAACGCAAAATTGCTAAATTAGCAGCATTTACCGCTAAAGCCATCTTTTCTGCCGTTACTGCCGGAATCGGTGGTAAGGTAATGGCTATGTTCAAAAGAGCCAAAACCGCTAAACAAGCTTCAAAGGCAGGTGGAAAATTTCAGAATTTTAAAGGAAATGCCGCTCAGTCTGACAGTGAATCCGAAGATGAGGAGGAGGAATGATGAAGAAGTTTGTTCTCAAATTGTCCTCTCTGTTCGGTTGCTTTTTACTGGTAACACTCCCCGCAACTTTACCTTACCGTGCGGCTCAGGCGGCTTTGGGTGAAGGGTATTCCATTGTATGCGGAGAATCACCAAGTGGACAACCTGTACAATGCGATTTGAGTACTCATCGTTGCTATTTGTGTAAAGTAACTATTCGCAACGGGCTGGCAAAATCGGTCAGAAATGTTTATAACTGTATCAACCGTAACTCCGATATCCCCAAAAATTGTACCGTGTCCAACAGCGGAGGAGTTTCCGGAACTTCCGATGTTCGCATTCTGGGATTAAAAATTAAAGGCCTCCACCAAGAAGGGCAAAACTGTGTTACCGAAAACTTTAAGGCCATGTATACCTCTACATGCTACAGTTGTGAAATTGTGGAAACTTTGGCTTCAGCCTTTATTAAAGCCGCAGCGAAAGCTTATCAGGTATCTCGTGAAGCCGGAAATGCAATTTTGGTCTTGGGAATGATGCTTTGGGTCGGTTTTTTTGTATTAAAAAATATTTCGGCCTTTACCGCTGCCGAACCTATGAAAATGCTCCAGGATTTGCTTGTTCAGTCATTTAAAGTCTTTTTGGCTTTTGTGCTTATCAATGTGGGAATATCTTCCATATTGCATTATACTTTGGAACCTATCATGAATGCCGGTACAGATTTTGCCGATACTATTATAGCTGCCAATACCGTCCTGGATAACTCTTCACAAACAGGAGGTAATAATGATTAAAAAACTTTGTTATCTCGCTTTTATAATAATGTTTGCCCTCCTTAGTTGGAGCCATCAGTCTTGTATGGCCGCCGATTACGGTAAAAGATTATCCTTGAAGGAAAGAAATCAATTATGTGAGGAAATTAAAGCCGCTCACGAACAAACCGCTAATTTGGAAAAGTCCTCTTCTCTGGGAGGGGGAATCATTCCTGATTCCGTACTTTCCAATATTTACAACACTACTCGCAATATCAGTGATGCTACTGCTTTTTTACTGGTGTTAGGGCATGCCTTAACTTGTAATGCCGTACATGCCAATAACTGGACCGTTTCCGTACTGGGCGTTACTTTAATGAGTATTCCCAATATTCCGGTCTGGCTATGCGGAGCCATTATTTATGTCTTTGGCTTTATGCTTACTCTAAGTGTTACTTTTTATCTGGTTGATATTGCCTTTAAATTGGGCTTTGCCGTTATTATGCTTCCCATAGGTATTGCCCTCTGGCCCTTTCCGGTTACCAAAGATAAACTGACTATCCTTATAAGTATTATGCTTAAAAATGCCGCCATATTTGTGTTTTTGGCTATGGCTGTTTCCTATGCCCTAAACCTTATAAACACCGCCACAGGAGGTATGGAGGAATTGTTTACCCGTATAGACAACAACGAAACCGATACCGTTTCTCGTGATTTTAATCTTACCAGCATGAATTTTTTAGTTATTCTGTTTGCTCTGATTTACGGAATGAAGCTTATCGGCAGTGCCGTAGCTGATTATGCCGATAAGTTCTTTCCTGATAAAGCCTTTGGCGGCGGACAAAAAGCTTCGCCCATTCATGGCAGTATGACACAAGGTATGGATTTTGTTAAGAAAAAAGCCGTTGCTCCGGTTGCTATGTGGGCCGGCGATAAAGCCAAAGTACAAATTGGTAAAGCTACCGCAGGTGTAGGTAAGCTCATGACCGGGCAATATAACCGGCAACTTAAAAAAGCCGCTTATTATGCCGCTCATCCGACAGTTGCCGCCGAACAAGGCTCCCGTAAAGCCGCTAAGTTCGCTGCTAAAATCGGAAGCTCTACCGCCCAAGCCGCCAATAATGTTCTGGTGGGAGGCTTGGGAAGAGTCGTTTTGGGCAAAAATGCCAGTCAGAACTTAAAAGAACAGCTATCCCAAAAAATTGATGCCAGACAGGAAAGAGTCAATGACTGGGCCGATAAACACGATGAACAGATAAATAAAAACATAGAGAATTCTCGCGTTACTAAAGTTGCCCATGGTGCTGAAAAGCAACTCAGTAAAATTGACAGGGCTTATCAAAAAACCATTAACGGACTTGACCGAGCCAGCGATTATTTGGATGATTTGTCCAAGCCTCTGGATAATAAAATTAACTCTCTATGTGCCGATATTGATGAAAATGCCGATAAATCTACATTTCTCGGAAAAGCTGCGGCAAATGTTAAAAAAGCCGGCATCCGAACTGCCGGAGCCATGGTACAAATACCGGTTAAAACCGCCACTGCCGTTGCCAATATACCGGTAAAAGTTGCTAAAACTGCCGTAAAAGCCGCTTATGTAAAAAATTGGGTAAAAATATCCGGAAATATTTTACAATCTGTCGGCGAAAAAATGCAACAAAACACCAGTCCCGAAGCCAGAAGACAAAGATTAAAAGCTCAACAGGCTCAGCAAGATGAAGCTAAACGGCAGCAGGAGGAAGAGGAACGACAAAGAGAATATAACAGACAGATAAATGCGGAATAAGTAAGGTTAGGCTTGAGGTAAAAATGAAGTATCGTAAAATACATAACTTATTGATATGGAGCTTGGTAATATTTACCTTGGGATGTTGTCTGTTTGCACCTGAAGTATTGGCTAAAAAAGACCGCGGAGCCGAATGTGCCCTGGAAAATTATTTGCCGGATGCCGATGACTGCTGGTTTTGCCCGCTGTTTAAGGTGCTGTTTAACACTTCAAGCGTTATAGCCTTAAAATCATATAACACCTTGGCTGACGGAGTTGCCATGCTGGTAATTGTCGGATTTGCCCTATGGGTAAGTGTTTTTGTGCTTAAAAATGTTTCAGCCGTGGAAGTTAAAACTCCCAGCAAAATGATACAGGAATTTTTGGTACAGGCCTTTAGGGTATTGGTTGTCGTTATTATACTAAAACTAAGCTTTTTTCAGGTTATACAGTTGACCTTGGAACCGGTTTTCAATACCGGCATGAATTTTACGCAAGCCATTTCCGGAGGTTCGTGCCCCGACAATGCTCCCTATATGGAAAATATAATGGGTTACGGCTCCGACGGCTATAAAGCATCGTCTACGGGTGGATTACCTGCCTCCATGGGTAAAAATATAGTATGTTCCATAAAAACCATGCAAGACAGTGTAAGTCGGCTTATGGCTTACGGCCGGCAAGCTTGGTGCGTGGGGTGGAAACCTAAAGCCATTATTCGCTACATTATTCCTTCTTTCCCGTATGTAATTACCGGAATAGTCCTGTACATCGGCGGCTTAATATTGTTGTTGGCTTTTCCTTGGTGCCTAATAGACTGCATTATTCAAATGTCCATAGCCTCAGCTTTGGCACCGGCGGCCATCGGAGCCTGGGCTTTTAAAATTACTTCCAACTATCTGGGAAAAATATGGAATTTCTTTATGAACGCCATGTTTAATTTTGTATTCTTGAGCATTATCATATACATAATAATGACCGTAGTTGATCAATTTATGGAGCCGCTGGCTTCGCGAGCGGTAGCCACCGGTAGTTGGGATTTCTTTACCGATCCCATAAACGGTTTGGCTTATTGGGGCGTAACCGGATTAAAATTGGTAATTGTCTGCTTAATGGGCTGGGTATTTTTGGATCAAGGTAAATTCTTTGCCGATAAATTTGCCAAAAGTGCTCCAATCGGCGGTATCGGCCGAAGTGTCGGCGGAGCTTTTGCTCAAGCTGCCAAAAAAACCGGAAAAACCGCTTTTCAGGCCGGTAAGTCCGTCGGTAAATTCGGTATGGCCGTCGGCGATCATGTTGTCGGCTCCAGATTTAGAGCTATTCGTAATAATTACCGTATAAATAAAGTCAAAAATAAAGGTAACGCCATTACCGATGATGACGGGAATATAGTCGGATACGAAAGAACCCGACGCAATCTGTTGGGACAAAGAGTTACCAGACGCATTGATATAGGTGAAAATGGCAAAGAGTTATGGTCAAAAGAAAAACAAACCGTTCGCAATGAACTTGTTAATAAAACCAAGGATGCCATGAATAAACATCGTCTTGATAAATTACAAAAAGAAGGAACGGCTGTTACCGATGAAGACGGAAATATTGTAGGCTATGAGATGAGCCATCGTAATGCATTGGGACAGAAAGTTACCCTAACCGCCCATAAAAACGATGACGGAACTTTTACCATCAATAAAGCAAAGAATTCTCTACGAATGGAAATGCTGGCTAAAATGACTAAAGACGGTTCTAAGCTTAATACTTTTGCCAGAAATAACGCCGTATTTAAACAAAAAAATCTTTCTGCACCCAATGCGGCTCGCAAGGTAATTACTTCCGATCAATTTATGTCCGTACGACAGGTAAAAGATGCTTCGGGAAAAATTATTCAACAAGATATTGCCTTTAGTGACAAGTTTACCAAATACATGGTAGCCAAAGACGGCACATTAAACATGAATATGATAAACAATATCCGAAGTAATTCTCACTTTGATGAAAAAACCGTCAATACCGCCATTGCCATGCAGGTTATGAAAAGCCGAGGCATAAAAATCAGCGGCCAGTTTGCCGACCGACAAGTCACTTTGGATAAAAACGGCGGTATACATCTTGTACAAACCAATTTAGACGGTTCGGTAACCGAATTAAGAACGACCATCGGCGGCAAAGACGGTGCTCAAATGCTTTCCGAACTTAAAAATACCGCTCAGGATGGTAGTTATACGGTTGTTGCCGATAATGGGGTTATGCAAAGAACCACAAGCTATATCAACGGTCAAGAAGCGGCAACCTCTTCTTATAAATTTGCCGACGAATACTACCGAAGACATAAGTACATATCACCGCTGAACGGTAACGGTTATTTTGCCAAAGGTATGGATGAACAAGCCGCTATGTTCGGATTTTCCGATAGCGACATACAGCTCCATGCCAGACAAATATACACCGGTAAAGCTCAGGCCGTTGATGCTAAATATCATAGCGTTTTTGACCACTAACAAATAACCTTGATTTTTATAACCAAAAACCACCTCAATTATCCACATAGATAATTTATTTATACAAATAAGTGTTATTTTTGTCTTGCATATTTTGCGGCAAGTATTATTATACGGGTAGTTTTATAATAGTTTAAGAGGCTAATATGGAAGAAATTATTTTCCCTAATCAGATAAGAATGTACAGACGCTTGAGAGGTATGTCCATGCAGGAATTGGCTGATCATTTGGGCGTCAGCTTGTCGGCAATTTCCAAAATTGAAAAAGGTTATCGTCGTTTAAATCAGGAGCAGCTTATTCAAGTTGCCGAACTTACCGATTGTTCGTTGCAGGACTTATATGTTAATGAACAAAATTCACAATCCGAGGTTATTCAGGCCTGGCGTCGCGAACAGGAAAGAAGAAGCCAGATAAACGAATCCGCCGGCTTAAAAACCTTGGGTGCGGCTTTGCGTCATTTGCGCACCGATCGCGGTCTTACTCTGATTGAAGTGTCCGAAAATGCCGATATGACTTTGTCGGTTTATCATCGTATTGAAATGGGTCAACGCGAAGTTTCCGATAAGGAATATCAAAATATTGCCCGTGCCCTGTCCTTGACCGTTGATCAACTTAAAGCCGAAGTTAAAAAGTTGGACGAATCCGGACAATTGGAAGATATTATCCAGAAAAATGATACAAAATACAAACTGTTAGCCACTCCTAAGGGTATTAACGCTTCATTTTTGGCATCTTCAGCTAATACCGGCTCTAAAATTAAAGTGTTCGGTATTGCCGGAAAAGACGGCAATGTAATTATCAACAGAGAAGATGCTGAGGCTAAAGAAGTGGCTCGTCCGCTCCAACTTAACGGCAAAAAAGATGCTTACGGCGTAAATTTGTGCACCAGACGCTTGGGACAGTTGCTGCCTAATCGGGCCATATTATTTGCTGATCCTCAGGATATGGTCAGTGTCGGAGATATTGCCGTGTACTATATTGATGATAATATTGCTCAACTTTTGAGTATTCGTGAGGATGATAACGGCGAACTTTACGGCATGCGTTGGAACCCCGAAGAAAAAATTAAACTTACCAATAATGATTTGAGCAAGATGCATAAAATAGTTGCAATCAATTTGTAATCTGCTAAAACTCCACCGTAAGGCGGAGTTTTTTTTATTTATTAACTTGAAATTTACTCCTTGGGTATTAAAATGCTTACCTGAGATGTGTTTGTTTTGATAAGGATTGACTTGTGGCTGACGAACTGATAGAAAATGCCGAATTTGGTAGAAAAAATAAAGGTGAAGAGGAACCTATTTTGGTTGCTCAACGCTTTCTGAATATCTATCGGCAAATGCACATATTTAACAAAGAGCGACAAGAACAGTTTGATAATATGCTTTTACAACTTTCTCCGGATGTCAGAATTTTGCTCAGTACTCTGCCGGGCGGTTCGCTGTTACTTGAACACATAGAAGAACTGGAAGCTAAAAAAGGCTTAATATCTCCGGCCGTTCCCAAAAATAAAACAAACACCAAAAACCCTCAAGATTTGATGCAAAAAACTCCAACGCCGACCGCCGCTCAGACGGCCAAACAAACTGCATCAAACGCCAGTATCGTAATTGATTCGTCATTTGCCTCAGAGTTGTCAAACTCTTTGTCTTTTGCTTTGCAACAAACCGAAAGACGTTATAAAGAAGATATTAAAACTTTAACCGAAACCTTAACCCACTCCATTATGGAATCGCAATCGGCCATTGCCAACATGATGAAAGATATTCTGCTTGCTTCCCATAACGGAGTGCCTCAGTCGGTAACCGACGGTGTCGGAAAATCCGCAAAAACTCCCCAAAATACTACCGGTAATATCCAACCTGCCACCGTAAATGCAGAAAATCAGCCGGCAATCAGCACCGTGCCGCAAGAACCGATTAAAACCGACCAAAAGCAAGAATTTATTTCGGATAATGTCGGTAAAGGTAAAGATAAAATCAAGCCGGAAAAAACACCGGTCATAACTTCCTCCGAATCCGTTAAAAGCGATGATAAAAAAACGGCTAAAAATCTGCTTAAAAATGCAGATGATGCTAACAATCAAGTGCCGGAAAATTCTACCGATGATAAAGCGTCGGCTCACAATCGTGTTGATGAAAATACAAACCGCCAATCAGATAAAAATTCGGCGGCAGAACCATCCACCGATAAGCAAACGCAAAAATCCTCAACGAATATAACGGAGCTTCAGACACCAAAAGCGGAAAAAAATAATAAAAACAGTCCAACCAAAGATGCGGCAAAACATGTTGTGTCATTAAACGATGATAATGTGCAAACAACTGCTTCTGACAAAGTGATTGTTTCGGAAACTCCCAGAAACAAAAAACTTTCGGAATTAGATGAAGTAATGCCCTTTGCCGCCACCGATGTTCCGGAGCCTTCCGCAAAGCCAACCGAATCAGATTCAGCGACAAAAGCCGATAAAGATGATAAGATGGTTGATTTTGATTTGTCTGATGCCGACTTGGATTTGGATTCAGAGCTTGGTAAAATATATAATGATGAAAATATATCAGAAAGCTCTGCCGATATCCGTTTTGATGATACCGATTTTGACCATAAAACTCTTGATAACGAAAAAGACAAGCCGCTTGATAAAGAAATGGCACAAATTCGTCAGGCTCTGCAAGATACGGACGACAATTTTACTGCAAATGTTACCGCTCCCGTTACCCCAAAAGATACATCGGTAAGGGATACGGCCAAACAAACAGATAATTCATCGTCTAAAATTACTAAAAATTTAGCAATAACCACTCCGGACTTTAATCAGGAAGATATTGTGTCTTTGGACGATATTCCCGATAATCCGGTATCGCTTGATTATGTTCCCGATGATACGCAAACTTACAACTATCAGCCGCAACCGCTCAATACCCCGAAAACATATTCTCCCGAAAATGAAGGCGATGATTGGGAATGGGAGTATGTTGATGATAACGGCAATCAGACCGATGAAAACGGCGATGATTGGGAATGGGAATATGTTGATGATAACGGCAATCAGACCGATGAAAACGGCGATGATTGGGAATGGGAATATGTTGATGATGAAAATCTGACTACCGAAAACGGTAATAATAAATAATAAAAATCAATTTACAAATCAGTCAGCATAAATTATTCTGTTGTTCAAGGAGAAGATTATGGAACAAAATGAACAGAAACCGACAGCAATGCCAACCCCGGAAAAAAGCAATACAGCCAAACCGGTTACTAAGGAAGATTTGTGGTATATTGACAATTATTTGGTCTTAAGAGACTATTACGACAGAACTATCTCGCGTATTGCCGCTCGTTGTGTAAGAATGGGTAATATTGCCCTGGAAGAATATCCGTTTTATTCCTATATTTTGGATGTCCTGGAAGAAATTTGCGATACCGGAAACTATATTCTGTCCCGCAAAGAATTGTATCCTTATGTGGAACGAAAAATTGCCGGTGGCGTTAAGTCGTTGCAAAATAATGTTAATTTATATCAACAGGAATTACAAAATAATTCTTCCCCGGAAATGGTTAAGCAAGATCCTCAAGAACTAAATAAAATGAAGGAAGTTTTAGGACAAATTGATAAATCCGTTGATCCGACCGTAGGTGCCGGCATGAATATGGATGATGTAGTCAATAAATTATTGCAAGAATCGCAACAGGAAAAAGTATCAGAACAACAAAATGTTCCGCAACCAAAGCAAAATAACGGAGAACAATAAAAATGAAAAATCGGTGGTATTTTTGCATAGCAAGCCTTGTTTGTATTGCTCTTTCGGCGTGCCATGCAACGCAAAATAATGAAATTGCTCCGGTCAATGATAAAATTGCCGACCTTAATACGGAAGTTGTGTATCCGATTGATCAGCGGTATATTCGTACTCCGGACGGTGCTAACGCACTGGATTTGGAAACTCCGTTACGATGCAATGTTAATTGGGAAACGCAACAGCTTATTTTAACTTTACCGATAAATAATTCGGCCTTTAGGTTAGAAAGACTCGGTATCAATGATAAGTTGCCGCGTTTTGAGGTTACCGGATTTACTTTTGAAACCATGCCCGCCGAAAAAGCGTTATATAAATTAACCAAAGAAGCCGGAATTAAATTGGTGGCTAAAGATGCTCCGTATGCCTCTCTTTCCGGAGACAACTTAAAAGGTGAATTCAGTGATGTTATCGGCATGATAACCGAAGCCGCCGATATTTACTATTCTTATGACAGCAAAAACAAGGTCATGACTTTACAACGAAGAGCCGACTTAATGTTATATGTTCCCCACTCTCGTCCGCTTATATTGGCCTTTTTGGATGTGTTGAGAGGTTCGGGAATTACAGACATGACCACCAACTGGGCGGATTATTCAATACAATTTAATGCCGATATGGAACTCAAAAATAAAATTACTACTCTTATAAATTATTTTGAAAGTAACCCCAATTTGGTAGCTTATGATGTGAGTGTGTTTAAGATTTATCCGCATGACGGATGTGATGTTGAGTGGAAAAATTTGTTAGACGCTTTCCATTTTGGTTCAATTACCACCGCACAAACCGGTGTTATCGGCAGAGTGTTGACAACCACAAATGACATAAGTCTGGAAAATTTGCGACACTTTTTAGGTAAAAGTGCCGATATTGTTTCCGTATCTGAGGGAAAATTTGTTGTGCCCAATTTATGGTTATCGCGTTTTGATATAGGTAAATGCGGAAAAATGAAGTGCCCCGAATCGGAGATGTCTGTTTTGGCCGAAGCTTCAGTGGAAAAAGGCAATTATATTAACACCGATATTACTTTGGAAAATACGCAAGGACAAATTACACAATTTAATGTACGCAATAAATTGGGAGAAAATTTTATGATAATCGGCTTACCCAATGAGCTGTTCGGACAGAAAAAGCCTCGTTCCGAAACGGTTATTTTTGTAGTACCTCGCTTAATTCGTACTTTAAAAACCAATGAAACAATTAAAAATAAAATCTAAAGGAAAAGAACATGGATGATTTAGATTTAGATGATATTGATTTGGAAAACTTCAATTTTGATGAAGTTTCAAACAAAGCCAAGCAACCGCAAAAAAACGAACAAAAATCTAATCCGGCCATGCCGAATGCTGATGTAAATCGTCCTCGGTTGCGGAAAATTAAACGGCCTAAATTTCATACCGGGCCGATAGCTTCTCAAAATACCGGAGCCGTGTCAGATGCACAACAGTCTATCAGTGCCCTGTTGCAAGACACTAATGAACCGACGGTAAAACCGACCGCAAAACCGGCAGAAGCATCTCAGGGAGGTCTGATAAGAGCCGGAGACAGACCTTTTACTCCCAACAATAATGTGGCCCCCGTTACTACGCAAACTCCAAACAATATGCCTGAGTTTAACAATGATTATGTAACCGACGAGGAAGAGTTTGTATATCAGGGTAACGGTTTGACCAATATTGATAATAAAAAAATGATTTGGATTGCCATGGCTTGTTTATTTGTCGGGTTATTTTTAGGCAAGATATTTTTTTCCTCCGAGCAGGTAGTCAGAAACGGGTTACAGGGGGTTGTGGTTAATCCGGAAGTTCCCAAGGGTCGTAGTCGCTGCGGAATTGCCGAAAGGACACAAGGCTGTGTGTTATATATTATGAACCCGCAAAGACAGGACTTGCACGGCAGAGATTTTTATGATTTAGCGTCCCAATTAACCGGAAGACAGCGGTTTGTTATTGAGACCGGTAATATGCGTTATGCCAGCGTTAAAATAAAGCCCGGAAATATTGCCCAGTTAAATATTCCGCCTTTGCAATAGCATTAAAAAACTCCGCCCTCAAAAGCGGAGTTTTAAGTTATTGATAACTATAACCGTCGGCTATTATTTGGGTAACATAAAATTGGCGGCATAGTCCGGATGTTTTACCTCCGATTTTAAAATCGGCAATTTCTCCGGGGGTAAGAGCAGTTTTATATTCGTACTCGGCAAATTCTCCGGTATCATGCCAATCTATTAAATAACCTTTAATAAAAATTATATCTCCGGAAGATAAGGTATCAAATGCACGGCGGATGTTATTGTTGGCCGGAATAATATGTGAATTACTGATGTCAGACATATTAACCACCGGATTGTCGTCATAATCATATTGCCATATCAGAACGCGATATTCATGAGAAACGGCAATTTTTTGCCAATTACCGTCAGCTGCCGTTTGACCGATAAATAAAGATAAATCCAAAGGCGATACAGCATTATAAGCTTCATTTAATTTTTGCTGATCGGTTTTAAATCCGAAATAGAAGCCTTTATCATAAACATCAACATACACGACGCGGGCATAAGCCTGATATGAAGCCCGAAAATTTAGCCAAACTTTATAATTTGCAAAATCGGCAGTTGTCGTAAAAGGTTGCGGCAACATTTCAATCCGTTCAAAAAGAGTATCGGTTACAATGGAATCGGAAGGCTTACCAAAAACTCTTTGCCACAGCAAAGTTCGTCCCTGCCAGTACCAAAAAGCCACCAGAGTAATTATAATTATTGCCATATACTTTTTATGCATACTCTTACCTTTCTTTTTTAGAGGGTAATATAAAAAACTAAAAATAGTTTAAATTTTTCCACCGTTTTAACTTTAAAATTTGCAAAAAGATAAATTTCATTTAATATAAACACTGTCGTCGGTTGGCGACGGTGTCTAAACAACATCAGTATAAAACTCCTTGATAAGGGGAGCGGATGATATAAGCGTATTGTATACGACGAATAAGTTCGGCTGCATACTGTCAGTTGTTTAGCTCCCCGCTTTGTTTTTGCAAAGCGGTTTTGTTTTAACAAAATGTATTAAAATGAAATGGAGCATCAAAATGTTAAATAAAAAACAACACAAAGCGTGCTTTAAAAGAACTTTTAATGAACTGGCAGCCCAATTATGGAATTTGCGTCGGGAACGACAAATGACCATTGTTGAGCTCTCCATTGATTCCAAAGTACCGGTTAGGTTTTTGGAAACTTTTGAAATTAAAGGCTATCCTTTGGCCCTTGGCGAACTGGCAAGCCTGGCCTCGTTTTATGACAAACGCATCAAAATTGA
>CALXTJ010000029.1 GCA_944391375.1 uncultured Alphaproteobacteria bacterium
ACAGTGGAATGAAAAAGGGACATGCTTTTATTCAAGGAGGGAGAAGAAATGTCAGATGCTCATTGTATATGCCTACTGTCGTTGCTTCAACCCAATGTAATCCTGTATTGAAAGAATATTATAACAGATTGGTCGCTAATGGTAAACCCAAGAAATTCGCCATTATTGCTTGCATGCGTAAATTGGTAATTTTCCTCAACTCTTTACTTGCTAAAAACTTTTAATTTTAGTCTTGACTTTTAGTACATTTACTCCCCGACCAAAAAGTTTTAACATTTTTAATCGGGGATATATTTATTGTTAGCATCGTAGACAGCTAGCAATATTACGATGTTATATCCTAACACCGAAGCATATAAGAGCTGATGAAAGCTCCGCACCTCTTTGGGGTGCTAGATACAATCACTACCTTGTATCCGTATCTTAGTTTATCATATCAACTTATGAAAGTAAATTAAAAATTTGCTTTTAATAATCCTTTCTTATTTGTAAAATAGTTTATACTTTTTGTGGCTTTAAAACAAAAAAAGAGCGGCTTTTTAAAGCGGCTCTTTTTTTATCTTTTCCGAGGATGTTCTACTTGGCGTGTTTCTCAACGCTTTCGTAGAACTCATCCAACATGTACCAGTCCTCCTCAACCTCGTCGGCCGGTACATCAATACCCAACTGCTCTTTGAGCAAGCGGGCAAGTTCTTCGCATTCAAACGCTCCGAAGCCAAGGTCGGCACCCAATGCCAAATCCTCAGGGTCAAATTCGTTGATGTTCTTGGGCAATCTGCGAACCTGGTTCATGACTGCCTGTACTTTTTCTCTAAGCTGTGTGTCCATATCTTTATTTTTAAAGTTAATAATTCAAATTTGTAAATGTATCCTAGCGGAGTTTTTGCCACAAGTCAAGACTTTTTGTCAAAAAATTACTCTTGTTGCGATAACTCCGCATCAATGGCCTCAGCTAACTCCTCATCTATGGTAAAATCAGCTTCATCCGCCGGAAAAGTTTCCGTATTATCAAGTATTTGCCTCCCTTGGGACAGGTCTTGCGGAGTTTGCCGTTCGGTGGGGGCAAAATTGCCTTCCTGAACCTCAACATTCGGCTCCGCTATTTGCTGAATATTTTCCTCTTCGTTTTTTACAGCCAGTTTTTCCGACTCGGCATTTAAAGCCTTGGATAACTCTTCGGCCGGCAGTGTTACCTCTTGTTCCTCCGGCTCCTCATACGAATCCTTGATATTAAGCAAGTTTTCCGGACCTTCTTCGTCCTCTTTTATGATTTTATCTGTTTTGATTTGCTCCGCTTTTTCCTCTTTGTACATGGAATCCTTAAATTCTATGGTGTCTTCGGTTTTACTGAAGCTGTTTTCTTGTAATTGCTCCTGCTCCTTCTTAACCTCTTCCAATCGCGGTAAATTGTCACGAGCCGCCAAGGCCTCTTCGGATAATAACTGCTCCGGCTTAACTTCGGTGTTGATGCACTTTAACAGCCAGACATCATATATCGGGTGCTCTATAGCATTGATTGCCGGTGATGATGAAAACATCCAACCCTTGAAAATATTAAATTCTTCCTTGTCAAAGCTTTTATCGGTTACATCAACAAAAGCAAAATTTTCCGGTATTTCGTCTTCGGAGCGAGTTTTGCAAGAACGCACAACTACCGAAAATGAGCCGAATTTTACTTCCCCGCCGACCGGTACTTCTATTACGTTTACTCTTCCGGTTATTTTATCCATGGCTTGCATTTGTGCCGTGTTCATCTCTATTTCGGCCGCTTTAACACCCGAAATGCCCAGTAAACAAACGGTACTTAAACCCCACAATATGTTTCTATTGATTGCCATCATCCGTCACCATAAAGATAATTTCGCCGACCATGTCCTCCAATGTTTTGAAGTCTTTGGCATTGGCAAAAGTATCCCCTTCTTTTAAATATTCTTTGGACTTGCCGGGAACGATTTTTATAAACTTGTCGCCTACCAAACCGTCTCCGACTATTGCCACCTCACTGTCTACGGGTAGCTTTATCTCGGGAGAAATGCTTAAAATGACATCTACCAAATAATCGGTGTTATCCAGCTTTTGATTAACTACCGTGCCGACTTTTATACCGTTAATCCGCACATCCGAACCGATATTTAAGCCTCCGACTTTTAAAAATTTGGCATTTAATTCATAGCCTTTAACTACCTGTAAGTCAGATACCCGATAGGCAAACAACAGGAAAAATACGGCAACTACCAGCACTACCAATCCCATAATCGTTTCTATAGGTTTTTTATTCATTTATTTGTTCTCCCTCTTGTTGGCTCGTTACTTCTTGTTCGTTATGGCTTTGCGGCTTTTTCTTGGCCTTTCCCAAAGCAATTATCCGGTCTAGCAGTTCCTCCAAAACCATGGCATCTTGCGTGTAGCTGAACTGCCCTCCGTCGGTAATGTATTCCTCCGAACCGCCCGGCTCTATTTCAATATACTTGTTGCCCATCAGGCCGCTGCTGACTATGGAGGCACTGCTGTCATCGGGAATTAAAATTCCGTCTTTAATTTCTAAGGTTAATACGGCATTAAAGTGATTGTCAAGTTCGGCCTTGGATACCCTCCCGATATCAACTCCGGCCATGCGGACTTTATCGCCTACCAATAAACCGTCAGTCCGTCCGAAGGTGGCGTTAATGTGATATATATTATCATCAACATGTTTGTATTTGTTCGTGGAAAAGGCCATGAAAAAAAACAAACCGCCGAAAAATAATAAAGCCGCCAGCCCGAAATTAAAGGCTTTGCTCTCTTCTTTTGAAAAAGTGTCTTGCACTTTGCTTTTTCTCCCATTTATTATCTTTGACCTTAAAATAATGCAATTTTTAGCATTTGTCATCAGGATTTTGCATAATTTCCATATTTGTTAAAATATCCGACTGTTAATTTAATCCGCAAGTGATTATATACCTCTTAAAGTAAAGGAGGATATATGCTGACCGAATATACCGATGTGAGTGATAATTTATCCAAAAAATTGGCACTGATGGAGCAATTGGCGGAAATCGGTTATTGGGAGTTTGATGTACAAAAACATCAATTTCGCATATCCTCCGAACTTAAACGAATTATCGGACCTTTGCCGCAAACTTTAAAACTTAAAAAATTTATCTCGGCTTCCGGTTATAAAAAATTTATTAAGGCTCTCGGAAATTTAATGCATCATGATGAAAAACTTTCTCTGGAAGTAAAAATTGTTAAACCCGATAAATCTTTTGCCTATTGTTTGCTTAAGGCCGATTGGATGTGCAAACAACATAAAAACATTATCTTGGGAACCTTACAAGATGTTACCGAATTTTTTAATGTTAAAAAACAACTGATTAACGCTCGTAATGAAGCCGAAAAGCTTAATCGGGAAAAGTCGTTCTTTTTGGCTCAGGCCAGTCACGATTTAAGGCAGCCGCTTTATGCCTTAAAACTCTATTTAAGTCTTTTGCAACCCAAACATTTTTCCAAGCGGCAGAATATGTTGTGGGAAAATATCAATAAAAGTGCCGATAACTTAAAATATTTGTTGGAAAATGTTTTGGACTTGTCAAAACTGGATTACGGCGGCACCAAAACGGCCAAAACTTATTTTAATGTCGGAATGCTCTTAAGCGATTTGGGCCGAGAATTTAAACATGTTGCCAACTGTAACGATTTGACTTTGGAATATCAAATTTGCAATTGTGTGGTATATTCCGATGCTTTTCTGATAGAAAGAATTTTAAGAAATTTGCTCAGTAATGCTTTTAAATTTGCAACCCAAAAAGTCAGTATGCTGTGCTATGAACATAAAAAATATGTGGTAGTTGAAGTAAAAGATGACGGCAGAGGCATTTCCGTTCAAGATAAAAAATATATTTTTGAGGCTTTTTACCGCGGTAAAGATGTTGCCGATAAACAAAACGACGGTATGGGTTTGGGGCTTGCCATCGTTAAAAGAATTGCCGCTGCTTTGCACATTAAAATCAGTGTGTCTTCGCAGCTTAACAAAGGGACTTCATTTAAAGTTTTTCTGCCGCAAAATAAAAAATAATCAAGCCTTGATATCCATTAAATGTCAGCTTTAAAAAACGATTGCCCTTTTCTTAATAGGCGTTCGGCCTCAACGGTGTAACTGCCGTCCGGATTGTGGGTATAAAACGGCGGCAAAATAACACTTGGGGCTTTGGAATCTTTTTGGGCCGTAATCATAATGCGTTTGGCCGGTTGGTTTGGTTTGGAATAAATCGGAATAATCGTAATTCCTCCGGCTTTGCTTCGCAAAGCCGTCATAAACTCATCTATAGCCTCGCTGCGATGAATAAAATATAAACGACCGAAGGGTTTTAACATCTTTAAACAAAAGCCTATCCATTGACTTAAGCTGAAATTATCATGATTATGAGCCAAGGCTTTGCTCTTGTTGGGGGAGGGCATATCGTGTTCGGAATACGGCGGATTGGATATGACATGTGTAAAAGAGCAGGGTTTAACCGGTAATTTTTTATCTTTAATATCGCAGTTGTAATAATGCAGATTATCAAAGCCGTTGGCCGAGGCACTTAAATTACTGAGCTTGCTCAGCTCTTCCTGAATTTCCAGGCCGGTTATGGATATATCGGGAAAACGATGAGCCAGACATAAAGAAATTCCACCCGTACCGGAGCCGACATCCAAAATTTTATCGCCGGCTTTAAGTTTATCCGGCAGGGATGATAACAAAACCGCATCCGTTGAAGTGCGGTATCCGCTTACGGGTTGTAGTATCTTAACTTGTTTATCCAACAAATAATCGTTTGTGTATTCCATAACTTTTTATCCCGATTAACTAATCTGTTGTGATATTAACGCAGGATTTTTTCTTGTAAAGTTTTAAAATAAAAAAGCTCCGATTCTTTCGGAGCCTTCAAAGTGTACAGAAGTTTAATTACGTTCGCTCTTGGATTTACTTTCCTGATTAACCGGAGAATTAGCTCTGACATCCTCTTTGTTTTGTTCGGCATTCATAGCTACAACCTTCTCCTGCATATAACGAATGTTCGTTAAAAATGCTTTGCTGCGAAACTTTTTAGCCTTCTCTGTTGATATAATGTTTACCATGACTATTCTCCTTCTAGCCAATCCTTATTATTAACTTTAATCTAACACATTTTTAAATACCTGTCAAGGAAATGTGACAAAATTGTTACGATTTTTTTTGAACAACTGTCAATGCCTTGTTTTACATGCCTTTCAAGTTATTGGTTGATGTTGCCGTGTGTTTCTTGAGCATAGCGGACATAGCACCGGTAATACTCTTCCAAACTTTGAGCCACCATGTAATTTACCGTACCTTTGGGGTATTGTCCGTTTTTATCGGGCGTTCCGGCTTTTTTACCGGTTAAAATTTCAATACCGTCGTCTACCGTATCTACCGCATAAACATGGAACAGACCGTTTTCTACCGCTTCCAAAATTTCCTCTTTAAGCATTAAGTTGCCGATGTTGGTCCGAGGAATAATAACCCCCTGATCGCCGGTTAAACCGTCATGTTTGCACACTTCAAAAAAGCCTTCAAGCTTTTCGTTTACCCCGCCGATGGGCTGAATTTCGCCAAACTGATTGATAGAGCCGGTTACCGCTATGTTTTGTTTTATCGGTAAATCGGCAATGGCTGACAATAAACAGTAGTATTCCGTTGAGGAGGCACTATCGCCGTCTACTCCGCCGTAAGACTGCTCAAATACAACCGAGGCCGATAACGATAACGGCTTGCGTTTGGCAAAACGATTGGAAAGTAAAGCCTGTAAAATTAAAACACCTTTGGTATGAATCGGACCGCTCATCTCTATTTCGCGTTCAATATCAACAAACTCGCCGTTGCCCATTCTTACTTGTGCCGTAATGCGGGCCGGCTTACCAAACGAATTGCGGGAAAAGTTGTAAACTACCAAACCGTTTATCTGGCCGACGCGTTTGCCCTTAACATCCATTAAAATCGTGCCCTTGTCAATTTGTTCAAGCATCGCTTTGTTGATACGGTCGCTGCGATAAATTTGGGCAGAAATCGCCTGTATTATGTGATTTTTACCAATCTGTTTGGAGTTGGATACACGGGCCCAGTAATCGGCTTCCCTTAATAAGTCGCCGATGGATGATATATGGGCGGTAAGCTTTTCCGAATCGTCGGCCAAACGAGAGGCATACTCAATTACTTTGGCCACTGCCTGCTTGTTTAAAGACCGTAAATTCTTTTTCTTGGTTAAAGAACCGATGAGCTTGGCATATTCTAACTCATTTTCTTCGGTACGATCCATTACTACCCCGAAATCGGCCTCTACCTTGAAATAATCCGAAAAATCCGGATCGCGTTCGCTTAACAGTTCATATAACTCTTCATTACCGGTCAAAATTACCTTTACATCCAAAGGAATCGGTTCCGGATCAAGCGAAATGGTCGTAAAACTGGTTTCATCTCCCGGAGTTTCAATTTTAACACTCTTGGAAGCTAAAGCCCGTTTTAATGAATCCCAGGCAAAGGGCTGCATTAACAGTTTGCGGGCATCTATTAACAAAAAGCCTCCGTTGGCTTGGTGCAACGCTCCGGCCTTTATCAAAGTAAAGTCGGTCAACAGAGCACCGTACTGCTGTATTCTTTCTACCTTACCGACTAAGTTGCCTTGTGTGGGATGATCTAACAATACTATCGGAGCTCCCGAATCGGGAACATGCTTAACTATTACATTAACTTTGAATTTGGCAAATTTATCCTCTTCGTTTTTGTTCATCCGATTTAATAACATGCTTAATGCATCTTCTTCCCCTCCGGAAGTTTGGGCTTCGGGAGAAGGCATAAAGTCATCAATATTTTCCAAAATATTGCTCTGAATGGATTTTAAAAAATCGGTTGCCGGCTTGTAGGGCTTGTATTTTTTGCGTAAAGCATCTACGGGAGAGCTGATAATGTTCTTAGCGAGCTTTTCGCGTAAACGGTCAATCTCTTGCCTTTGTTTTTCCTCCCATTGCGGCAAATCTTGAGCCGTGTTTTCAATTTCGGCCTGCATGGCATTTAAGTCATTGGTTATTTGCTGCTTTTCTTCATCGGATAATTGCTCAAAGGCTTCCGGACTTAAAACTTCGCCGTCTTTTACCGGAGCAACTACCAATCCTACCGGCATGTGCAACAGAGAAACACTCTTACCTTTGGCCTTTTTTTGTAAAATTTTAATGTATTCTTCTTTTTTGCTTTTGTATTTTTGACGAATTATCTCCACGGCAGCTTTATATTCATCACTGTCCATAATGGCAGGTAAAGCCGTACTTAACTCGGCTATCAGTCCGTCAATGTCTTTGGCAAACTCTCCGGCAGTTCCGGCCGTAAAGTTAATGGCTATCGGTTTGTGCGGCTCTTCAAAGTTATATACATAGGCCCAATCGTCAGGTGTGGGACGAAGCTTTGATTCTTTTTCCAAAATGCGTTTAACCAAACTCATCTTGCCGGTTCCTTCCGGTCCGAAACAAAACAGATTGTATCCCTTTGATTTAATGTTTATGCCCAACTCAACGGCACTGATGGCACGATCTTGTCCCAATGCCGATAATCTTTCCTCTAAATCGGCAGTGGAGTTGAAATCAAACTTGGAAGTGTCGCATTTTTTGTAAAGTTGCTCAACTGTTAATTCCGTAATGGCCATTTTTAAAAAATCCTTTGTATTTAATTTGAAATATGTTTATTATGCCTCAATATAAATGATAAAAACTAATTTAGTGTAAATGTTTTATGAATTTTGATTTTATAATAGTTTTAATTGCGGCCATTATAGCGGTTTTTCTGCTATGGTTAGGCATCCTTCAAAATCTTAAAAAAAGTTTCTGCCGCATGTGTGTGGAAGAGTTGGTGCGAGCCCAGCAGAATAAAAATGAAAACATGACTTTTTTTTCCAGCTATATTTTGCGGGAAGTGGCACATATATTGGCTAAACAGCCCAAATTGACGCAACGGAAAATAATTACCGATATGGGGCAGGGAAATTATGACGACTTGATGAAAATATTAAAAAATAATCGGTTTTTGACACTGGGTTTTATGGCTCATTTCAATACTGATATTTTGGGGGCGGTTAGGAAGCCAACTTTGCCGATTTTAGGCAAAGAAGCCGCATATATGCAACTGTTACAAGGATTGATGTATTTAGATAAGGCTGACTATGAAAGATTAGGCGAAGTCGTGAAAAATTTGAATATGTCATACCTGCGGGGGGCAGCTAAAGCGTACGGACTTTTGTTGGGGGCGGAAGCCGCATTATATGCCGGAGATATGTATACAGCCTCAAAAGATATGTATGCCGCCGTTCGTAAATTTAAAAAATATAATTGTGCGGCGGAAGAAGCCAAAACTTATTTTAGATTGGGAGAAATATACAGAGTATGTGCGGTTTATGATGTGTCACATATGATGTTGGATACGGCCGTAAAATTGTTTGCGGCCATGAACCGAAATGCTGATAAAGCTAAAGTTTTGGCTTCTATGGGAATGCTGACTATGGGGCAGAATCAAATTAAAGAATCGGCAGCTTTTTTGGCGGAAAGTCGGAAAATTTTTCAAAAATTGGGATTTATTAAATCTGAAGCTGAGATTATCAATCAACAGGCTTTAAATTACTTAATAATCGGTAAGGCCGCCGTGGCTTGCCGTTATGCCCAAAAGGCTTTGGATGTTCATAAAAAATACGGTAATATTAAAGGCATGGCCCAAAGTTATGACTTAATGTCCATGGCTGCCGCCAGGCAAAAAAAATGGCCTGAGGCAATTAAACAGGCTCAAAGGGCACAAAAATATTATCGTCAAACCGATAATCGGGCGGCTTATCTGGAAAGTTTGTTTTTGGAAGCTGATATTTGTTTTCAAAACGGCGATATTGATAAGGCCGAAAATAAATGCCGCCGTCTGGTACGGCTATCCGGCTTAAAAGCTACAAATTTTCATGTTGCCAATATATATACATTGCTCGGAAATATCCATCTTAAAAAAGAGGAATTGCCAAAGGCCGAAAAATGGTTTATAAAAGCTTTAGAGCAGGAAAGGCAAGATAAAAGATATGCCGGTATGGCCACCGATTATGCCAATTTGGCCATAACCTCGCAAAGGATGCAAAATTATGCCAAAGCGGCAGATTATGCCGATAAAGCCGTTAAAGCGGCTGAGCAGAGCGGGGATAGCAAGTTATGCTCGGTTATCGGAAAACGGGTTGCAAAAATACATTAAAACCTTATATTCGGTAACATATTTTTAATTTATTTGTTTTATAAACGAGAAAGCTGTTTATAAAAAAACAAGAAAGGACTGAGATTGATACTGTTAGACAACATAGCGGTATTTTTATTGAGTAATCGCCTGACTATGGCGGTTACCGAAAACTTGAGCGGAATGGCCGGATTTTTCCAGCGGCATTTTTCCGGCACCGATAATCTGCGGGTGGTTTCAATTATATTGCTGTTGTTGGCGTTTATTCTTTTCCTGTTTTTAATTGTTATCCTGTATATCAAATCTTTACTTTCATTTATAAAAAATGATGTAGCCCCGGGAATAAAATCTTCGGCGGGGGGTGCGTTATCGGCAACACATGCTGAAGATGACTATGAGGCCTCTCGCAGTTTAAAAGAGCGAGAAAATAATGATAAAAAAGCTCAGCAACTGTATCAACAGCAGCAGATGAAAGCCGAACAAGAGCGACGCAATCGGGAAAATATGCAAAGAGAAATGGAAGCCCGCAAGAGAAAAGAAGCAGAAAATCAGTTAGCCAAGAATATGCGTTCGTCGGGAGGACTGGGCTCCAAAACAACTGCCGGACGCGGCAATGCTTCGGCCAGCGAGTTTGATTGGCGTAAAGGTCGTCAGGGTGAATTAGATGAAATGGCAGCGGGCATTAAGCCTTTTAAGTATAATCCGTCGCATAAACCGCTGGATGAAATGGTAGGTTTAATAGTCAATATGCTGGGCAGAGATATTGATGACGGTAAAATTGCTCAGGTTGTTAAAAATAAATGCGGAGATTTGGCCGGTGAAGATGATATTATACAAGTTATAGATGCAGTTAAAAACTTTATATCATTGAGTAATAACGGTAAGTTTGATACTCTTCCTGATGCCGCAGATTTACCGGCGGCCGATGAGGCTTTGTATAACTTGACCAAAGGAGATCCGTCATATTGTTTGGCGTTAATGGAATCGCTGATGAATAATAATGTTGACAAGTGTTATCAGTTAAAAAATTCGCCTAAAAAAGATATTGCCTTTTTGGAAACATCCAACTATGCATGTACATTCGGGACTTTGGCAAGTTTACAGGATGTGCAATTGGCAACCGGAGCGTTTGAATTGGCGATAGAATTGTCGCCGAAAAATGTTAATGCGTGGTGCCGAGCCGGAGACATGTATGTTCAGGCCGATTCTGACAGTAAAGCGATTTGGGCTTACCAGAATGTTTTGAATATGGGTGATGAAGATATTTATCCGCACCAGATGGCCAATGCCAACAAACACTTATCGCAGTATTATTACGATCAAGGCGATACCAAAAAGGCGGCCAATCTTTACAATAAGAGTAATGATTACTATGCAACAATCGGAATTAACCAAGATTTGACGGGCCGTGAGGAAGAAATTATAAATATTATAGAATCCAAACAGGAAGAGGATATGCCCGCAACCATAAGCAAATTGTTAAATATGAGTATGAACCGCCGCAGCGGATATATGTAATCTTTAAACCGATTACCAAAGATTACGATTTGACAAGATAACCATATAAACAAGCCCCGCATAAAATGCGGGGCTTATCGGAGCTATACTTATGGTGGGTATGACAAGACTTGAACTTGTGACCTCTACGATGTCAACGTAGCGCTCTAACCACCTGAGCTACACACCCTAAACCTCTACCTACCTAACATACCATTTTTGTTTTGGCAAGTGCTTTTTTATTCTTGTTGTTTTTTTTATTTCCATATCTTTATCAAAAGTTAAGATTCCCCTGTTATACTGCACTCCTTACTGAAAAAGGAGTTTGCTTTGTCTGATAATCGTTGTGATTTTTCCGTTGATTATAAAAATCTGTCCGTGCTTAAAGAATCGGGAACCGAGGATTTTGCTTATCCGCTGATTGTTTCCGTGCCTCATGCCGGAACTCTTATTCCCGATGAGTTCTCTAAAATTTCCTCTTTAACCGAACAACAACTCCTTTCCAATGCCGATCTATTTGCCGATGAATTGGCCGAACCTCTGGCTTTTTACGGAATACCGGTTTTGTCTTTGCAAACTGCCCGCTCGTTTATTGATGTTAATCGTGATAAAATTGAGCTGGATGCTAATATGTTTTATGATTATCCTGCCGATAAAATTGCCATACAAAATAATCGGTGTCGCTTCGGATTGGGACTTATTCACAGAATAGACGCTTATAATAATCCTATCTATAACGGTCTTATTTCTTATAAAGAAGTGCAACAAAGAATTAAGAATGTGTATGATGTTTATCATAAACGGTTGCAGCAGCTTATCGGCAAATGTCTTAAAAAATTCGGTGTGTGCTTGCTGCTTGATTATCATTCCATGCCTTCCAAAATTTGCGATATTATTCCCGATAATCCTAAAATAGATTGCTGTTTGGGCGACTTGTTTTCACAAAGCTGTCCGCCTCAGTATACGGCTTTTTTACAAGAACAGTTGCAAAATAAAGGGTATATGACTACCGTTAATGTTCCGTATTCCGGGGCTTTTACCACTTTTAACTATTGTCAGCCGCGTCGTAAAATTTACACCTTGCAGTTGGAACTTAACCGCAGTATTTATGCAGATGAAAAATCTTTCAAAAAAAATCCTGATTTTCAGATAGTTGGCAGTAATGTTACGGCTTGTGTGCAGGCCCTGGCAAAAAAAATGCTGGATTTTTAAAAAAATATGTGTTACCTAAAAACGAAATTTAATTTTTCGTTAATCTTTTGTTAGCGAAAAGTTAAGCTTTTGTTTAACGCTTGTGCTAAGACGGCCGCTGTTTTTTAAGGCTTGCGGTTTGTAAGGCGGAAATCGGATAACGAGGGAAGCCTTTTGCTTGGTATCGGGCAAATATGGGATATTTTTTAATCGTGCTAAGAAAAATACTTTTTTTGTTGGTTATTTCTTTAGTCATTGTTCATCCGCTTAAAGCTCAAAAAGAATATGAAAACCACGCATCCAGACCGTTGCAGGCCGATGCTTCGGAGCTTTGTTCGCTGGCGGCGGCTCGTATGGAAGAAAAATACAACATTAAAGATCATCTGCTGCAGACGATATCCAGCGTGGAAACCGGCTTGTGGAGTTATGATAAAGAAAAATTTATCTCCTGGCCGTGGACTATCAATGTCAACGGACGCGGTTATCGTTTTGATACTAAAGAAGAAGCTATTGCCAAAGTTAAAGAATTGCAGGCTAAAGGCGTAAAAAGCATTGATGTGGGATGTATGCAAATCAGCCTTAAATATCATAAAGATGCGTTTGCTGATTTGGAAGAAGCTTTTGATCCCGATAAAAATGTGGAATACAGTGCCAAGTTTTTAACCAAACTTTATAAAAATCGCGGAAGTTGGCAAAAGGCCGCCATGGCTTATCATTCCAAAGTTCCTTCCCGCGGTTTGCGTTACAAAAATAAATTGGTATCGCGTTTTGAGCAAATAAGTTTGGCCGTTGCCGATAATGAAACGGATGTGTCTTTGTTCTAACATAAAAAGACAAAAGGGGCCGGAATGGAAAAGTTTATCAAAGAATATAAAATCAGAACTTATGAGTGCGACAAAAATTCCAACTTACGCATTCTGACTTTGATGAACATTTTACAAGATATGGCCGACTCGCATGCTTCCGACTTGCATTTGGGACTGGAATTTTGCTTAAGCCAAGGTTTGGCTTGGGTAGGTTCCAATTATCATATAAAAATTAACCGTCTGCCGACTTTACATGAAACAATTAAAGTAACCACTTGGCCGTCGGCCGAGAAAAAAATCGGGGCCGTGCGTGATTTTGTAATTGAAGATGAGCAGGGTAATGTAATTATTGTTGCTTCCAGCCAGTGGATTTTAATTGACTTTAATCGCAAAAAACCGGTTTCATTAAGGGAACATTTACCCGAATATACGGTCATTGCCCAAAGGGCTTTGGATACCGATTTTGCCAAAATTCCCGAGCCGGAGAGGGCTGATTGTGTTCGTGGCTTTGAAGTGCGTTTTGATGATATTGATATCAACAAACATGTTAATAATGCCGTCTATCCTTTGTGGGCAACCGAGGCCGTAGAACATGATTTTAGGGATATGCATATTCCGGCTGAAATTGAAATAGCCTTCAAAAAAGAAGGACATTTGGGCGAAACGGTTGAAGTCAAAACTCAGAGGGATAACGATATTTCCATATCGTCGGTTACATCCTTAAATGACGGGCGAGAGCTGGCCAGACTGAAAATTAAATGGGCAGAATTTAACCGATAATCGGGGTTGCTTATTTTTTGCATTTTAGATAAATATTTGCTTGCAAAATTAAAAAAATCAGGTACAATGGATATTAGATATAACTATTGTGGAGAATTCTCATGTTAAAATATGGTTTTTTTCATAGCGCTGTCAAAAAATGCAAGGCATGGTGCCTGGCGTTGAGTTTGACGGTGCTTTTTGTGTTGGGTGCAACAATGCAAGACGCTTATGCGGCCTTGAATTGTACGGTTCAACCAACTTGTGAGGAATTAGGGTATGATAAAGATTATTTAGCATGTCCGTTTGATTCTTCATATATTAAAAATTTGAGTGATGAAGAATTGTTTCCGGCCGGTAAAACCTGTGCCGAAATGGGCTTTACCAAGGATGATAAATCATCTTGGTGTCCGGCAGATAAAATTGTATCTTGCTGTGACAGTGAGGATGATGCAAAGGGTACATATACTCTGTGTGCAGCGGTATCATGTGCCGATTTAGGCTACACTACCGATGACAAAACGGGGGAATGTGCAACCGAAGAATTGGAAAAATGTCCGTTTGATGAAACATACACTCGTTGTCCGAGTGCGGAAGCAGAAACTCCGACTTGTGCCGATTTAGGTTTTACCACAGATGATAAAACTAATTGGTGCTCCGCCGGTAATCTCGTTGTGTGTCCGTATGATGAAACTTATACTTTATGTAACAGAACGCCCTATTGTCCTGCAGGTTGGGCAATCCAAGTTGGTGATTGCGGTACACAGGGAATGAGGGGATGGTCTTTGGATACATCAATATCTATTGAGGGTTCCGATTGTCATCCTTGTGTAGCCAATGATTGTTCGGAAGGAACTTCAATATCATTACCCACCTGTGAAGACGGAGAATCCGTATATGGTATCCTTTACAGCGGAGATTCTCTGTGTATGGGATGTACCACTATACCTTCCGCGAATTATTGTCCGCCCGGGAGTTATATGACCTTAGCTGATTGTTTGGCAAGTGGTGGTTCCGTTAAAGGAGTTTGCTTAAAAAATGACTTCGGTTGTTATGAGTTTCAAGAATCTGAATTGCAACCTGCAGTACAAACATGTAGCAATTGTACTACCAGTAAGCCGTACCTTTGTGACGGGGTATGCACTGCCACAGGTGATCACCGTTGCTTGCAGTGTTTCATGGATGATGTTGAAAGACCTGTAGTTGATCAACCGGGCGATGATGATTCCGGTTCCAATACTTCCGGTGGCGGTGGCGTTGGCAATGCCGGTAGCGGAGGATTTGGGGGTGGTCTACCTGCTATCTGTCAGCCCGGTATAGATTACTGCTTGTATCCTAAGACCTCATATGACTACCAGACATGTTGTGGAAATAAAGATGATGTTTCTTCTTCTGTTTCTTTTCAGTAATACTTCAGTATAATTACTTGAACCGAGTTGATATGTTAAACCCCCGTCTTGCAAAAGGCGGGGGTTATCGGTGGGTAATGTGACGCATATAAAAATAAATACCTTCCTGCATATTAAGGTATATGCTGATTTTTTGTATGTTTAATTACGATTTTATTTATTGTCAATTTCCCAAGTAGCTGTTAATCTGTTCGGTCAGGTAATTGGTAAAATCTTGTCCCGTAGAGAGCATGTTTTGCGGGTTGGGGAGTTTTACATATCCTAAGTTTTGCCCGTTACTTATCTTTACCAAAACAATGGCTAACGGCTCGGTTAACCCATAGGCCGAAGCAAAGTCGGATTCATCATCTTCTTCATAGTTGATAACAAACAAACTGTAAGTTCCGTTGTAGTACTGATTAAATATCTGTTCGGTTAATTCTATGGTCTGAGGGCATTGATAACAATCGGTATCATTGTTATAGAAAATATAAATAATGGATTTGTTGTAATTTTCGTCTTGGGCCGCAAAATACTCCTCTAAAGGCTGATTAAGCGGGTAGTTGCCTTCAAAAACCGGTTGTGCTTGGGCTATGCCGATGTTTGCAGCTAAAAAAGCCGCTCCCAGTAACATTTTTTGTTTCATCTTTTACCTCATCTGTTATTGGTTAAACTATAATGAGGCACAAGCTCCTTCCAACCATTGCCGTTCTTTGTCATTCATGTAGGGACATAAACTCTCGTAAACATGGCGATGATATTTGTTAAGCCAACTTACCTCATCCTCATTTAACAAATATTTATTGATAAGCCGTTTATCAATGGGGACAAGGGTTAAGTATTGAAATTTTAAAAATCCTTCGTATTCGGCGGGTGTGACGTAAACCATGTTTTCAATCCTAATTCCATAGGCATTTTCCTTATAATATCCCGGCTCTATGGAGGTTATATAGTTGGCTTTAATCGGCATATGACTGCGGTAACTTATTCCGAACGGGGCTTCGTGAACATCGGAAAAATATCCCACACTGTGGCCGGTGCCGTGTTTGTAATCTTTACCGTATCGCCACAAGGCTTCACGACATAAACCGTCTAGCACATTGGCCGCTGTGCTTTCCGGAAAAATTGCCGCAGCTAACGCTATGTGAGCCTTTAAAACTTGAGTGAAAGCATCCTTTATCTCATCACTCGGATTCCCTAAGGCTATGGTACGCGTTACATCGGTTGTTCCGTCATAATATTGAGCACCGCTGTCCAACAATAATACGGAATTATTTTGTAATTTTTTATTACTATTTTCATCCGGCTGATAGTGGACAATGGCGGCATTTTCCGCTGTGGCGGCAATGGTGGCAAAACTGTCGGAAAAAAATAAATCTTGCTCTTGGCGGTGAGCCTTTAGCTTTTTTACTACATCAAGTTCACTTAAACCTTGATAATTTTCTTCCAACCAGCACAAAAACTTGCTTAATGCTACTCCGTCGCGGAGGTGGGCATTTTGATAACC
>CALXTJ010000030.1 GCA_944391375.1 uncultured Alphaproteobacteria bacterium
TATAAAAAATTATCCCGAAAATTGCTATCGCAATCTTCGGGACTTTTTTTACTGTCCAACTTTCGGGGGACAGTTCATTTATGCGGTGTTTAAATTTGGAAAGGCTTGCTCTAATCAAGCTCGGCCAGTCTTTGGGCTTGATCTTCGGCAATTAAAGCATCAATTATTTCGCCCAAGGCTTCACCTGAGACTACCTCATCTAATTTATAAAGCGTTAAATTGATGCGGTGGTCGGTAACGCGGCCTTGCGGGTAGTTGTAAGTTCTTATTCTTTCACTCCGGTCGCCGCTGCCTACCATTGATTTGCGTTTTTGTGCATAATCGGCATCTATGCTTTCTTTTTGCATGTCATATAATTTGGCTCTTAAGTGATTCATAGCCTTTTCGCGATTTTTGAATTGTGAGCGATCATCTTGACACTGAACTACCACTCCGGTCGGGATATGCGTAATACGAACCGCAGATTCCGTCTTATTAACATGTTGTCCGCCGGCTCCCGATGAACGGTAAACATCTATCTTTAAATCTGCCGGATTGATGTATAAATCAACTTCTTCAATTTCCGGCAGTACTGCTACCGTTGCGGCCGAAGTGTGAACCCTGCCTTGAGATTCGGTTATCGGTACGCGTTGTACCCGATGTGCTCCGGATTCAAACTTTAGTTTGGCAAATACATCTTTACCGGTAATTTTGGCCGAAGCTTCTTTATATCCGCCCAAACCGTTTTCGTTGGCATCCAAAACTTCAAACTTCCAGCCTTCTTTTTGCGAATATCTTTGATACATCTCAAACAAAACGGCGGCAAATAATGCTGCCTCATCTCCGCCGGTACCGGCTCTGACTTCCAGTATGGCGTTCTTTTCATCATCTTCCGATTTAGGTAATAATAAAATTTTTATTTCCTTTTCCATTTCCGGAAGTTTTTCTTTTAATTCATAATATTCGCTTTCCGCCATTTCACGCATTTCTTTATCTAAAGAACCATCCTCCATCATTTGCTTGGCATCATTTAAATTGCTTACGGCATGATGATATTTTTTGATGGCTTCCACTACCGGACTTAATAAAGCAAACTCTTTGTTTAACTTTACCAATTCTTCCGAACTTGCTCCGGCGGCAAGTAAAGCTTCTATCTCTTCATGACGACGAACGACACCGTCTAATTTTTCCTCAAAATTCATCTTAAATTTCCTCAACCAACTTATCTAATTTTACACTTTTTTGCTCGCCGCTGTCTAAGTCTTTTAGAGTAACAACACCTTGTGCCAACTCATCAGAGCCGATAATAACCGCCTTACAGGCATTTACCTTATTGGCTTTTATCATACGCTTTTTTAAATTACCGCTATAACCGTGTTCTACCCTAAAACCGGATTTGCGGAGCTTGTAGGCAACCTCCAAGGCCTTATCATTAACATCTTCACCGACCGGAATAACCGCTATCGGACGAGCTAAATTTACATCTTGTTCCAATAACATGGCCAGACGCTCTACGCCACAGGCCCAACCGATACCGGCAACATCACCGCCGCCCATTTGGGCCACTAATCCGTCATATCGGCCGCCGGCCAATACCGTGCCTTGAGCTCCCAATTTATCGGTTGTCAATTCAAATACCGTGTGTGAATAATAATCAAGCCCGCGAACCAAGCGGTTGTTGACATGATATTTAATTCCCAATAAATCAAGCCCCTTTAATACGGATTTGAAAAATTGTGAAGATGTTTCATTTAAACTATCGGCATATAACGGAGCTTCGGCTACAACCTTTTTATCGCACTCTTCTTTAGAATCTAAAACTCTTAACGGATTTTTTTCCAGTCTTACCTTGCTGTCGGCGGATAATTCGTTATAGTGAGCTTTTAGGTAAGCTACCAGCTTTTCACGATAGTTATTGCGGCTTTCTTCATCGCCTAATGAATTGATTTCTACCGTAACCGCACCTTCCAAGCCCAGCTTTTCCAAAAACTCATAGGCCATGGTTATAACCTCTACATCGGCTTGCGGTGTGGCAACGCCCAGCATTTCAACCCCAAACTGGGTGAATTGTCTTTGCCGGCCCTTTTGCGGACGCTCGTATCTGAACATCGGGCCTTGGTAGTAAAGTTTGACCGGTAAGTTTTGCTGCATTCCTTCGGAAATAAATGCTCTTACCACTCCGGCCGTTCCTTCCGGACGAAGAGTTAAACTTTCCCCTCCGCGATCTTCAAAGCAATACATCTCTTTGGTTACAATATCCGAAGTATCGCCAAGGTTGCGTGAAAATACTTCCGTAAACTCAAAAATCGGTGTTTCTATTTCTTCAAAACCATACTTTTCAACAACTTCGGAAGCCGTTGCAATTACTTTTTTGGCTTTTCTTTTGGCGGCTCCGTATAAGTCGTAAGTGCCGCGAACGCTTTGTATCTTTTCCATTTTATTTCCTCTTATTTAAACAAAGAAAAGGCACAGATAATCTGAGCCGTTTTCTTAAATTGTAACCTGGCTAATGGCCTAAAAATTTATCAAGACTGATCTCGGTTTGATTGTTTTGAGAAGCAACTTCGGTCAATTTATCATCAATCAAAACATCAACATTGTAGTATCTGCCGACCGATAATATCAAACCTTTTTCATTGGGTACATCGTATTCAAAACCTTTTTGATATATACCGCTGATATAAATTTTGTCTTTACTTTTTACCTCAACCCAAGATTCACCGTTTAATTTTAAGACAATGCGGCTTTTATTTTCGTCGGCTGCGGTTGTATCGGCATTTTCTTTGGCCGGCTCTTCGTGGTAGCTTTCTTCCACCATTTTAACTTGCGAATTGTCGGAATCAGCTTCAAAATTACCGGTCTCATCAATAACGGTAACGGCAGGTTCTTGAGGTAAATCCTGTTCCGGATTTGAAACTTCGGGAGTTACCGATTCCATTGCCGCATCTTCTTCGGCAATAATCGGGTTTTCGGTAGTTTCAGACTTAAAACTTACCAACAACCATATCAGATAGATTACCAAAACGGCACCAATTCCGATTAAAATCTGTTTTTTATTAGGAATGGTAAGACCGGAATGCTTTTTTACAATATGAACGGTATGCTCGTCTTTTTGCGGCATAGCTTCTTCTTTATAGCACTGAACGATACGGTCGCTGTTAAGGCCTAAATATTCGGCATATGAACGGATAAATCCGGTGCCGTAAGGTACGGGAGGCAGCTCCTTAAAATCGCTTTCCTCTATGGCTTTTAAATAAATCTTCCGAATACACAAAGTTTTAGATACGGCGTCCAAAGTTTTTTTCTGACTGAGGCGAGTATATTTTAAATACATACCGACCGTAGTGGCCTCTTGAGGAGATTGATCCGTTTTTTCGGGCGATTTATCCGTAATTTTTTCTGCTTGCTTTTCCAATGGTCCTATCCTTTTTTTTAATTATGCGGCTATTAAAGCATATTTTTTTTTAGATTGCAATACCGTGATCATGGGCATATGCAATTAACTGCGGACGCAGTGTCCGCTTGGGCGATTTTAATAAGGTTTGTACATACTCGGCAATATCCTGAACTCTTAAGCTGCGTATCATGTTTTTAATGTTGCCGTATGAGGAACCTGAAACGGACAGCTTTCTGAACCCTAATCCGATTAAAACCATGGCTTCTACCGGATTGCTGGCCATCTCCCCGCATACCGAACAATCCACCCCGGCTTTGTCGGCTTTTTCTATAATTTCTTTCATAACCCTTAAAAAGGGGGCCGATAATACATCGTAACGGTCGGTTATTCGGGAATTGCCCCGGTCGCAGGCAAATACAAACTGAGCCAAATCGTTAGTGCCGACGGATATGAAATCGGCATATTTTAGAACATCTTCAAGCTGGAAAATAATGGATGGTACTTCTATCATTAAGCCTACCCTTATTTTGGAAGGAACGGCTTGGCCTTTTTTCTTTTCCTTTTCCAGTTCTAACATTAAGGTTTCTTTGGCATCTAAAAATTCTTCAAGGCTGGCTATCATCGGGAACATTACATTTAATTCCTTACCGGCCGCAGCTTTTAAAAAGGCTCGCATCTGCTTTCTTAATATGGCCCTGCGGTCTAGAGTAATTCGTATGGAACGCCAACCTATGGCCGGATTGTCTTCCTTCATATCGTTCCAGTAGGGCAAAAGTTTGTCCGATCCGACATCTAAGCTGCGGAATATTACTCGCTTTTTTCCGGCTCTGTCCATGAGCTTTTTGTAAAATCCTATTTGCTTTTCAACATCGGGCATGCTTTCCGAGGACATAAACGGAATCTCCGTACGATATAAACCAATACCGTCACATTTGGTGGAATCTAAATAATCAAAGTCAAAATCTAACCCGACATTGATGCTTAAATTTATTTTGGTGCCGTCCAAAGTTTTGTTGGGATATTTTTTTAATTTTTCCAGCTGCTCTAACAGCAAACTCATGTTTTTTTGACGCGATTTAAATTTTTGTACTATATCTTCGGCCGGAGATATGTATACAAAACCTTCCTGTCCGTCTAAGCCCAGTAATTCACCTTCTTTGACATCCTTAAATATTCCTCTTATCTTGGCAATAACCGGAATGTTTAAAGCCTTGGCCACAATGGCCACATGCATTGTGGGCGTGCCTTCTTCTATAATCAGACCGCGAATCTTTTTGTAATCATAATCCATTAAATCCGCAGGCCCCATTGTTTGGGCAACGATTATTATGTCATCATATTGCTGGTGAGCACCTATCTGACCTTCTTCTCCGCTTAAAAAAGTCCGAAGACGGTCGGCTACATCGCGTAAATCATGCAGCCGCTCTTTTAAATACATGTCGCTGCTGCCCGATAACCTGTTCCAGGTGTCTTCATAAGCTCTTTCTACCGCCGCTTCGGCCGTTAAACCACTGTCTATGTGAGCACTTATTTTTTGATACCAACCCTTGTCCTTGGCAAACATCCGGTAAGTTTCCAAAATGTCCGTGTGCTCTCCTATGCCTAAACGCGTGGCATTAAACTTTTCATCCAAACTTTTAATCATTCGCTCTTTGGCGTCTTCCAGACGCTTTAATTCCGCAGCTTTGTCTTCGGCAAAAATTTTGGTTAAAGCTTTACGCCTTTGGTGTACAAGAGCGTGTCCGATACCGTATCCTTTGTTTAAAACTACGCCTTTGAGGCGGTCTTTTACTTTTAAACCGCGAGATTTTACCAGCTTTTTCTTGTAGGCCAGCATTTCATCGGATGATAAAACCGAAGTTAAAAATAAAGCTACGGTTTCCAGTTTTTCAACCTCGGTTTGCGAGTATTGATGCTCTTGCTTGTGAATAATGATAATGGCACCAAAAGTTCGGTTCCACCTCAATAAAGGGGCTCCCAAGGCAGCTTTGAATTCTTTGGCTATTTTAAATTTTTTATCGGAAACACCGGTACGAAACAAACTTCTTTGACTGGCGGCAATTTCTCCTATAAAGCCTTCGCCGTAACGGATGTTGCCTTTGTGCGGATAGTTATCAAGCCCGTATTGACTCAACAATTCCAGATAATTGTCATCAACACTTACATAACAGGCAGCGGCATCGGCATCAAAACTTTGAGCCAAAATGTGCATTATCTCTGATAATTTTGCTTCCGGTTCGCCGTTTTTAAAAACAACGCCTTGGATATTTTTTAATACACTCATTGCTTGGGTTGCCGCCGTCTCTTGCATGTCGCCTCTGATAAAATGAAAATTATTCTTGTGCTTTTATTTATATTATTTATATTTGCTTTCATCAAGTATAATCTTATTTTATGAGGTCTAAAAATGGCAAATAATTACAAACGCGGCGATAAAGATACCCGCCCTTGGGGAACTTGGGAAGTTTTGGATTGCGGTGATACTTTTTGTGTTAAAAAAATTTGCGTCACTCCGCATAACAAACTTTCTTTACAATTACACCATCATCGCGGTGAGCATTGGATTATCGTTAAAGGAACGGCCGTAGTTACTTTGGGTGACGAGCTTTTAACCAAAACCGTTGATGAGGCGGTTTATATTCCGGTTAATACCAAACACCGAATCCAAAACGATACTGAAGAAACGGTGGAATTTATTGAGGTCCAGACCGGCGATAATTTAGATGAAAATGATATCGTGCGGCTGGAAGATATATACGGTCGCGTGTAATATTGTTGTAAATAGACGATGTTTAAAGCCGAAGAGTTTTTATCTTCGGCTTTTGTTGTGTATAACTTTGTGAAAAACCTGAATCCGTGGTTGCGAATCTTTAAAAGTTAATTATTAGTTAAAATATATTAACCTTTAATGAGGATGCGTTTATGAACTTTGAACCCGATTATGTTACATCTCAAACCGATGATATTGTTATTTCGGCGTGTCAGGCTTTTTTAGATGATGATGACAATGATGCGGCTTGCGGATATTATTTGCGTATTGAAAATAATTCGGACGATACCATCCAAATTTTGGGTAAGGATTTTAGTATTACCGATGATAGGGGCAATAACTTTTATGACAACAGCGAAGGCTTTAAGGGTGAAATTCCCGAGTTGGAACCCGGCGAATATTTTGAGTTTGCTTCTTTAGCTCCATTGTCGGCGGCTCAGGCGGTTTTGTACGGCAGTTGTAAAATTGTTAAAGAAAAATATAATCAAATTCAAAATATTAAAATTCCCGCCGTTACTTTAATCAGCGGCAGTCAGCCTAAAGGGGCTTTAAATTAAACCTTCTTAAAATAATGTCGGTTGCGGTTCGGTCTGTAAAGATTGGATTGCTTCTTTGACAATGGGAATACTTACGGCTCTTTTGCGGGCTAAGGATATGTTATCAATTTCGGCTACCAGCTTTTGGGCATATGCAAAGGAGCGGTGCATGTTTTGCAAAATGTAATTTAATACTTCCTGCGAAATTATCAGTTGTCGGTCGTTAAACAGTTTTACAATCAAGGCCGTCAGCATTTCATCGTCCGGCTCGCCGATGGCCACGCTCGGAATGATATTTAATCTGGACTGTAAATCCGGTAACTTAAAGTGCATTCGTGCCGGAGCAACCTCGGAGGTAAATAAAATATAGCCGCCTTCGTTTTGGTAAAGATTAAATAAATGAAACATAGCTTCGTTATTAACCGAAGGCGTTAAATCTTCCACCACCAAACACGGATTTTCACGATGTATTCTTTCTACATTGCGATTATTGACGGCTTCGGCCGGAATTATCAATACGGGAATCGGGTGTTCGCAACAGTTGCCGACATGATCGGCAAAAACATGGGCCAAATGAGTTTTGCCACAACCGTCGGGACCGTAAAGTGAAAGAGCAAAAAAAGCCCAGTTCGGCCAAAGTTCTATAATGCGTAAGGCTTCGGCATTACAATCAGCAACCATAAAATCGGCTCGTCCCAAATCATTGCGAGGCTTAAATTTTAACGGGAATTGTCTTACTTTGGAGGCTTGATTGTTCATGATTGCGAATCCAGTATGTCAAAAACTTTTTTGGTTAAGTCGCCTAAACTGTAAGGCTTGGCTATAAATTCAAAGTCATCGGATCCGGCCAGCTCACGACGCGTAATTTCTTCCGAATAGCCCGAGGCTAAAATTATTTTTATGTCCGGTTGGTGCTCTTTGGCTGCTTTGGCTAAATCGGCTCCGCTTAATCCGGGCATGACCATGTCGGTTAATAATAAATTGAATTTTTCGCCCTTTTCCACCAATTCCAAGGCATTTTCCGCACAGTTGCAGGAAGTTACATTAAAGCCTTTTTTCTTTAAAGCTCTGACACCAAAGGTTCGTACGGAATCTTCATCTTCCACAAATAAAATTTTAATATCCTGCGGATTGGAGGTTACTTCATGATTATGGTCAAGCTTGGATACATTGAGCCCAACGATAAGTTTTTGCGATTGGCCGTTTGAGGCCGAGTTAAGCAGCGGTGATGAAGGAGCGGTAACAGTCTTGGAAATTGCATCGGCATCCTCATCGGCGGTTTCAAAACGGGGCAGGTGAATGGAAAAGGTTGTGCCTTTGCCGACAACACTGTCTACTTTTATAAAACCTTCGGTTTGGCGGACAATTCCGTACACCATTGCCAAACCTAAGCCGGTACCCGAACCTACCACATTTTGTTTGGTGGAGAAAAACGGCTCAAAAATGCGGCTTAAATTTTCTTGAGGGATTCCGCAACCGGTGTCTTGAACGCTTATAACCACAAATTCTCCCGGCGATATGGTGTCGGCTCCGAATTGATAAGGTTCACTTAGGGTTTCGGTATGAGTGGATATTTTTAAAAGACCTTTGCCGTTCATGGCATCTTTGGCATTAACCGCTAAGTTGATAATAACTTGCGAAAATTGTACGGGATCAACCCTTATAAAACCTAAATCTTTGCCGTGGTTGAATTCCAAACTTATCTGTTCGCCCAGAATGCGTTTTAATAGATGACTTAAATCTACAAAGTTTTCGGTTACATCTATCTTTTTGGGCTTTAAGGGCTGCTTACGCGAAAAGGCTAAAAGCTGACGAACCAATCCCGCCGCCCGATTGGCATTTTGCTTGATTTGAATTAAATCGGCAAAAGACGGGTCACCGATACCGTGTCTTTGCAATAATAAATCACAAAAACCGATCATGGCCGTCAACAGATTGTTAAAGTCGTGAGCCATCCCTCCGGCAAGTTGTCCCATGGCTTGCATCTTTTGGGCTTGGGCAAACTTTAATTCCAGATTTTTTTGTTCGGTGGTGTCTTCCAAATATAATACCAAACCGCCAAAATTGGTGTCGGGAGCATAAATATGTTGCTGCGGAGCCGTAAATATCCTAATTATCTTATCCGACTTTAAACGCGTTTCTATTTTGTTTATGCTGCGGTCTTGCTCATTTTGATTATATTGGGCATAAATGTCTTCCAAAAGCTTTATGGTTGAGGATTGTACGAAATCACTTAATTTACGGCCTTGTAAATCGGTGCTTTCCAAAATTTCGGAGGCCTTTTGATTGGCCGAAGTAATCAGAAGTTGCTTGTCGGTAAAAATAATGCCGCTCGGAGTGGTGTTAAACAACCATGATACTTTATCTTGCAAGTTGACAAGCTCGGAACGAAGCTCTTGGTCGGTGGGTAATTTTTGGAGGCTTAAGCCGCTGATTTTATCACTTCCCTCATCCTGAAAACGGTTTTCAATTAAATATAATTCTTTTTTGCTTTCAGGTGCGGTTTTAAATATCTCGTATCCGGCTCGGAAAGTTGTTCCGTTATCGGAAATTTTATGATAATCGGGGGCAAAATTATCTAAAAATCTGCCGAGTAATTCTTCTCGCGGCAAAGATAACTGAAAAGCAAAAGTTTCGTTTACATATTCCAGGCGATAATCGGCATCGGCTATGTATACCCCTATCGGTAAATGATTGATGAAATGGTGCAATTTTTTGCGTTCTTCTTCAAAAATCTTTTCCATGTTTTGTTCGGCGGTTATGTCGGTTAAAGACCACAGAAAATAAGTTTCTTTTTCAATCTTTTTAATGGAAAATTCTTCCTCAAAAATATCGCTCTTTTTCAAATACAGCGGCCGAACTTTTATTTTATACCACTTATTTCCGTCATCGGTTTGCAATTGTAAAATAACCTCTTCGGGCTTAAGGCTTTTTAAGGCCAATTCCAATCTTTGAAAATTTAGTATATTCTGCCGCTCGTCGGTTAAACGGGTTTGTAAAACATCCATTATTTTACCGTCTTGAAAAAACTTTTTTGAGGGCTGATTTTCAATGATGGCTTCGCCCTTATTATTATCAATACGATTAACGGTGTTGCGGCTGTTTAAAATTTCATTGGCGAATCCGCCGTATGTAATGGCTTCTTCACTGGCACTCATAATTTTAATGGCCAGTCCGATGCTTAATACGGTAATGCTCAAGATAACCAAGATAATGTAAAGAGAGTATTGCGGATAAACAAACAGCATAAAAATACTCAAAGTTAAAGCGACAATGGTGTATACCAAGGCACTTAAAACTTTTTCCAATGTCCGATCGGGACGATTAACACTGTTTTTACTTAGCATCCGCAATTTCTTTCATATATCGGGCAATTTTTGTAAATTGCCCGATATTTTTTATTATTTAGGTAGTAACATCGGGTTGGGTTTTGCCGGTGCGTTGGCTGATTTGAGCCACATCCATGGCAATGTCGGCCACATCCCGAAGCATGGTCAGAACATCTTTGTCAAAATCATGTTGTTCGTAAGCTTCCAGATAAACGCGTAAAGTAGCTCCGCTGGTGCCGGTTCCCGATAGACGGTAAACAATGCGTGAACCGTCGGTAAAGCGGATGATTAAGCCGTTTTTGGTGGAGCTGCCGTCAACCGGATCATGATATATAAACGGTGCGGCAGCGGCAACTTGATATTTGCCGAATTGCTTACCGTTTAAGGAAGGAAGTTTTTCCTCCAAATCGGCCATTAACTTGTCGGCAACCGCAGTATCAATACCTTCAAAATCAAAACGCAAATAATAGCTGCGGCCGTATTTTTTCCAAAAATCACGAGTAATCTGCTCTACCGATTTACCGGTGGCGGCAATAATGTTAAGCCAGAATAAAACCGCCCAGATACCGTCTTTTTCACGAATATGAGAAGAGCCGGTTCCGAAACTTTCTTCTCCGCAAAAAGTTATGCGGTTAGAATCCATTAAATTGCAGAAGTATTTCCAACCTGTCGGTACTTCGTAATAACCGATGTTTAAGGCTTTGGCAACCCGTTCAACGGCCGTGGAAGTGGCTGCTGATTTGGCAACACCGAAAATGCCGTTTTTGTAACCCGGGATAAGCTTGTAGTTGTCGGTTAATATGGCCAGACTATCGCTCGGAGTTACAAAAAATTTGTGTCCCAAAATCATGTTGCGATCACCGTCTCCGTCGTTGGCAGCACCAAAATCGGGGCCGTTGTCGGAATACATCTCATCTACCAAATGCTTGGCGTAAATTAAGTTGGGATCAGGGTGTAAGCCCCCAAAATCGGGTTTGGGAATAAAGTTCCTTACGGAGCCTTTAGGTGCTCCCAAAATTTGTTCAAAAATTTTAATAGCATAAGGGCCGGTTACGGCATTCATGGCGTCAAAAGCAAACTTAAAACCGCCGGCAAATAACTTTTTAATGGCGGCAAAGTCAAAAATGCTTTCCATCATTTCAACATAATCTTTGACCGGATCTATAACTTCTATTTCCATATTGCCCATTTTTTGCGTGCCGAGCCGACTTAAATCAATATCTGGAGCATCGTATATTTTATAAGAAGTAATTTCTTTGGTGCGGGCATAAATGGCATCGCTGATTTTGGAGGAACATTGTCCGCCGCTCTTGGTGGCATATTTTATGCCGAAATCGCCGTTTTCACCTCCGGGATTGTGAGAGGCAGACAAAACCAATCCGCCGTCGGCATGATTTTTTAACAGAACTTTTGATGAGGCCGGTGTGGATATTAAACCATTCTGCCCGATAATCAGTTTTTTCATACCGTTGGCAGCGGCAATTTTGATTATTTTTTGAATGGCAATGTCATTAAAATAACGACCGTCTCCCCCCAATACAAAGGTTTGTCCCTTAACGCCGCCGATGGCATCAAACAGACTTTGAACAAAGTTTTCAATGTAGTTGGGTTGGGTTACGATTTTAGATTTTTTTCTGATACCGGCCGTTCCCATTTTTTGGTCGGTATAAGGAGTAGTGCTTATGTTTTGTATCATGTGCGTATTCCTCATGTTTTTAATAATTGATGCCACCATATTGCCCCAAAATATTTGTCTCGTAAAGCAAAATTTACTTGTTCTGCCACACAAATTCGGCAATCTTTTTTAAATTGCGGCGAGCATATAAATCAGGCAAATCAAACAGGGTTTTAAGCTCGGGTTGATCTTTATCAAGTACGGTTAATCCTTGCTTTAATCCGTTGTTATATTCCTCCCTATGGCCTAAGGCGGGAGATATTGAAAAACCTAAAAAGCGGGAATTCTGCTCTAAAAGACGGAGTTGTTCGGATGAATAATTGTCATTGGGGCAGACTACCCAACGAAAAGCATTTTTACCCAAGGCGGCTCGCTGTTTTTTGGCTTCCCAGATTAAAGAAGCATACAAACTGTTTTTAAGGCTTAAAGAATTCAGTCCTTCACTATCTCGTAAGGGAGTTAAAAAGATGTCGGCATACTTAAAATATTCGCTGTCCGGTGAATCCAAAATGATAATATCGTAACAAGAAGATATGTCATTTAAGGTATCTTTGTGTAAAGAATGATATTGCGGTACGGGTAGATTGTAATTTTTGGTCAGATTTAAATTGTAACGTTTGGCAATAAAGGTGGCAAGCGGACTTTCCGATTTTAAGCTGTCGGCAACCGCTACCTTATAATCACGGGAAAGCATAACCGCCAAATGGGAGGCTAAGAGGGTTTTGCCGGAACAGGTATTGGAGCTGTTAATTACAAGTATTTGTGCCATGATTACCTTTGAGCATATGTACTGTGAGGTTTATGGGTGGTTACCATACAAGCCTGATTATTGTTTTTTAACAAACTGCAGGCTCTTTTAGCATCGTTTTGGGCAAGTCCGACCAGTTTGGCCCGGTATAAAGTTTGACCGTTTTTGGTAAACTTTTCAATATCGGTATTGCGAACCGCAAACTTGCCGGAGAGTTTGTTCTTAATTTTTTGAGCATGGCCTTTGGCTTTGTTATAGTTGGAAAATGAACCGATTTGAATGGCCCAGTTGCCGCCTTTGGAACTTTTGGGCAAATAGCTTGTTGCGGAAGCCATTTTAGTAGCTTTTTGGGCAGGTGTTTTATCAATGGCGGCGGCGAGCTTATGCGAATCTATAACATCGGTTTGGGCCATTTGCGTTAAGGCTTTATCCATCATGGTATAAACTTTTTTATCCCGATTATCTTGGGTATCGTGTCCCATGGTAACGGCAATTACACGATGATTGCCGCGTTTGGCGGAAGTGATTATGTTATATCCGGCGGCATTGGTAAATCCGGTTTTGAGGCCGTCGGCACCGTCAAAATCTTTTAAAAGATAATTATGGGTGCGGTAAGTTTTGCCCTGATAAGTAAATTCGGGGATGGAAAACCATGAATAGTATTGCGGAAAATGGTGATAAATGGCGGCAGCCAAAATGGCCATGTCGCGAGCGGTAGTTTTTTGTTGGGAATTAGGTAAGCCGGAAGCATTTTTAAATGTGGTGTTTTTCATGCCCAATTGCCGAGCGGTTTCAGTCATTAAAACTGCAAACGAGCGTTCATCTTTGGCCAAAGATTCTCCCAAAACGGTGGCACAATCGTTGGCCGATTTAATAATCGTGGCCAAAATGGCGGTTTTGACATCAATAGTTTTACCGGGGGTTAAGCCTAACCTTGAAGGTGAGCGATTGGCGGCAGTGTAAGATATTTTTAATTCATCATCAAGTTTGAGTTTACCGTTTTCCAAGGCGTTAAAAGTTATGTAAAGAGTCATTAACTTGGTAAGAGAGGCCGGGTAACGACGAACATCGGCATTGTCGGCATACAAGACATTACCGCTTTGGGCATCAATCAAAATAGAGGAGGTTGAAGCGTAAGTTTTAGCGGTTGCCACAAGAGTAAGCATTAAAGCACAGACAAAATATTTTATACATTTCATGATGAATTATCTCTTTTATGGGGTTAGTACATTTTGTGAAGTAAGATAGGAGTAAAAGGAAAATAAAGAGTTAAGATAATAGATTTTTTTAAAAACGAATCGGGAGTTAATAAAAATATTTTTTGAGAATAATAATTTTTATTGACTTTTGGGATGAATGTTAGTAAAAGGCAATAGTCAACGGCGGACGTAGCTCAGTTGGTAGAGCCCCGGTTTGTGGTACCGGTTGTCGTGAGTTCGAGCCTCATCGTCCGCCCCAGTAGAAAAAGCTCCCGCAAGGGAGTTTTTTGTATTTAGGCGGGAGATAGGCGAGAACTCGGAAGAGCTGAGGATAAAAAAACATCCCGGTGGATGTTTTTTACCGCAAAGCAACGGAACATCTTAACGAGCAAGGGAAGCGACAGCGACCGAGGCGAGTTTAGATGCCGTTGGGACGAGCTGTTGGAAACAGCGTAGCCTCATCGTCCGCCCCAGTAGAAAAAGCTCCCGCAAGGGAGTTTTTTGTATTTGGACGTTTTGGTTGTGAGTTTTAAAAAGCCAAACCGCAAAGTACAAAACTTTGCGGTGGAAATTATTTTTAGAATTCGGTTCCTTCTATGCAATGAACTATACATTAAACAAAAAGGTCATAATATCGCCGTCTTGCACTACATATTCCTTGCCTTCGGAGCGAACTTTTCCGGCCTCTTTGCAGGCTTGCTCTCCACCTAAACGAACATAATCGTCATAACTTATGGTCTCGGCTCTGATAAATCCGCGTTCAAAATCGCTGTGTATAATTCCGGCACATTGCGGTGCTTTGGAACCCCTTAAAAAGGTCCAGGCTCTTACCTCTTTGGGGCCGGCCGTAAAATAGGTCTGTAAACCTAACAACTCGTATCCGGCACGAATGATTTTTGATGAATTATGCAAAAATTAGCGTTCTATCTGAAACATGTTTTGAAATATGTTACATATTTGTTTTTTTTGTTTTACATTTACATTTTTCAGTATACTTGCCATTTGTTCCGGTTCTAATTTCTCTGAATTTATAAAAATACATTTTTCCGATGATTTTTCTAAAAAAAACGTTTTTAATCTCCGATTAAATTCAGAATTTAAGAATGTTTCAGGCATATCTACATCTCTGCGTTTAAGACTTCGTTGCTTCCTAAGTTGGTCATTTATATCTAAAAAGATGATCAAATCTGGCATTATCACATTTTCTTTTAGAGGCAAATCTAAATTAGGATATTTATTGTTTTTTGCAAATTCATAAGCAAATAAGGTTAAGTAACTTCTATCTAACACACTATTTTTTTGTAGACTTTGTGAACCATAAAGATATTTTCTTCTCTGTTCCATTTTTAAAAAGAATAATAAGGCACTTTTATCTTGAGAAATTAAGGCATTTAGTTCTTTTTGCTCTTGAGGGGTAATAATATCCATGTATTCGGGAATGTAAAAAAACCCTTTTTTTCTAATTGTTTTGCTAAAGTGGTTTTACCACTACAAATACCTCCTTCTAGTGCTATAATCATTAGTTACTCCAACATTTTAAGTATAGAAACGACATCTTGCCTATCTTTTATAAGAAAACTAGAACCTCCCAATTGATTAAATAGGTCACAGTTTTTTTTGAGAATTATCTAATAAAACAGATTTTTGAATATCAAATCCGTTTAAATCGATAATTTTTTTAAATAGTCCTTTTGGGATAGGATCATCTTTAAGAAGTCCATAGTCATAAGAATTAAAAATATAATGAAAATAATTTGACAAATTTAATTTATTTTTTGTAAAACGATTAAAACAATCCATATTATCTGTGATTAAGATCAATGTATTATTCTTTTTACAAGCTGAGAGAGCATCTAAAATATCTTTTGGAATATACATATTCTCACAGTCTTTAACAAAATAATTCCATATCATGTTGTAATCTAAATTGCACTCGTCAGAAATAATTTGATTAATATCTTCAGAAGATTTTTGTCCTCGCATCCAATCTTCTAATAAATATGTATTATTTTGAAATAAGAATTTTCCTATAGTCGTCTTTATTTCTTCTGGTGTAGAACGCCAAAAATAGTCAAAACAAATGGTTCCGTCATATTCTATGGTCATTTTGTATCAGGTCATGGCATTAGCAATAACTTTTCTTTGAAAAATTTGCAACAGAAAAAACAAAATTTGAGATACCCTCTTTAGGA
>CALXTJ010000031.1 GCA_944391375.1 uncultured Alphaproteobacteria bacterium
GATTTCGTTTAAAGCTCTTGTTACTAATTTTTTTGGAGGTTTTAAATGAAATTTTATCAATCCGGTCGTTCCATGGTGGAAATGTTAGGTGTTTTGGCAATCATTGGAGTTTTATCAGTGGGAGCAATCGCCGGTTACTCCAAGGCTATGACCAAATATAAGCTCAACAAACAGGCCGAAGCCTTTAATATGCTCTTGGTCAACGCTTTACAAATTTCCAAACAAATCCCCACCGCCAGTACATCCAGCTATGAATATCATATGGATTTACTACAAAAAATAAATCTGCTACCTGACGGTATCCGTTATGATGAAACGACTAATAGGTTATTTGATAACTTTGGAAATAAAATTGCTTTTTACAGTCGGGCGGGTTTCGGATATGAATGGGCCATGGGTTTTTCCTTGGAAAACTCTCCAGCAAGTTTTGAACAATGCCAAAATTTAATCAATATTGCCAAAGCTTTTTCGGCTGAATTATTGAATATTATACGCGAAGATAACGGTTCAGCGGGATATAGCAGTAAATATTTACGAGGTGATAAAACTTGCACCGAAGGGCAAACTTGTCTTAAAAACTTAACGCTTGACGATATTGCCAACATCTGCTCCCAGAATAAAAATGACGACAATACCGAATATTCGTTCTCGTTTCTGTGGTAAACTTAAAACACCTTCCGTAATCGGAAGGTGTTTGATTATTATTTGGTTTCCAACTGTTTATTCTTGTTGGTCAAGACCTTTAAGACCTTTACCAGCTCTTCCTTCATGTGAGCTCTGTCTACTACCATGTCTACCATGCCGTGTTCCTTCAAATATTCGGCAGTCTGGAAGCCTTCCGGTAGTTTTTCCCTTATGGTCTGTTCAATAACCCGCTTACCGGCAAAGCCTATTAAACATCCCTTTTCGGCAATATTAACATCGCCCAACATTGCAAATGAGGCCGAAACGCCTCCGGTGGTCGGATCGGCTAAAATTGAAATAAACAGAATCCCCTTCTCTTTTAACAAATTAACCGCTGCCGTAGTGCGAGCCATCTGCATTAACGATAAAATACCTTCCTGCATGCGGGCTCCTCCCGATGAGGCTACCGTAATTAACGGAATTTTGTGCTTTAAGGCATATTCGGCTGCCGTTACTATACCCTCACCTACGGCCGTGCCCATGGAGCCGCCCATAAATGAAAAGTCCATAACCGCCAGTACACTCTCTACCCCGCCAATCTTACCCTTGGCTACTTTAATGGCGTCCTGACTGCCGGTAGCTTTACGATAACTTCTTAATCTGTCGGTGTATCTTTGCGAATCCTTAAATTTTAAAGGATCGTCTTGTAAAACCGGTAACTCTAACTCCGTATATCTGCCCTCATCAAAAAGCATCCTTAATCGTTTATCTACATATAAACGCAAATGATGCCCGCATGAGGTGCACACATACATGGACTTCTTCAGTTCCTTAGAAAACAGCATCTGATTACATGAGGGACACTTTACCCACAAATTATCCGCTATTTCTTTAGGCGTCGTCTTTTGAATTTTCGGACGCACAATATCCGTAAACCAATTCATCTTTCTTCCCTAAATTTTTACTCTAATTTTCTTTCTTAAATGAAAAAAACTTAGCCAATCTGTCCTTAAACGGAACTTTGGGCTCTTGATCTTCTTTATGCTTTAATTCGGCCAAATCATCCTTTAAATCCGAAAATTTGGCATGCAGTTTTTCATGCTCTTTGTTTAAAACTTTGTTGGCTTTTTTCTGCTCCCGCAAATTGGCTCTTAACGGGGCATTGGCCACAAACGCATCAAATCTGCCCAATAAGTAACCGGCAAAAAATAACACCAATATTAAAACACTTAACGAAACCGTTATATCCAAATCAAAAGGCTTTAAGTTAAATGTGGCAAAATCGTTGTTGATTACCGCAAATACAATCACAATGATAATCAGCGGAATTTCAATCAATTTTCGTATAAAATTCATCTTAAAGCCCTCCTTGTTAAAACAGTTTGCTTAACAGCTTGTTTAAGCTTTTTTGTTTAATTGCTCATGCAGCTCTTTTCCGGTCTTAAAATGTGCTATGTTGCGTTCTTCCACATTAACCTGGGCTCCCGTACGAGGATTTTTGGCCACACGAGGTGCACGTTTACGAACCGAAAATGTTCCGAAACCTCTGAACTCAACCCTATCGCCCTTGGCTAAGGTGCTGATAATTTTGCCTAAAACAACATTAACTATCTTTTCCACATCTTTAAGCATCAGATTTGGATTTTTAGCGGCAATCTTTTCAATTAACTCTGATTTAGTCACTTTATTCCTCTTTTTATTTACTTGTTAAAACATCATCTGTTAGATACATACAGCTTATTTTATAATTTTTCTACTTTTATTTTTATTTTACACAGACATCCGGTGCTTTTAAATACAACGGCTTGGGAAAATCCGTGTTTTTTTGGTTATATCTGTTTATTCCCGTTAAGGCCAGTTTGTCAAGAGGCGGATGACTTTGCATTTTAATTGCATGCAAACTCAAACCGCTCGGTTTGCTTAAAAACCGCTCCACTCCCGAACCTGCCAACGAAACTTTGTGTGAACTTAAAAAATGTTTGATGTCTTCATAAAAAGCCGTGCCGGGAGCTCCCATTTTGCCTAAGTTACAATCATAATACTGTACATAAAAGTCCTCGCGTTTGGTTTCTATTAAAACCGCATTTATTTCGGCTAACTCATCCGGCTCAAAATCTGCCGCATAGGCCTCAAAAGCACTCACCCCGCAAACCGTTACTTCAGGACATGCCAAGCTAAAAGCTCGGGCCGCCGATACGGAAGACCTTACCCCCGTAAACGATCCCGGACCGGTGCAGACTACCGCTAAACCTAAATCCTTGAACCGTAAATCCCGATTTTGTAAAATCTCGGCAATTTTCGGCATTAAAACTTCGGCTTGACCGAAATCCATCTCTTTTTCAAAAACTTCCTGCTTTTCCCCGTCCTTAAACAATCCTACCGAACAAAAATCGGAAGTTGTATCAAATGCAAGTGTATACATAACTTGTTCACCACCTTAAAATTTAAATTGCGTATTTGCTTTTATAATATAGAATCTAAAAACAAACAACGATTATTTCACTTTGTGAGAAAATATAATGACTGACGATTTATTGCACGATATGCTCTACTTTTGCCTGATTGCCGGTGTGGTATTGGTGGCTTTTTTGGTATCTTTTAGAATAACCATTGCCCGCCTAAAACAAAAAAATTACTTCCTAAACCGCGATCGCGAACGATACGCTGAAACCATGTATGCCTCAAAAGACGGCTATTTTGCTTTTATATATCCCGATGAACGCATTAAAGATCCCCGCCGCAGCGTACGCGAAAGATGTTCCAGACGCTTGGCCGTTATGCTTAACTTAAAAAACGGTAATCAGTCTTCCTTTGACGATGTGCTGGCAATGTTTACCGATAACGACTCCGTTAAAATTAAAAAATATCTGGCCTTAATGCAGGATGAAGGAATCCCTTTTGATGATATTTTTATGCTCAAAAACATTAAACGCAGCATCAATATCTTCGGGGCCAGAATTAACGGAACCGATGGTAATTTGTATTGTGATATGCTATGGTTCAGAGATTTAAGCGACGATATGCTCAAAATCGGTGCTCTGGAAAACGAAAAAACAGAACTTATCCGTAAATTGCAAAATTTGGAATGCCTAATCAATCATGTCAATTTTCCGCTGTGGCTCAGAGATGAAAAATTAAATGTTGTTATGGCTAACCAAAAATATAAAGAACTCAACAACTTAAAAGCCGGTGATAATGCCGCCGTAAATGATAAATGGGAAAATTGTGCTCGTAATTTGGCACAAAAAGCTCAAACTACCAATCGGGAACAAAAACAAGATGTCAATCTGGTAGTATCCGGACAGGCCAAACAGTTTGAAATTACCGAAACTCCCTTCTTAACCGACGGTAAATTAAACCGAATCGCCACCGTCGGCGTTTTGGAAGATGTTACCGCTTTAGATGAAATTAAAAGATCTTTTAAAATTCATCAAAACGCTCATTTGGAAGTTCTGTCCGCCCTGGGAACTGCTTTTGCCATATTTAACACTCATCAAAAACTTATCTTTTCCAATAAAGCCTTCCTTAATTTGTGGGGCTTACCGACCAATTTTGCCGATACTAATCCTTCATACGGCGAATTTTTGGATATTATACGAGAAAATCGCCGTTTGCCCGAAGTAACCGATTTTCGTTCTTATAAAAACGATGAGGAAAAAATGTTTACATCCTTAATAGAATCCAAAGAAGATTTGCTGCATATCCCTGACGGCAGAACTTTTCGCCGCGTTGTGGCTCCGCACCCCAACGGCCTGATTTTTGCTTTTGAAGATGTATCCGACCGTTTGGCCGCTACCCGTATGGCCAATGAGCTGGTGTCCGTACAACAAAATATTTTGGATAATGTTCGTGATGCCGTAATCATTTTCGGAACCGATCAAAAAGTAAAATATTTTAATCGCAGTTATCAAAAGTTCTGGAAAGTTGAAGACGGTACCGCTCCTACCATGCTCTCCTTAAATGAAGTATTGGAAATGCAAAAACCTCTGCTGTCGGTTACCGAAAATTGGGATGCCTTGAAACAAACCATGATAAATCATTTGTTGAATATATGTTCTCGCTTTCGGCTGCAACGCAAAGACGGTGCCGTGGTGGAAGTAATTCCGGTTATTCTTTCCGACGAATCGCTTATGATTACTTATGTGCTAAATTAACTTTGACAATATCATCCGCATGTGGCATAGTAACATATACGGCCTAAAAAAGAGAGGATAATGTGACTAATAAATCAAATGACGACTTTGCCGATGATCAGGAAGCGGTTTTTGACTGGAAAAAAAACGGCTTTGATAAAAATGAACGCTTAACTCTGAAAATAAATGTAAAGGCGGCCGAAGCCTATAACGCCAAAAAAGATAAACCGATGAAAGCTCCGCGGCCGGAAAATTTGTCTTTGGGGTTAAAAAAACTTCGCAAAAAAATTAAAGAAGTATACGATGAAGATGACGATGATGATGAAAATGAAACCGTCTTTGCCCCAATTCCTTATGCTCAGGAGGAAGAAAACACGCTTTTGAATGCCTTAACCGAAGATGAAAAGCGGCTGTTTAAGCAAAAAGATACCATAAAAAATACGCAGATGCAGCAAGATGCCGGAAAAATGGAAGCCTTACACATTGCCAACAATCTGGCCAGAGAAAGCGGCCTTAGCGACATAAGCAAAAAAGCCGTTGCTCTGGGTATGCAGGAAGCCGTATTTCGCCCCGAAGAAATGCAGGAAAAAATTATCAAAAAAGAAGTTTCCGGCAAACTCGGCATTAAAGGTAAAATTGAGGACGGTAAAATAATTCAGGCCGCCCGCGGTATTAAAAAAGTTGAAAGCTTAGGCGGCAAAGAAGCAGCCAAAAATTTGGATATGCGAGACATTGTCAAGGCCGGCGAAGCAAAGCTTGATGATATTAAATTGGCCGAACTTATTTTGGAAAAATCGGGCCAAGATATTAAAAAACGCAAGCAAAAATTTAAAGAAGGCAAGGAAAATTTGGAACTTAAGCACCTTAAACAACCGACTAAAAAGCCCAAAAAGGCCGTTAAGCAAGATAAAGATTTTGATTTTGGCAGATAACATGAAAGTCTAAATTGACAGACCAAAACAGATATATTATGATGTTAAAAAGTAAATTAAAAAGGGCAAAAACATGGAAACTCAATATTACACACTGATAGAAAAACAGGACTTTTATGAAATAATTGAAAATAAATACGGGGAACTGGCCATATTTATTGATGCTCGTTCGGGCAGTCCGGAAAAGCCGGTACTGGAGTTTGACGGCAAACAAACCGCTCTCTTAAAACGCGATGATAGGTTGGCCGTGCGTTTGGATAATATTGATCCCGAAACAAAAAATGTTTTGGCCGAATCCGAATTTGTGATGATTGTGGAATTAACCGGCGATGTAGTGGAAAGAGTTTACGGCGTTCCGGTAGATAATGTTGAAGAAATTGTCTTTAAAGGCAAACAAACCCGAGCCGATGAACTGGTCAGAGCCAAAAGTAAAGAAGATGTTATTAAGTCTTTCGGTGCAATAAGATCTTGGACAGGCGGAAATACAAAATGATAGGATTGGTTTTGGTAACACACGGACGCTTGGCCGAAGAATTTTTATCGGCCATGCAGCATGTGGTCGGACCTCAGGAGCAAATCGCTGCGGTTTGCATAGGCCCGGAAGATGACATGGAAAGTCGTCGTAACGAAATTTTGCAAAAAGTTAAGCATGTAGATACCGGAAGCGGCGTTGTGGTTTTAACCGACATGTTCGGCGGTACTCCTTCTAACTTGGCCATATCCATTATGGATAAGGCTAATGTGGAAATTTTGGCCGGTGCTAACTTGCCGATGCTTATTAAATTGGCCGCCTTACGCAAAGATTGCTCCTTAAAAGACAGTGTGTTGGGAGCTCAGGAAGCCGGCAAAAAATATATCAATATTGCTTCTCAGCTGTTAGGACAATAAAATGAATATGAATGCAAAATCTGCATCAACCGAGGAAATTTGTGCCGATTTGGAAATTAAAAATCAAAAAGGTCTGCATGCCCGTGCCGCAGCTGCTTTTGTAAAATGTGCCGAACAGTTTAATGCCGATATTACCGTGGAACGCATCGGACAACAGGTCAGCGGTTGCTCCATTATGGGCTTGATGATGCTCGCCGCCTCAAAAGGTACTACCATCCATGTTAAAGCCAAAGGAAATCAGGCAAAGGAAGCTCTTAAAGCCATATCTAACCTTGTAAATTGTAAGTTTGGTGAAGAGTAGTGTCTAAGGCTTTGCGAAATAAAACCCTTGTCTTAACCCCAAAACAAATCAACGACTATGCCAAAAGTGCTCTAAAGCTTTCCGGCAAGGTTGGGGCAGAACAGCTTGCCGATAAAATAATTTGTCAGGATACTTTCAAAGCTCTTGATTATCTGCCCGATGGTTGCGTTGATTTGATGATTGTGGATCCTCCTTATAATCTTACCAAAAATTTTGCCGGTAAACAATTTAAAGCCATGAAATTTAAAGAATATACTTCCTGGCTTGATAAATGGCTTAAAAAAACCGTGCGAATCCTAAAAGATAATGCCAGCATTTATATTTGCTCGGATTGGAAAACTTCCCTTGCCATTCCGGAAGTGGCCTGTAAATATTTTGTTTTACAAAACCGCATATCTTGGGAACGGGAAAAAGGCCGAGGAGCCCTAAATAACTGGAAAAATTGTTTGGAAGACATCTGGTTTTTTACAAAATCGGATACTTACACCTTTAATTTGGATGCCGTAAAAATTATGCGGCCGGTTATTGCTCCTTATCGCGATAGGGACGGTAAGCCGAAAGATTGGGCGGAAAATGAAGGCAAAAAATTTAGATTAACTCATCCTTCCAACATATGGACTGACATTTCCATACCATTTTGGTCAATGCCTGAAAATACTCCACATCCGACCCAAAAACCCGAAAAACTGATTGCCAAACTTATTTTAGCCTCCAGTAATGAGGGCGATTTGGTGTTTGACCCGTTTGTCGGCTCGGGTACTACCGCCGTTACCGCTCACAAGTTAAACCGCCGCTATTTGGGTATTGAACGCGAAAAAGAATATGTGGCTTATACTCTCCATCGTCTGGAAAAAGCCAAAACCGATAAATCTATTCAAGGTTATGAAAACGGAATTTTTAAAATGCGTAACGGACAGTTGGGATAAACCGCTTTAAGGCTCTTGAGTTTTAAGCTTAAACACCCTATATATTGAAAATATGCAGTAATTGAGAAGGAATTTTTTAATGAAACTGGGTAGAAACTTTTTAATTTGGGCTTTAATATTTTTAATAGTCATACCGATGTTGGGCTCGTTTGGCAATTCGCAGCGTCGGGCAAGTATGGAAAATCTGGCTTTTTCGGAATTTATGAATAGTGCCGAAAATAAGCAAATCAGTGAAGTAACGGTTTCGGGAGCCGATGTTTACGGTACCATGACCGACGGACGCGAGTTTTATACTTATGCTCCCAACGACCCTTCCATGATTGAAACTTTACGCAAAAACGATGTTAAGGTTGTTGCCAAGCCGATAGACACTTCGGGCAGCACTTTTTGGGGAATCTTTATTTCATGGTTCCCGATGTTATTGCTGGTCGGTGTTTGGATTTTCTTTATGCGGCAGGCCAATTCCGGCAACAATAAAGCCTTAAGTTTCGGAAAATCACGGGCCCGCTTGGTGGAAAATAACAAAAAAGTTACTTTTGCCGATGTGGCCGGTGCCGACGAATCCAAGCAAGAGTTGGAAGAAGTGGTAGATTTTTTGAAAGATCCGCAAAAATTTTCGCGTTTGGGCGGACGAATCCCCAAGGGTGTTTTGCTGGTCGGCCCTCCGGGAACGGGTAAAACTTTGCTGGCTAAGGCCGTTGCCGGTGAAGCCGATGTGCCGTTCTTTTCCATATCCGGTTCAGACTTTGTGGAAATGTTTGTCGGTGTCGGTGCCTCCAGAGTAAGAGATATGTTTGCTCAGGCCAAAAAGAACGCTCCCTGCCTGTTGTTTATTGATGAAATTGATGCGGTAGGTCGGCATCGTGGTGCAGGTCTGGGCGGCGGCAATGATGAACGCGAACAAACCTTAAACCAATTGTTGGTGGAAATGGACGGCTTTGATGATAACGAAAATGTTATTTTAATTGCCGCTACCAACCGTCCCGATGTTTTGGATCCGGCGTTGTTGCGTCCGGGAAGATTTGACAGACAGGTGACCGTTTCCAATCCTGACATTAAAGGTCGTGAGGAAATCTTAAAAGTGCATGTCCGCAAAGTGCCTTTGGCCAAAGATGTTGATTTGGCCGTTGTGGCACGCGGAACACCTGGATTTTCAGGTGCCGATTTGGCGAACCTTGTTAATGAAGCCGCCCTTTTGGCTGCTCGTAAAAATAAACGCAAGGTTACGGCTCAAGACTTTGATGATGCCAAAGACAAGGTTTTAATGGGTAATGAACGCAAGTCCATGGCTATGGATGAAAAAGAAAAAATGCTGACCGCTTACCATGAAGCCGGACACGCCATTTGCTCGCTTAATGTTAAGGAAACCGATCCTATTCATAAAGCTACCATCATCCCCAGAGGCAGAGCTTTGGGTATGGTGCAACAGCTGCCGGAAAAAGATCAGTATTCTTATACGCGTGCCAAAATGCTCTCGCGTTTGGTAATTTTAATGGGCGGACGAGTTGCCGAAGAATTAAAATTCGGGTATGACGCGGTAACCTCAGGTGCTTCTTCCGATATTGCCGCTGCTACCAATCTGGCTCGCTCCATGGTTACCGAATGGGGTATGAGTGATACTTTGGGGCCGGTTTTGTATTCGGAAAACTCCGGTGAAGTCTTTTTAGGGCGTTCGGTTACGCAAAATAAAAATATGAGCGAAGATACGGCTCGTTTGGTTGATGCCGAAATTAAGAGATTGGTTACCGAAGGGCATGCTCAGGCTACCAAAATCTTGAAAGAAAAAACTCAAGATTGGGAAACCTTGGCTCAGGCTCTTATGGAATATGAAACTTTGACCGGTGAGGAAATTAACGACTTATTGAGCGGTAAAAAAATCAATAAAGCTAAAGAATCGCCGGTAAGCGAAGAAAAACGCACCAAGGCTTCAATTCCTGAAGTATAACTTGAAAACTTCTTAAAAATAAATCCCCTGCTCTTTTTAATAAGATTAGGGGATTTATTTTAACAACTTTACTTCATTTTCGGCTTTGGCTATAACCTCTTTTAAATCTACCTGTAAGGCATCTGCTATCATAAACAAGGTTCGCAAAGTCGGGCTGTTTTTGTTATCAACAATTAAAGTATACGCCGTGCGGCTTAAGCCCGTTTCTTTAGAAATTTGCAGTTTGGTAATGCGGCGGCCAACTCTTTCCCGTTCCAAGATAGCCACAACTTTTTGAGTTAATATTTCCGCATCATTTCGTATCATAGTTTGTTTTTAACTGTTGACTTTATAGATTTAAATGTAATTATAATTACACTGTAACTATAGTTGCATTTTGGAAAAACAAGCCTACAGGACTAAAATGATGCAAAAAAAATTTAATGGACTTAATTCTATTCGCAGAAAATTACTGCTTTTCCTAAAAAATTCAAAATACCAAGCTCTTAATCTGCCATTAAAAATACAAATATGGCTCACCATACTCTATCCTTTGCTGTTTTGGGGCATGCTATGTGCTTTAATTGTTATCAATGCTTGGGGCAAAGAAAGCCTTATATGCAATATTATTTTAGCGGCAATATGGTTGGCAAGCTTTGGCGTGGAAAGCTTTATACAGGTTAAACACATTCCTGATTACTTTGATGAAGATATACCGGAAAGCAAACCCCATGAACATATTTAACATTATGCTCTCTTCCGGCAAAGGCGGACTGGAACAAATGGCGGTAGTTTATACCAAGGCTCTGGTTAATTTGGGGCATACCGTATTTTGTTTGGTAATGGACGACTGTCCTTATTTACAAGAGCTTAAAAACAGCGGAGCTTCGGTTTATACTCTTAAAAATCGTTCCATGTATAATCTTATCAACATTTTTAAAATCATTAAACTGCTCAAAGAAAAAAAAGCCGATATCGCCTTATGCCACGGCAACCGTGCCATGAGTTTAATATTAAATAAAATCGTGCGGCGTTTGTTAAAGCCTTCTTTTAAAACCTTGGGTGTTATGCACTCCAAACACTGCCCTTATAAAAAACGGTGCGATAATCTGATTTTTTTAACTAACGCCTTTTGTATGGCTCAACCTTCGTATATCAGGCAAAAATCTTTTATTTTGCCCAATACCGTTTTGGAAAGTTCGCATACTTTTAAAAAAGTTCATACCCCGCTTGTCTTCGGAGCCTTGGGAAGGCTTCATCCTGTTAAGGGTTTTGATGTTTTGCTTAACTCTCTGGCAATTTTAAAAAATTCCGGTAGAGCATTTAAATGCCTTATCGCCGGAAGCGGTGAGGAAGAACAAAAACTAAAACAACAGGCTCATGACTTAAATCTTGACAGTCAGGTGGAATTTAGCGGTTGGGTAAATGATAAATCTGATTTTTTTAATAAAATTGATGTCTTTGTTTTATCTTCGCGGTCGGATAATATGCCCTTGGCCGTTTTGGAAGCCTTGGCCTACTCCAAACCTATTGTTGCCACCAAGTGTATCGGCCCCGTTGAAGTTCTTAAAAACTTAACAAATACCGAATTGGCCGAAGTGGAAAATCCTCAATCGTTGGCCGAAGTTATGCAAAAATTTATTGACTCTCCGCAACTGATTGAACCCCTGGCCAAAGAAGGAAATCTCCTCTTTAATCAACATTATTCTCTTGCCGCTTTTACCGCCAAACTGGGGGTAATTTTACAAAAGGTACTTTATAATGAAAATATCTGATTACTTATATTTGGCTTACTTAAAAATTAAAGGGGTTAAGGCTCCGTTTCGCAATGCCGAAAAATACCGTCGCAAAGGTATAAAAATCGGTAAAGGTACTTACATATACAACAATGTTCATCTTGACTTAACCAAAGGTTCGGATATTACTATCGGAGACAACTGCTGTTTAACCGGATGTTCGGTTTTGGCTCATGATGCGTCGTTAAATCGTGTGGGTAACTATAAAACTGTTTTCAAACCGGTAAAAATCGGTAATAATGTTTTTGTCGGGTGGAATGCCGTAATTCTGATGGGCGTTACCGTTAAAGATAATGCCATTATCGGTGCCGGAAGCGTAGTTACCAAAGATGTTGAGGCAAATACGGTAGTCGCCGGTAATCCGGCCAAACCGATTATGAAAGTTGAAGATTTAATAAAAAAGAGAGTTAAAAATTGAAAAAAGATTATTTGGCATATTCTTCCAAAAGATATTTACTCAATGTTGAAGATGTTGCGGCCTTAAACAAGTCTGCACAATACCAAGATGATACTAAAAGAGTAGTTATCTTGTTGGCAAATGATAAAACCAAAGAAGATACTTTGCTTTCAGGAGCACAAGTGCTTGAGCAATGCCGCCAAAATAATCAGGATTTTGTAAAAGTCCGCATAGCTTATTATACTTATAACCCCGTTATCGGCTTTTTATTGCATTTAATCAAGCCCATAAAACGCAAAACCGTGGTTGTCGGCAATCATATTTATCGTACCAAACTTTCGTGGCTGCTGAAAAAGAAATTAGCCCGCGGAGTCCGTAATCGGGAAAACGCCTATGCCTTAAAAAATAAAAAATGGTATATCCCCGAACAGGAGCGGCAAAAACGTTTTGATGAATTATATAATTCTTTGAAAAACGGCTATAATGTGGAATATCCGATGTTTGTGGGGCTTAATCGGCACTGGGGATATAAAGACCAGTTATTGCAAGGACATCATCGTATCGGGATTTGCAAAGAGCTTAATATTGAAGATGTAAGTATTTCGTTTTGGACCTATCCGCAATCGGTATTTAATTGCCGCAGAAAAAAGAAATAATATATGATTTGACAAAAATATTTAATAATGCTAGGCTGTCGGAACATTAAGCATTATTAACATATTAAATATTTAATTATGAAGTTGAAGTACATAACCTGTGCCGGTGTTAATGAACACACCGACATTGAAGATTTGTTTAAGTTGTATGCCGAATTTCCGATAGTTGAATTTGGGATACAGGTTTCGGGACGCAAATGCAACTATGCAACTCCTCGTTGGGCTTGGCTTAAGCAATTGTATGCCGAAGTTCTTAACCGAAAAGTTGCTTTACCCTTGGCCTTGCACCTTAATCAGGATTGGGTGTTGGGTTTTTGCAATGGGCAAGTTCCTGCTCCTCTGCAAGAGCTTTTAAGTTGGAACAATCACTTACAAAAGCCGATGTTTCAACGCGTACAGCTTAACTTTAAAATCGGACGCGATCCCAAGCCCGATTTTATGATGCTTGAAAATATGATAAAACAGCACGGCCGGCAGCGGTTTATATTTTCATATAACGACGCCAATGCTCTGTTTATCAACAATTTTCACGCTCGCAACGGGGCTATCTTTGATTGCGTTTACGATGACTCTTTCGGTGAAGGGATTTTGCCCAAATTCCGAAAGTCTCCGGCGTTTGGCGATGTATTGCAAGGCTATGCCGGTGGATTATCTCCGGAAAATGTGGCCGAAGAGCTTAATAAAATTGCCAAAGTTTTGCCTGAAAAATCTCAATTTTACCTAGATGCCGAAGGCCGCCTCAAAGGTGAAGACGGGCACATATCGGCAGAAAAGTGCAAGGCATTTATCAACAATGCCTTACAATGGCAAAAAAGCCATTAGATAAAAAAACGGAAATGACGGTGGTTTTTAAAAACCACCGTTTTTTATATACTGATTTTTTATTATCTATCTTCCTATGATATATTTATTTTGCACAACCTCATAAACAATTTGCAATTTTTAATAAAATTGTGTTAAATGCTCTTTGGGATTTATGATAATGCTAAATGATATTTACTTAGAAGACTGTCTGTGTGGTATGGGAAAAATTCCTTCTAATACCATAGATGTTGTTATTGCTGATCCTCCATATAATATCGGAAAAGATTTTGGAAACAATAAGGATAATTTATCGTTACATAATTATATCGCTTGGTCAAAGTCATGGCTTAGTGAATGTTTTCGGGTTTTAAAGCCAACTGGAACTATATATATATATGGTTTCAGCGAAATTTTGGCCCATATTTCTACTGAAATAGATATAAATAAACAGCGTTGGTTAATATGGCATTATACAAATAAGAATGTTCCAGGATTTAGTTTTTGGCAACGGAGTCATGAGGCTATTATAGTATGTTGGAAAGACAAACCTTTTTTTAATCGTGATTTAGTTAGAGAACCATACACAGAATCATTTTTAAAAAATTCAGCGGGTAAAGTTAGAACTGGCACCAAAAGCAGATTTGGTAGGACCGGCAAAGAAACTGTGTATAATGCACATGAAAATGGTGCTCTTCCAAGAGATGTATTCAATATATCAACACTTGCTGGAGGAGCATCTCTTAAAGAAAGATTTATTTTTTGTAAAACTTGCAACAAAATTGTAAATCCCAAAGATAGACACGCCCACGAATATCATGAGTTGATAATTCACCCAACTCAAAAACCTTTAGCTTTATCTTCAAGACTTATTAGAGCAGCAAAACCTATAAATGCCGACTTTACAGTTTTGATTCCATTTGCCGGAAGCGGATCCGAATGTATCGCAACACTTGCTAATGGAGGCCACTTTATAGGTTTTGAAATCAATCCTGATTTTGTACAATTGGCAAAATCTCAAATATCTTTATACCTCAATCAAACAGAGGCTTCAAATCCTCAAATGTCTTTGCTATAAATACAACAAATCCGTTGTCGTATCTATCTAAAATTCCATCATTGGAGAATTGTCTAAAATCAAGCATCTGAGGTTTAATAATTCCGGTTTTTTTATATGTAGGTTGCTCAAAATCTTTCTTTTGTGGCACACAATAGCGGATTGTATATGTGTTTTTATCTGAATTCCTTTGAATCCTGGCTTCTGGTCTTTTTGATTCTTTTTTAACCTGAATAGCTATTGTTTTATTATTGTATGTAATAACGAAATCTTTCCCTTCATGGTCTAGTTCATCATTCATCTGAACAGAGCCTTCTCCAAAAACATTTTCTGCGACATATCCTGCATGTATTTGTGTAATTATACTTGCCCAAGTCCTGTAAATTCTGGCACGCAATCCTTTATTGAAACATATACTACACATCTCTGTTTTTATCCTAAATTCCTCTATATCATTTTTATTTTCCTGATAATATAAATCATAATATGTTTCAAAATCGGGAATATTATTCAAATTGACCTCAGACCAGTAGTATTTATACAAAGTTTTAAGTGCTTGAATATTTCTCGGTAAATCCATTTCTACAATTTTTAAATGGGCATATTTTTTACGAAAACTTTCTAAATCTATAGTTCTTACAAATTTATCAAATTTTTCTAGCCTATTACTTAACATCTTTCCTCCTAAAAATCAAAAAGGTCTTTTATTGACATTGAAAATGCCTTGGCTATCTTTTCTATGTTAATTATGGAAATGTTACGACGGCCGTTCTCTACGCTCGTAATATAAGTCCTGTCTAACTCTGCTAAAAAAGATAACTCCTCTTGCGACATCCCTCGCTCTTGGCGGAGTTGTCTGATACGTAAACCTAATTTCTGTGTTATCATTGCTTATCTCCCATCTTAA